>NZ_KK073874.1:7885953-8213463 GCF_000585375.1 Cryptosporangium arvum DSM 44712
CCGGGGCCATCTTGGCGAGCGCACCCTCGGCGGCCTCGCGGTGGCGCACCGACGCGGTGAGCGCGGCGTAGGTGAGCAGGGCTCCGGCCACTGCGGACGAGCCGGACGGGGTCGCGTTGTCGGTCGGGTCCTGCGGGCGGCGGATGAGCGCCTCGGCGTCGTCGGCGGTGTCGTAGAAGCCGCCGGAACCGTCGGCGAACCGGGTGAGCGCGGTCTCGAGCAGCTCCCCCGCCGACGCCAGCCACCGGGCCTCGCCGGTGACCTGGTGCAGCGCCAGGAAGCCCTCGGCCACGTCGCCGTAGTCCTCGAGGACGCCGGCGTGCTCGCCGACCCGACCGTCGCGCGAGGTGCGCCGCAGCCGGCCGTCGACCAGGTGGACGCGCAGCAGCAGTTCCGCGGCCCGCACCGCGACGTCGGTCGCGGCCGGATCGGAGCACAGTTCACCGTATTCGGCGAGCGCGGCGATCGCGAGGCCGTTCCAGGCCGCGACGACCTTGTCGTCGCGGGCGGGCTGCGGGCGCTCGCCGCGTGCGGTCAGCAGCCGCTCCCGCAGTTTCGCCCAGCGGGCCGGGTCGTCGGGGTCCTTCCGGAGCTGCAGGACGCTCGTGCCGTGCTCGAACGTGCCCTCGCCGGTGACGCCGAGCAGCGTGGTGGCCCAGGCGCCGTCCTCGTCGCCGAGCGTTTCGGTGAGTTGCGCCGGTGTCCAGGCGTAGGTGAGGCCTTCGACGCCGTCGGTGTCCGCGTCGAGCGCCGACGCGAAACCGCCCTCGGGGGTGCGCAGGTCACGGCGGAGGAACTCGGCGGTCTCGTCGGCGACCCGGCGGGCCAGCGGATCGCCGGTGGTGCGCCAGAGATGCAGGTAGACGCGGAGCAGCAGCGCGTTGTCATAGAGCATCTTCTCGAAGTGCGGCACGGTCCAGGTGGCGTCGACCGCGTACCGGGCGAACCCGCCGCCGAGCTGGTCGTACATGCCGCCGCGGGCCATCGCCGCACAGGTCTCGCTCACCATGCGCAACGAATCCTCGCTGCGGGTGCGGGCGTGATGGCGGAGCAGGAACTCCAGCCCCATCGACGGCGGGAACTTCGGTGCGCCGCCGAAGCCCTTGTCGTCCGGGTCGTAGTCGCGCTGGAACGTCTGCGCGGCGGAGTCGAGCTTCGCCGCGTCGAGCGGGTGGCCGGGGCCGAGCGAACCGCCGGTGAGCGCCTCGACGACGTTGCGCCCCTGCGCGATCGCCTCCTCGCGCTGGTTGGCCCAGGCCTGCGCGACCGCGACGACCAGCCGCTGGAAGTGCGCTTTCGGGAAGTACGTTCCGCAGAAGAACGGCGCGCCGTCGGGCGTGGCGAACACGGTCATCGGCCAGCCGCCCTGGCCGGTCATGGCCTGGGTGGCCTCCATGTAGACCGCGTCGACGTCGGGACGCTCCTCCCGGTCGACCTTGATCGGCACCGTGTACTGGTTGATCAGCGCGGCGGTCTCGTCGTCCTCGAACGACTCGTGCGCCATGACGTGACACCAGTGACACGCGGCGTAGCCGACCGAGAGGAGCACCGGAACGTCCCGGCGTTTCGCCTCGGCGAACGCCTCGGTCGACCAGGGCCACCAGTCGACCGGGTTGTCGGCGTGCTGAACGAGGTAGGGCGAGGTCGCGTCACCGAGCCGGTTCATGGTTCGTAGCCTGCCACGCCCCACCACGTCCTCCCTACGAAGGGAGCTTGCGGGCCACCGCTCCGTAGGCCTCGATCGCGGGGGGTGCGGTGTCCTCCGGGCGCCAGTGGGTGATCTGGACCAGGCCGGGGTCGATCAGCTGCAGGCCGTCGAAGGCGGTCGCCAGCACCGAAGGGCTGCGCAGGACGTACGGGACGCCCCCGCTCTCGGCCAGCCGCCTGGCGCCTTCGACGACCTCCGGCGTGGTGTTCGTGCCGTCCCAGAGCACCAGGAAGCTGTCGGCCTCGAGCGGGGCCAGCGTGCGGCTGACGATCGAGCGGAACACCTGGTCGTCGGGCTCGTACCCGAGGACCCCCATGAACATCACCGCGATCGGCTGACGGAAGTCGAGCACCTCCGCCGCCGCGGCCAGGATCGCCTCGGGGTCGTGGTAGTCGGCCCGGACGAACGTCGCGGCGCCCTCGAGCGGGGTGTCGGCGACCATCGGGTCGATGTCGACGTAGACGACCTTCGCGTCCGGGGCCACCTGGTGGGTGTTCTGCATGACCGGCAGCCCGGTGCCGATGTCCAGGAACTGCCGGATGCCGGCCTCTTCGGCCAGGTAGCGCACGGCGCGGATCAGGAACCCGCGGGAGTACTGCGCCATCCGGACGATCTCCGGGTACACCTGCGCGACCGCGTCACCGGCGGCTCGGTCGGCGGGGAAGTTGTCGGTCCCGCCCATCCAGTAGTTCCAGATCCGGGCGGCGTGCGGGAAGTCGGTGTCGAGGTCCTCATTGGAGAGCGCCATGAGGCGTTTCTACAAGAGCGGGCCGGCCGAACACATCAAAAAGCCGGTTGTCGACGACTCCGGGCTCAGAGCACGTCGGTGAGCTGAGCGCGCTGGTCGGGATCGGCGAGGGCGGAACCGAGCGCCACCACGGCGGCGCCCGCGTCGAGGAATGCCGGGACGTCGCTCACCGCGAGGCCACCGGTGGCGACGAAACGGACGTCCGGGAACGGGCCGCGCACGGCCGAGATCCAGCCGGGGCCGAGCGCGCCGGCCGGGAACGCCTTGAGCCAGCGGCAGCCGGCGGCCACCGCGAGCCCCACCTCGCTCGCGGTGCCGACGCCGGGCAGGTGCGGTAGCCCGGCGTGCAGGCTCGCGGCGAGCACGGTGAGGTCGAGGCCGGGCGCGACCGTGTAGCGGGCGCCGGCTTCCGCCGCGGCCCGGGCCTGGTCGGGCGTCACGACGGTGCCCGCACCCACGATCAGCCCGCGCTCGGCGGCGGCGGCCGCGACGTCCCGCAGCGCGTCCAGCCCGTGCGGCCGGGCCAGCGGGATCTCCAGCACGGTCACCCCGGCGTCCCAGAGCCGCGACGCCAGCGAAACGGTCTCGGTCGGCGGCAGCCCCCGCAGGATCGCCATGATCCGCGCCTCGCCGACGATCTCGTCAAACGTCATCGAACCCCTCCAGTTCCGCCACGTCTCCGGTCACCCGCAAGGCCGCCCCGGCGACCCGGTGCCCCAGCCGGAGGCGCTCGGCCTCCGGGGCGTCGCGCACCAGGCCGAACAGGTACCCGGCCGCGAACGCGTCACCCGCGCCGACCGGTTCCACCACCTCGACCGCGGGCGCCGGCACGAACTCCGCGTCCGAGTACGCGCCCACCGCGCCGTCCTTCACGATCACCCGGCCCGGCTCCGGGAGGAGCTCACGCACGTCGGCGGCCGTCCGCACGCCCCAGAGCGTCTGCGCTTCGTCCAGGCCGACGAACACGACGTCGGCGCGGCGAGCCAGCGCGGCCAGCACCGGCGCGGCCCGCTCCACCGGCCACAGCCCGGGCCGGTAGTTCACGTCGAAACTGGTGAAGCCGGTCTCGAGCGCCGCCTCGACGAGCCGGGCGCACGACGACGACAGCGCCGGCGTGATGCCGCTCAGGTGAACGACCCGCGCGGCCGGCAGCGTCGACGGTCCGAGCCGGGAAGCCGCCGACCCGGCGCGGTAGTAGTGCACGGTCGTGCCGGCCGCCCCCGGGTTCTTGAAGAAGACGCCGGTCGGGGCGGACCCGTCGACGACCACGTGCGAGACGTCGACACCGTACGAGCCGACCCGGGCGACCACGAGTTCACCCAGCGGGTCGGCCCCGACCGCGCTCACCCAGGCCACCCGCGCCCCGAGCTGCGCCAGGTAGGAGGCGACCGTCGACTCGGCCCCGGCGACGTCGAGCCGCATCGGGCCACCGGCGGCCAGCGGACCCGGCGGATCCGGGGTCACCAGCGCCATCGACTCGCCGACGCAGACCACGTCGTAACTCATGCCGAAACCGTCAGCCGCCACGCGCACTCTCCGGACTCCCCCACGACGGCGGTGTCCCCCTCCGCCCGATCGAACACCCGCCCGAGCATCGGCTCGACGCCGATCGACCGGTACGGGTCCTCCTCCGGCCATCCTCGCAAGTTCCGCCAGAGCGCGACGGACACCGGCTGCCCGTCGGCCTCCAGCCGGAAACTCAGCGAGGACCCGTCCACCACCCGGACGGACGAGCAGGCGAGGATCGCGCCGAGCGCGGTGCCGTCGTCGGGGCCGAGCCGGTCGAGGCCGGCGGGCCACGCCTCGGTCCGGAGCTCCGCGTCGTACACCCGGGTCGGCGTGCCGTGCGGCGCCACCAGCCGGGCCGACGGCGACACGTCGAGCAGCGCGTGGGCCGCCCAGACGAACCGGTAGCCGGGGGCCGCCGACAGCCGGTACTCCACCACGAGCGCGTCGCCCACCGTCCGGAACGCCCGACGCAGCTCGAACTCCGGTGTCACGACGCCCTCCGCGGTCCACGGCCGCGACCACACCGACCCGTGATCGGGCACGCCACGCACGGTCGGGACGCACTCCTCCACCCCGCCCGCGTCGACGAACGGATCGCCGGGGCGCACGTCCGCCCGGGGCGCGGCCCGGTGCCAGAGCCACTCGCGGCCGTCCACGCGCAGCGAGGTCCAGCGGCCGCCGTGCGCCGGATCGGTCAGCACGGTCACCACTCCGCGAACGACCCGTCGTCGTGCCGCCAGACGGGGTTGCGCCAGGCGTGCCCGGACCGGTCGGCCTCCCGGACCGCCGCCTCGTCCACGGTGATCCCGAGCCCGGGTAGTTCGAGCCGGGCGATGTGCCCGTCGACGATCCGCAGCGGCTCCGGGTCGGTCACGTAGTCGAGCAGGTCAGCGCCGAGGTTGTAGTGGATCCCGATGCTCTGCTCCTGGATCAGGAAGTTCGACGTGCTCAGCGCCACCTGCAGGCTGGCGGCGAGCGCCACCGGCCCGAGGGGGCAGTGCGGTGCGAGCAACGCCCCGTGCGTCTCCGCGAGCGAGGCGATCCGGCGCACCTCCGAGATGCCGCCGGCGTGCGAGAGGTCGGGTTGCACAACGCTGACCCCGGCGCGCAGCGCGGGCAGGAAATCGCTGCGGTGGTAGAGGCGCTCACCGGTCGCGACCGGCACGGCGCTCAGCCCGATCAGGTCGGGCAGCCGGTCGCCGTGCTCGGGCAGCAGCGGCTCCTCGACCAGCAGCGGGTGCAGCGGCGCGAGCGCGGGCAGCAGCAGGCGCGCCGCCGGGAACGTGGCCCGGCCGTGCAGGTCGACGGCCACGTCCCGGTCGTCGCCGAGGGCCTCCCGGGCCGCGGCGACGCGCGCGACCACCGCGTTCAGCTCGGCCAGCGTCGGCACCGGGGAGAGCACGCCGCTCGCGTTCATCTTCACCGCGGTCATCCCGGCTTCGACGTGCGCGGTCACCGCGTCGGTGAGCTCGCCCGGCTCGTCGCCGCCCACCCAGGCGTAGACGCGGACGCGGTCGCGCACCGCGCCGCCGAGCAGCGCGTGCACCGGGGCACCGTAGGCCTTGCCTGCGATGTCCCAGAGAGCCTGGTCGATGCCGGCGACCGCGCTGGAGAGCACCGGCCCGCCGCGGTAGAAGCCACCCTTGGTCAGCACCTGCCAGTGCTGCTCGATGCGTAGCGGGTCCTCGCCGATCAGGTACTCGGCCAGGACGTCCACGGCCGCGCGCACCACCTCCGCGCGTCCTTCGACGACCGGCTCACCCCAGCCCACCAGCCCGTCGTCGGTGGAGATGCGGCAGAACAGCCAGCGCGGCGGAACGAGGAACGTCTCGACCTTATCGATTTTCATCGGCGAGCCTCGCTACGTCCTCGACGGCCTGCTCCAGCAGTCGTCCCATGGCGCGGGCCGCGTCGGCCGAGTCGTGCCGCCGGATCGCGTCCACCACCGCCCGGTGGCTGGGGACCGGATCGCCGGGCCCGGCTCCGTGCACCATCCGGTCACGTTCGGCCAGCCCGGTCTCGATCAGCACCTCCATGCGCTGGAGCAGCTCGTTGTGGGTCGCGGCGAGCAGCGCGCGGTGGAACGCGAGGTCGGCGTCGACGGCCGCGCCGATGTCGTCCCCGGCCGACGCCATCGCCGCGAGCGCGACGTCCAGCGCTTCGACGTCGGAGCCCGTCGCTCGTTCGGCCGCGAGCCCGGCGGCTCCGGGCTCGACGATCGACCGCAGCTCGTGCAGGTCGCTGAATAACCCCGGCCGGGTCGCGCGGGAGAACTGCCATCGCAGGACGTCGGGGTCGAGCAGGCTCCAGTCGTCACGCGGACGCACGAACGTCCCGCGCTTCGGGCGGGCGTCGACGAGCCCTTTCGCGGCGAGCACACGCATCGCCTCGCGCAGCGCGGTGAGGCTGACGTCGAGTTCCGACTGCAGCGCGGTGATGTCGAGCGTGGCGCCTTCGGCGAACTGTCCGGTCAGGATGCGCTGGGCCAGCACCTCCACCGTCTGACCGTGCACGCCACGCGTCCCGTAGTGCTGCATGCGTCCCCTTGTCACGACGACTGCCGAGTGGCAGTCCAGCCACCGTCGACGACCAGCGTGGTGCCGGTGACGAACCCGGCCTCGTCGGAGGCCAGGAACGCCACCGCGGCCGCCACGTCGTCGGGGCTACCCAATCGACCGGCGATCGTGGCCTCGGCGCTGCGCGCTCTGTCCACTTCCGAGATGTCGGCCCAGGCGTCCGTGAGGATCGGGCCCGGAAGCACCGTATTGACCCGCAGCGCCGGACCGTACTCGACGGCGAGCTGCCGGCCGAGCGAGACCAGCGCGCCTTTGGCCGCCGCGTAGGCCGGGCGCCCCGGCAACCCGACGATCGCGTGCACCGACGAGACCAGCACGGCCGAGCTCAGACTGGGGAGGAGCGCGCGGACGCCGAGGAACGTGCCGGTCAGCGACACCGCCAGCTGCCGGTCCCAGGAGGCCAGGCTGGTCTCGTGCGCGGGAGCGAGCTCGACCACGTACGCGTTGCTCACCAACACGTCCACCGGACCGAACCGCTCCGCGAGCCGCGTCCACGCCTCCTCGTCGGAGACGTCGGCCAGGAACGCGTCCGCGCGTCCGCCGTCGGCCCGGATCTTCTCGGCGACGTCGTCCGCGGGCCGGACGTCGGTGAGCACCACCGCGGCGCCCTCGGCGGCCAACCGGACCGCGCAGGCGGCCCCGATGCCGCCGGCGGCACCGGTCACCACGGCCGTCCGACCTGCGAATCGTTCGCTCATCCGGGCGCCTCCGAGGCAACTAACCATTAATTACGAAGATATATTGACAGCCCCGTGAGGCCCGTGCAACCGTTCCGCAACGCGATGTCACAGCTGACTCTCGTCCCCCCGGAGGGTTCACATGACCACCACACGACGCGGCTTCCTCGCGGGCCTCGGCGGGCTCGGAGCGGCCGCCGCGCTCGGCGGCTGCGCCACCGGTAGCGACTCCAGCGGTGGTGGCAGCTCCACCACGCTGACGCTGCAGAACTCGCAGTCCGACGCCGACCCCAAGGCCGCGCTCACGCAGGTCGTCGACGGCTACACGAAGCAAAAAGTCACCCTGAACACGATCGCGATCGAGACGTTCCGGGCGCAGCTGCCGACGTACCTCAACTCGGCCAACCCGCCGGACGTCCTCACCTGGTACGCGGGCTCGGTCGCCCGCGACTACGCGAAGAAGGGCTTCCTGCTCGACCTCTCCGAGCTCTGGACCGGCGACGGCGCCTGCGCGAAGTTCTCGCCCGCGCTCAAGGAGCTGTCCACGGCCGAGGACGGCAAGCAGATCTTCGTCCCGACGAACTACTACTGGTGGGGCGTCTTCTACAAGAAGTCCGCGTTCGCCGAGTGGGGCGTCCAGCCGCCGACCACGTGGGACGAGTTCATCGCGGTCTGCAAGACGATCAAGAGCAAAGGCGCCTACCCGCTGACGATGGGCACCGGCTCGACCGCGTGGATGGCCTCCGGCTGGTTCGACTACCTCAACCTCCGGATCAACGGCGCGAAGTTCCACCGCGAGCTGCTGGCCGGCCAGCACAGCTTCGACGGGCCCGAGGTCAAGCAGGTCATGGACTACTACCGGCAGCTGGTCGAGTACATCGACCCCAAGGGCCGCTCGTACTCCTATCAGGACGCGGTCACGCCGCTGGTCAACAAGAAGGCCGGCATGTACCTGATCGGCGCGTTCGTCACGAGCTCGGTGCCCCAGGGTGGCGTCGACGACATCGACTTCTTCCGGGTGCCGTCGATCAACACCAGCGTGCCGGTCGCCGAGGAAGCCCCGACCGACGGGTACTTCGCCGCCGCGAAGACCAGGAACAAGCAGGGCACGCTTGACCTGCTGTCCTACCTGGCCGGCGCGAAGCAGCAGCAGGCGTTCATCGAGCGGGCGAAGTCGTCGAACCTGCCGACGTCCGGTGACGTCGACACCACCAAGTTCTCCCCGCTGGTGCAGAAGGGCATCAAGCACCTGAACGACACCGAGGAGATCACGCAGTTCTTCAACCGCGACTCCAGCGACGAGCTGCAGACGACGGCCGACACCGCGCTGACGAAGTTCCTCGACAAGCCCGGTGACGTGAACTCGATCCTCAAGGAGTGGCAGGCCTCCGCGAAGAAGGTCCTCGGGTCGTGACCGCGGTTACCGCGCCGGTGCGACGGCGACCACGTCGCGTCCCGACCATCGTCTGGGTGTTCCTCGCGGTGCCCGCGGTGGTCGAGATCGGCATGGTGTTCTGGCCGGCGCTCAACAGCTTCTACCTGTCGTTCACCAGCTGGAACGGGCTGGGCGCCGCCCAGCCCGTCGGGCTGGAGAACTACCAGAACCTCTTCGACGACGACGTGTTCACCGGCGCGCTGAAGAACAACGTGATCTGGGCGATCGGGTTCGGTGGGCTGTCGGTGCTGGGCGGATTGGCGTTGGCGCTGGCGCTCAACCGGCCCCGGCGCGGCGTCGGGCTCTACCGCAGCGCGATCTACCTCCCGATGGTGTTCTCGCTCGCGGTGACCGGCCTGTTCTGGCGGGTGCAGTACCAGCCCGACGGGTCGATCAACACGCTGCTCGGCGCGATCGGCCTCCAGACGTGGGAGAAGCAGTGGTTGGCCAACCCCGACACCGCGCTCTACGCGGTGCTGGTCGCGGCCGTGTGGCGGCAGGTCGGGTACGTGATGGTGCTGTACCTGGCCGGGCTCAAAGGCACCGATCCCACGTTGGACGACGCCTCGGCGGTCGACGGCGCGACCGCGTGGCAGCGGTTCCGGTACGTCACGTGGCCGCAGTTGCGTGGCGTCAACACCGTGGTCTTCGCGGTGACCGTGATCGACTCGCTGCGGACGTTCGACATCGTCTGGGCGATGACCGCCGGTGGGCCGTACCACTCGTCCGAGCTGCTCAGCACGTACATGTTCCAGCAGGGCTTCAAGTTCCTGAACCTGGGTTACGCGTCCGCGATCGCCGTGGTGATCTTCCTGCTCGCGGTCGTCTTCATCATCACGTACCTGGTTCGGGCGACCCGTGAGGAGGCCGCGGCATGACCGCCACGTTGGTTTCCGCGCCGCCGGAGCCGTCCCGGCCGGCCGCGAAGCCGGTCCGGCGCAGGCGGCGGGGCTGGCTGTTCCACGCGGTGATGGCGCCGGTGACGCTGATCTGGGTCGCACCGATGGTGTTCGTGCTGGTGCTGGCCGTGCGCTCGTTCGACGACATCGCCGCGAACGGCACCGCCGCGCTGCCGCACAGCTTCACGTTCGACGGCTTCGACACCGCGCTGGGCACCGGCGGGATGGCCCGGTCGCTCTGGACGAGCATTCAGATCACCGTGCCGGCCGTGATCATCACGCTGTGGCTGGCGTCGATGGCCGCGTACGCGCTGAGCCGGTACGCGATCCCCGGCCGCCGGGCGATCCTGCTCACGATGCTGGCCGGGAACCTGCTGCCCCCGCAGATCCTGCTGATCCCGGTGTCGCGGATCACCGAGTCGCTCGGGCTCTACGACACGCTGACCGGCCTGATCGCGATCCACGTCGGCTTCGGGCTCGGCTTCTACACGTTCGTGCTCTACGGGTTCATGCGGTCGTTGCCCGGCGAGCTCACCGAGGCCGCGCGCATCGACGGGGCCGGGCCGGTGCAGATCTACGCCCGGATCGTCATGCCGCTCTGCCGTCCGTCGCTCGCCGCGCTCGCCGCACTGGCCACGACCTGGATCTTCAACGACCTGATCTGGGCCATCACGGTGCTGCGTACCGAGGCGAAGCTGCCGGTCACGGCCGCGCTGCTGAACCTGCAGGGCGGTTACGTCAGCCAGTGGAACGTCGTCGCGGCGGCGTCGGTGCTGGCCGCGGTGCCGACCGCGATCGTGTTCTTCGCGTTCCAGCGTCACTTCGTGTCGGGGCTGCTGGTGGGGGCGAACAAGTGAGCAAGCTGGCGATGACCCTGTGGGACTTCAGCTGGTACGTCCGCACCGGTCCGGGTGAGCCGTTCGAGGACCTGGACCGGGCGTTCACCGAGGCCACCGAGCGGGGCTACAACACGGTGCGGATCTGCGCGATGCCGTTCCTGCTGTTCCGCTCAGGGCTGGACACGTCGGCGCTGACCTTCGAGTCGCTCGGCGGCGAGTACGGGCAACGGACCCGCTGGTACGACGTCCGCGGTCGAACCACGCTGGACGGGCGCGCGCACCTGCTCGCGCTCTTCCGCGCCGCCGCCCGGCACGACGTCCGGGTCATCGTGTCCAGCTGGGAGTACCAGCAGAGCCCGTCGTTCTCCACCGACGCCGACTGGCACGCCGCGCTGCGCCGGATCCCGGTGGACGAGCGGCCGCTCGCGCTCGCCGACGCCCACGCCGACCTCGTCGACCTGCTGAGCGCCGAAGGGCTGGCCGAGACGATCGCGTTCGTCGAGCTGCACAACGAGGTGCAGTTCAGCGGGCTGAACGACGGACGGGGCATCGTCGGGCTGCGCGAGCCGCTCGAGGCGGGCATCGACCGGTTCAAGCAGCGTCACCCGTCGGTGCCGTGCACGGTGAACTACGCGCACGTGCCGATCGGTGCGCTGCGTGGCGTGCCGCGCAACATCGACGTCGCGGTGTTCCACCCCTACGTCTACGGGGTGCTCGACGAGCTGATCGCCACGTTCGCGCTGCGGGACGCGTCCCGTCCGTTCCCGCAGGAGCGGGCCTACGCCGAGCTGCTGCGCGACGGCGCTCCCCCGCTCGAGGAGTGGCTGCCCTCGCCGGACCGGCGGTGGATCCTGGACGCCACCGTGGTCGGCACCCGGGAGATCTACACCCACGACTGGTGCGACCCGGCCAAGTGGGATCGGTGGCTCTACGACCGCTACGGCGAGCACCGGATCGCGATGCGTGCCGTGCTGGACCTGTGGCTGGACGCCGCCGCCGACCTGGCCGCCGCCCGGGGCGTCCCGCTGGTGTTCGGCGAGGGCTGGGTGGGCTACACGCCGCTGCACGGCACGTTCGAGGAAGGCCCGGTCGGCGCGGAGATCTGCGAGTACGCGGTGCGCCGCAGCCGGGAGATCGACGCGCTCGGCACGATCGTCTGCTCGAACGCGGCGCCGCAGCATCCGATGTGGGCCGACGTCGCGCTCCAGCAGCGGCTGAACGCCGAGTTCCTCCGGTGAGGTGGACGCTCACCGGCGCCACCACCGAGTACACGGTCACCGCCGCCGACGAGTGGCTCGAGCTGCACTCGTGGGGGCCGATCGGCGTGCACGACGGACCCTCGCCGCTCGCGTTCCACGGCAAGGTCCAGTACCTGACGCCCGGTGACGTCGCGCCGGTGGAGTACGCGACCGACGGTCAGCGGCCGTTCCTCGGCGCGGACCTGGTCGCCGGCGGGGTGCGCTGGCAGGTGCTCGACGCGGCCGACGACGACGGGCTGCGGGTCACGTTCGCGGACGCGCTGACCGGACTGCGCGGCACGCAGTGCTACCGGTTCGCGCCGGGCACCGACGTGATCGAACGGTGGGTGGAGCTGCACAACGACGGCTCCGGCCCGCTGGAGCTGGGGGCGGTCGGCTCGGCCGCGTTCTGCGTTCCCACCCCGGCCGGTGCCCACCTCGGGTACCTGCACGGGCAGTGGTCGCAGGAGTTCACCTGGGCCGAGGTCGAGCTGCCGCGGGGGCGGTTCGAGATCGGCAGCGCCCAGGGCGTGACCGGCCACCAGTTCGCGCCTTATCTGTGCGTCGCGGGCGACGGCGGCGCGTGGGGCGTCCAGCTGGCCTGGAGCGGTTCGTGGCAGCTGAGCGCCGAGGTGGACGCGGTCGGAACCACGCGTGTACGGGCCGGGGCCTTGCGCGACGTGCGGCTGGCGCCCGGCGAGACGCTCACGACGCCGGTGGCCGCCGGCGCCTACAGCGGCGACGGCGTCGACGGGCTGGCCCGGGTCTGGCACGCCTACGAGCGCGGGTTCGCCCGCGACCGCCCCCGCCCGGTGATCTACAACTCCTGGGAGGCGACGACGTTCGACGTCACCGCGGCGGGTCAGCTGGCGTTGGCCGACGTCGCCGCCGACCTGGGCGTCGAGACGTTCGTCGTGGACGACGGCTGGTTCGTCGGCCGCGTCGACGACCACGGCGGTCTCGGTGACTGGACACCCGACCCGGCCAAGTTCCCGGACGGCTTCGGTGCGTTCGTCGACGCCGTCAAGGCGAAAGGGCTCGGGTTCGGGCTCTGGGTCGAGCCGGAGATGGTCAACCCGGCCTCGGAGCTGTACGCGCGGCACCCGGACTGGGTCTACCGGATCGACGGGCGGCCGCAGACGCGGATCCGCAACCAGTACCTCTTGGACCTTGGCCGCGCCGACGTGTTCGAGTTCGTGACCTCGACCCTGGAAGGCCTGCTGGCGCGGTACCCGATCGATTACCTGAAGTGGGACTTCAACCGCCCGCGGACCGAGGCGCCCGATCCGGCGGCCGACGCGCGCCACGTGCGGAACCTGTACCGGGTGCTGGACCGCCTCCGCACGAGGTTCCCGCACGTGACGGTCGAGGGGTGCGCGGCCGGTGGGGCGCGTGTCGACCTGGCGACGGCCGCGCGCGTCGACGTGCTCTGGCCGTCGGACAACACGGCGCCGATGGACCGGCTGCGGGTCCAGCACGGGTTCCTGGCCGCCCACGCACCGCACCTGATGAGCTCGTGGGTCACCGACGCCCCGGGGCTGTTCGACGCGCGCCCCCGGTCGCTGGACTTCCGGTTCGTGCTCGCGTCCGCCGGGGTGCTGGGGATCGGTGCCGACGTCGGGCGCTGGTCGGCGGCCGAGCGGGACACCGCCCGGGAGTGGGTCGCCCGGTACAAGTCCGTGCGTGACGTGATCACCGCGGGCACGGTGTACCGGATCGGCGCGCCCGAGGAGACCCGGTGCGCGGTGCAGTACACGCTCGGTCCGCGCACGGTGGTGCTGGCCTGGAACACCGGCACGCTCGACGGCCTCGGGCACCTCCCCGGCCGCGACGTGCGGCTACCGCTGCGCGGCCTGCGCGGTGACGCCCGCTACCGTGCGCGAGGAATCGAGTTCTCCGGAACGCACCTGGCCACGGCCGGTCTGCCGGTCCGGTGGACCGCGGAGCACGACGCCGAGATGATCGTTCTGGAGGAGCTATGACGACCCGACTGGTCATCGGTTCGTACACGTCGGACATGGCGGGCACCGGGGTGGGGCTGAGCGTCGTCCCCGGCGGGCACGTGGCGAGCCCGTCCCCGTCGTACGTGATCACCGACGGTTCGTACCTCTACGCCGTCAACGAGGGCTCCGGCGAGGTCAGTTCGTACGCGCTCGACACCCTCGAGGTGCTGTCCACGCAGTCCACCGGCGGGCAGTGGCCGTGCCACCTCGCGCTGATCGACGGGTACCTGCTCGCGGCGAACTACGGCTCCGGGAGCGTCTCGGTGCACCCGGTCGTCGACGGGACGATCGGGGCGCGGACGAGCCTGGTCCAGCACGAGGGGACCGGGCCGAACCCCGAGCGCCAGGAGGGCCCGCACGCCCACCAGATCGTGCCCGGCCCCGGCGGCCGGGTGACGGTCGTCGACCTGGGCATCGATCGGCTCGTCCACTACACGTTCGCGGACGGCACGCTGACCCGCGTCGGGGAGACCCCGTTGCCGCCGGGCACCGGTCCGCGGCACGTGGCGGTGCACCCGTCCGGCCGCTGGTACGTCGCCGGCGAGCTGAACTCGACGGTGGTGACGCTGGCCGACGGCGATGTGGCCGCGATCACGCCGTGCACCGCCGTGGACGGCCCCAACCAGGCCAGCGCGATCGCGATCGCCGGCGACCACCTGTACGTCGCCAACCGCGGCCCGGACACGATCACCGCGTTCCGCCTCGACGCTGCCGGTGTCCCGGAGCCGATCGCCGAGGTGCCGACCGGCGGCCACTGGCCCCGCGACTTCGCGCTCGTCGACGACGGTCTGGTCGTGGCCAACGAGCGGTCGAACACGCTGACCTGGTTCACGCTGGAGGACGGCGTCCCGGTGCCCACCGGCCGCACCCTGGAGACCGGCTCCCCCACGTCGGTGCGGCCGCTCTAGTAGTCCGGGGTCAGCAGGCCCTGGAAGCCGACGATCACCGCGATGATGCCGAACACCGCGAGCAGCAGCGCCACCCCGGCCGGCGCTTCCACGGCCGACCGGGTGCGGGCGACGGTGGTGGAGCCGTTCGTCGGCGCGGTGGTGGTCGCGACCGCGGAGTCCTTCGCGCCGCGGCGTCCGCGCAGGCGGTCCCAGAGGAGCGCGACGCCGATCGCGATGCCGACGAGCTCGAAGTGGAAGACCCGCGGGCCGTCGGTCACGTGCACCAGCAGGTAGTAGCCGCCGGTCACCAGCGCCACCAGACCGACGATCCAGCCGTACGGTGCCGCGGCACGGGCGGCGAGACCCAGGTCGTCGCCGACCTTGGGCAGGCGCTGGAGCAGCGCGGCGGCCAGGAGCAGCCCGCCCGCGATGTTCGCGAAATCGAGGAGGAGCGCCATGATCATGGTTCCGATCCCTTCTCCTGCACCCGGACCCTGCTCATAGAAACGAGCCAAACGCGATTCCCGCCCAACCGGAAGTTAGCCTTCTGGGGTGTCCCGGTCCCGCACGTTGCTGCTCGTCGCGGGACTGGCTTTCGTCGCCATCACCATCGGACTGGCGACCGACGTCCTGACCGGTCTCGATCGGTCGATCGCCACCGCGATCGCGCGTCACCGGGTCGACGCGCTCTACTGGCCGGCCCGGGTGGGGTTCTCGCTCGGCCAGAACTGGGTGTTCCCCACCGCGTCGGCGCTGGTTGCCGTGGCCCTGCTGATCCGGAGGCGGACGGTGCGCCCCCTCGTCGGCCTGGTCGGCGTCTGGCTTTTCCACACGCTCGTCGTGGGCGCCCTCAAGCTCTGGGCCGGGCGTCCGCCCCCGGCCACCGGGGATCCGCACCTGCACGCGGTCGCCGCCGAGCTGAGCCAGCGGATGAGCTACCCCTCCGGGCACGCCGCGAACGTCGTCGTGTTCAGCGCGACGCTCGGCGTCCTGCTGGCCGCCTGTAACGGCGACCCCCGCTGGACCCGGCGGCTCCTGATCGTCGGCGCCGTGAGCGCTGCGGTCTGCGTCGCCTGCATGGTCTACCTCGGCTTCCACTGGACCACGGACGCGGCGGCCGGACTGTTGCTCGGCATCGCTATTCGTGGTCTCGCGGTGCCGTTCTGTGAGAGAATGAGTAGTACACCAGTTCGGGGGTGACCCATGAAGGGCGACCGAGTCGAGATCGTCATCGATGCCGGCGAATCCACCCGCACCTACGAGGTCGTGGCCACGCGAGCCGGCCGCCGGGTCGACGTCACGCACGGCCGCGGCATCGTCGAGGTCACCGAGGTGACCCGCGGCGGCACCCCGGTCCGCACCGCACGCTTCATGGCGGCACGCGTGCTGGCGCTCGTCGAGCATCCGGCCCCACGCGGCGCCCGCGCGGACGACGAGCAGCCTCCACAAGTCACCGCCGCCTGAGAAGTACTCATCGGCCGACGTAAACGCAGCGCGGTCATTAGCGGGTAACCACCGAATTCGGGGTTTTCCGTCGGGGCCCCGCGTCCTCGGCGCACGCTCTAGACGTGAGTCGCGGGTTACGCACGTCCGGGCTTCTGCTGAGCACCGCCACCTGGTACTCGATGTTCCTGTTCACGGCCGGGGCTCCGGCCGTGCTCGGGCCGCTGTTCTTCGCCCGGTACGGCGGCGCCGACGGCAGCCTGTTCGCGCTGGCCACCGCCGGGGTCGCGTTCGTCACCCGGCCGATCGGCGCGTTGATCTTCGGCCGCCTGGGCGACACCGTCAGCCGCCGCAGCGCGCTGATCTCGTCGCTGGCGCTCGGCGGCACGAGCATCGTCCTGATCGGCGCGTTGCCGACCGAGCGCACGATCGGCACGCTCGCCCCGATGCTGCTCGTCGGCCTGCAGCTCGTGCACGGCCTGGCGATCGGCGGCATCTGGAGCGGCATGACGCTGAGCCTCACCGAGGGTGCTCCACCGTTGCGCCGCGGGCTGATCGGCGGCTTCGTCCAGGGCGGAGTGTCCTGCGGCGCGATCCTGGCGAGCGTCGCCGTGTTCGCGGCCACGTCGGCCTTCGACACCGCGACGTTCGAGAGCTGGGGCTGGCGGGTGCCGTTCCTCGCCGGCGGTGTCCTGCTCGTCGCCGTCCTGGTGATCGCCGTTCGTCCCCGCGGTGAGCCGCTGCCGCCGGAGCCGGCGACCGACCGCCGTTCCGGGCCCGTCCGCACGGTGTTCCGCCGGCCCGGGCGGCTGCTGCTGGCGGCGGGTCTGCTGTTCTCGGCCAACGCCGCGTTCTACGTGACGATCACCGGCACGGTGGAGTACGGCGTCACCGAGTTGCGGCTCGCCCGTGCCGATCTGGTCGGTGGCGCGTTCATCGCCGCGGTGGTCGGCGTGCTCGGGTCGCTCGGCGGCGGTGCGCTCGCCGACCGGCTGGGGCGCCGGCCGGTCGTCATCCTCGGTGCGGTCGCCAGCGCGATCTGGGCGTTCCCGTTCTTCTGGCTGCTCAACACCGGCGCGATCGAGCTGGTGACGTTCTCGATGGCGGTCAGCGGGTGCGCGTCGGCGCTGGGGTACGGCGCGGTGGCGGCCTACCTGACCGAGCTGTTCGACCGGCGGTCCCGGTACACCGGGACCGCCCTCGCCTACCACCTGGGCGCCGCCCTCGCCGGCGGTGCGGCCCAGCTGGCCGTGCTGGAGCTGCCGACCTACGTGGAGAGCGGTGTCTCCTGGTTCCTGATCGGAACGTCGGCGCTCACCGTGCTCTGCGCGATCGCGCTCCCGGAGACCAGACCGGTCTCGCGTGCGGACGCCACGTTCGCGCGCCTCAGGGAAGGGGCCAGCCCGCGTAGTTCTCCGCCAGGTTCGTCGCCGCGGCGGTAGAGCTGGTCACCTGACGCAGCTGGGCGATCTGCAGGCGCTCCTGGAACTCGGCCTCGGCCGCGTCCCCGAACGACGACGCCGGGAACCGGTGCAGCATCGACGTCATGAACCAGGAGAACCACGTGCTGCGCCAGACCCGGGTGAGGCAGGTGTCGGAGTAGGCGTCGACCAGGTCGGTCCTGCCCTCGACGAGCAGCCGCTCCAGCGCGTCGGCGAGCACCTTGACGTCGGCGACCGCGAGGTTCAGGCCCTTCGCTCCGGTCGGCGGCACGATGTGCGCGGCGTCGCCGGCCAGGAACAGGCGGCCCTGACGCATCGGCTCGGCGACGAAGCTGCGCATCGGCGTGATGCTCTTCTCGGTGATCGGGCCCTCGGTGAGCGTCCAGCCGGGGTGACCGAGCCGGACCTGCAGCTGCTCCCAGATCCGCTCGTCGGACCAGTTCTCGATCTTCTCGTCCGGGTCGACCTGGATGTAGAGGCGGCTGACCTCGGGCGAACGCATGCTGTGCATCGCGAAGCCCTGCGGTGAGTGCGCGTAGATCAGCTCGTCGGTGGACGGCGGCACGGTCGCGAGGATGCCCAGCCAGGCGAACGGATAGGTGCGTTCGGAGACCCGCAGGCCGGACATCGACGGCCGGGAGATCCCGTGGAATCCGTCGCAGCCGGCGATCACGTCGCACTCGATCTCCTGCGCGACGCCGTCCGCGTCGGTGAAGGAGAGGATCGGGCGCTCGGTGTGGATGTCGCGCACCGCGGTGTCGGACACCTCGAAGTGGAGGACGTGCCCGGCGTCCAGCCCGGCGGCGATCGCGTCTTTCACGACCTCGGTCTGGGCGTACACGGTGAGCGTGCGGCCGCCGGTGAGCGACGGGAAGTCGATGTGGTGACGCTCGCCCGCGAACTGCAGGTAGATACCGCTGTGCAGCAGACCTTCCCGCTCCATGCGGGCGCCGAGACCGATCTCCCTGAGCAGTTCGACGGTGCCGTGCTCGAGCACACCGGCGCGCTGACGCTTCTCGCAGTACTCACGGCTGCGGTTCTCGACCAGCACCGAGTCGACCCCGGCCCGGGCCAGCAGGTGCTGGAGCAGCAGACCGGCCGGACCGGCCCCGATGATGCCTACTTGGGTACGCGTGCGCATCGTCACAGGATTACGGAGAGGTTGCGGTTCGATGACCCCGGTCTTCCGGTGGCCGGAAGAGCAATCCCGGGCCCGGTCGGAATCCCCCTAGCGTGAGCGCATGGCAGAGCTCTTGACCCTCGCCGAGGCGGTGCGGAAGCTCGTCCGGGACGGCGACACCGTCGCGCTCGAGGGGTTCACCCACCTCATTCCGGTCGCGGCCGGGCACGAGATCATCCGCCAGGGGCGGCGCGATCTCACGCTCGTGCGGATGACCCCCGACATCGTGTACGACCAGCTGATCGGCGCCGGCTGTGCCCGCAAGTTGATCTTCTCCTGGGGCGGCAACCCGGGCGTCGGGTCGCTCCACCGGTTCCGCGACGCCGTACAGAACGCCTGGCCGGCGCCGCTGGAGATCGAGGAGCACAGCCACGCCGGCATGGCCAACCGCTACGTGGCCGGAGCGAGCGGGTTGCCGTTCGCGGTGCTGCGCGGGTACGTCGGCACCGACCTCGTCCGCCGGACCGACACGATCAAACCGATCACCTGCCCGTTCACCGGCGAGACGCTGACCGCGGTGCCGGCGATCAACCCGGACGTCACGGTGGTGCACGCCCAGCGCGCCGACCGCGCGGGCAACGTGCAGATCTGGGGCCTGCTCGGCGTCCAGAAGGAAGCGGTGCTGGCCGCGAAGCAGTCGTTGGTGACGGTCGAGGAGATCGTCGACGAGCTGGCTCCCCGGCCGGGCGCGATCACGATCCCGAGCTGGGCGGTGACGTGCGTCGCGGAGGTACCCGGCGGTGCGCACCCCAGCTACGCCCAGGACTACTCCGAGCGCGACAACGCCTACTACCAGGAGTGGGACACGATCAGCCGGGACCGAACCACCTTCACCACGTGGCTGAAGGAGCTCCAGTGACGTACACGTCCGACGAAATGATGACGGTCGCCGCCGCGACGTCCCTGGACGACGACGCGGTGTGCTTCGTCGGCATCGGACTGCCGAGCACGGCCGCGAACCTGGCCCGCCGTCTGCACGCGCCGCACCTCGTGCTGATCTACGAGGCCGGCGCCGTCGGCGCGAAGCCCGACCGGCTGCCGCTCTCGATCGGCGACGGCATCCTCGGCGAGACCGCCGACGCGGTCGTGACCGTCCCGGAGATCTTCAACTACTGGCTCCAGCCGGGCCGGATCGACGTCGGGTTCCTCGGTGCCGCGCAGATCGACAAGTTCGGCAACATCAACACGACCGTGGTCGGGGACTACGCCGACCCGAAGGTCCGGTTGCCCGGGGCCGGTGGGGCGCCGGAGATCGCCGCGTCCGCGAAGGAGGTGCTGGTGATCGTCCGGCAGAACACGCGGGCGTTCGTCGAGAAGGTCGACTTCGTGACGTCGGTGGGCTACGGCGACGGGCCCGGCTACCGCGAGCGGCTCGGGCTGCCGGGGAGGGGGCCGGTGAAGGTGATCACGGACCTCGGGATCCTGGAGCCGGACCCGGAAACCCGCGAACTGACGCTCACCGCGCTCCATCCCGGGGTAAGCCTGGACCAGGTGCGGAAAGCGACCGGCTGGGCCCTTCGCGTGGCCGACGACTTGCGCACGACGGACGAACCCACCGAGGAACAGCTGCGTGCCCTCCGGGCCCTCAAGGAGGCGAAATGACCGACGCGTACGTGATCGACGCCGTGCGGACGCCGTTCGGGAAGTACGGCGGTGCGCTGTCCGGCGTGCGTCCCGACGACCTGGCCGCGCACGTCGTCCGCAGCCTGGTCGAGCGCTCCCCCGACCTCGATCCGGCCACCATCGACGACGTGCTGTTCGGTGACGCGAACGGCGCCGGCGAGGACAACCGTGACGTCGCCCGGATGGCCGTGCTGCTGGCCGGGCTCCCGACCTCGGTGCCGGGCGCGACCGTCAACCGGCTCTGCGGCTCCGGCCTGGAGGCGGCGATCGAGGCGGCCAGAGCGGTCGAGACCGGCGACGCGGAGCTGCTGATCGCCGGCGGCGTCGAGTCGATGAGCCGGGCACCGTGGGTGCTCCTCAAACCGGAGAAGCCGTTCCCCAGCGCCCACCAGACGCTGCACTCGACCACGCTCGGCTGGCGCATGGTCAACCCGCGCATGGACGACGCCTGGACGGTCTCGCTCGGCGAGGCCACCGAGCAGCTCGCGGAGAAGTACGGCATCACCCGCGAGGCGCAGGACGCGTTCGCGGCCAAGAGCCACCAGCGCGCGGCCGCGGCGTGGGACGCCGGGGTGTTCGTCGACGAGGTGGTCGCGACCGAGGGCCTGGAGCGCGACGAGGGCATCCGCCCCGACTCGACGATCGAGAAGCTGGCGCGCCTCAAACCGGCGTTCCGGCCGGACGGCACGATCACCGCGGGCAACGCGTCGCCGCTGAACGACGGCGCGGCCGCGACGCTCATCGGGTCGGCGGCGACCGCCGAACGGCTGGGGAGGACGCCGCTGGCCCGGATCGCCGGGCGCGGTGTGGCGGCGGTCGAGCCGCAGTTCTTCGGCATCGGCCCGGTCCAGGCGGCCGAGCGGGCCCTGCGCCGCGCCGGTATCGGCTGGGGTGACCTGAGCGTGGTCGAGCTCAACGAGGCGTTCGCGGCCCAGTCGCTGGCCTGCTTCGCCGACTGGCCGGACCTCGATCCGGCGATCGTGAACGTCAACGGGGGCGCGATCGCGATCGGCCACCCGCTGGGCGCGTCCGGCGTCCGGATCCTCGGCGGTCTCGCGCACGAGCTGCGCCGCCGCGGCGGCGGCTGGGGACTCGCCGCGATCTGTATCGGTGTCGGCCAGGGCCTGGCCGTGGTGTTGGAGGCGTGATGATCTACCGACCCGATTTCGACGTCCACCCGCGCTTGGACTACGACGGCTACAAGTCGACGGCGCTGCGCCACCCGAAGCAGCCGCTCGTCGCGTTGCCGCAGAGCTTCACCGAGATCACCGGTCCGCTGCTCGGCGAGGGTCGCCTCGGCGAGACCGACCACGACCTCACCCGCCAGCACGACGGCGAGCCGCAGGGACAGCGGATCATCGTCCACGGCCGGGTGCTCGACAGCGACGGCCGCCCGGTGCCGCAGACGCTGCTCGAGGTCTGGCAGGCCAACGCGGCCGGCCGGTACCGGCACGTGATCGACAACTGGCCGGCGCCGCTGGACCCGAACTTCACCGGGCTCGGCCGGACGCTCACCGACGACCTCGGCCGCTACCGCTTCACGACGATCAAGCCCGGCGCCTACCCGTGGAAGAACCACCACAACGCCTGGCGCCCGGCGCACATCCACTTCTCGCTGTTCGGGCGGGCGTTCACCCAGCGTCTGGTCACCCAGATGTACTTCCCGGACGACCCGCTGTTCCCCTACGACCCGATCTTCAACTCGGTGCCGGACGAGAAGGCCAGGCAGCGGATGGTCTCCCGGTTCGACCTGGAGTCGACGCAGCCCGACTGGGCGCTGGCGTTCGAGTTCGACATCGTTCTCCGGGGTTCGGACGCGACCCCGTTCGAGTCGGAGGTTGACGACGAATGACCACTCCTTCGCAGACCGTCGGCCCGTACCTGGCGATTGGCTTGACCTGGGACGACGGGCCGTTCGTCGCGCCCGGGGGCACGGCCGGTGGCTTCTGGATCCGCGGCCGGCTCACCGACGGCAACGGTGACGTGGTGCCGGACGGCCTGATCGAGACCTGGCAGGCCGACCCGGCCGGCCGGTTCGACCACCCGGACGACCCCCGGGGCGCGGCGGCACCGTCGGTGGAGGGCTTCCGCGGGTTCGGGCGCTCGGCCACCGACCGGAACGGCGAGTGGGCCGTCCACACGCTCAAGCCCGGCCGGGTGCCCGGTGTCGACGGTGCCCTCCAGGCTCCCCACGTCGACGTCTCGGTGTTCGCGCGCGGCATGCTGCACCGCGTCGTCACCCGCATCTACTTCGCCGACGAGGCGGCGGCGAACGCCGAGGACCCGGTGCTGGCTTCGGTTCCGGCCGCGGCCCGCCCGACGCTGGTCGCGGAGCCGGCCGACGACGGGTACCGGTTCGACATCCGCCTGCAGGGCGACGGGGAGACGGCCTTCTTTGCGCTCTGAGCTGTTCGATCCCCTGTTCGCCGACGCGCGGGTGTCGGTGGAGCTCGGCGACCGCGCGGTGTTCCGCGCGATGCTCGACGTCGAGGCGGCGCTCGCGCGGGCGGAGGCGTCGGTCGGGGTGATCCCGGCCGACGCGGCCGACGCGATCGGTGCCGCCTGCGGTGGCGAGTTCGACCTGGCGGCGGTGGGGCTGGCCGGCGTCGGCGCCGGCAACCCGGTGGTGCCGCTGGTGCGTCAGGTCGAGCAGCGGTTGCCGTCCTCCGCCAAGCCCTGGGTGCACCACGGGGCGACGAGCCAGGACGTCCTCGACACCGCGCTGATGCTCGTCGCCTCCCGGGCCCGCGGTGCGGTGCTCGACGCGGTGCGCCACGCCGCCGACGCGCTGGCCGGGCTGGCCGCGGCGCACCGCGGAACGCTGATGGTCGGCCGGACGCTGGGCCAGCAGGCCCTGCCGACGACGTTCGGGCTCAAAGCCGCCGGCTGGCTGGTCGCGCTGGACACGGCGGCGGTCCGGCTGCGTGCCGTGCCGCTGGCGATCCAGTTCGGCGGGGCGGCCGGGACGCTCGCGGCGCTGGGTTCCCGCGGGCTCGACGTGGCCGCGGCGCTGGCCACCGAGCTCGGCCTGGCCGAACCCGTGCTGCCGTGGCACACCGACCGGCAACGCGTGCTCGACCTGGGCTCGGCGTTGGCGGCGGTGTCGGCGGCCCTCGGCAAGATCGCGCTCGACGTCACGCTGCTGGCCTCCTCCGAGGTGCGCGAGGTCGCGGAAGGCGGCGAGGGCGGCGGGTCGTCGGCGATGCCGCACAAACGCAACCCGGCCAACGCGATCCTGGTGCGGTCGGCGTCGCTGCGGACGCCCGGCCTGCTCGCCACGCTGCACACCGCGGCCGCGCAGCAGGAGCACGAGCGGGCGACCGGGGGTTGGCACGCCGAGTGGGAGACCCTGCGTGAGCTCCTCGACGTCGTCGGTGGTGCCGCGGGGCGCGCGGCCCGGTTCCTGCCCGACCTTCAGGTGGACGGGGCCGCGATGCGCGCGACGCTCGACGCGACCGGCGGCGTGCTGCTCAGCGAGAGCGTCTCCGGGGCGCTCGCCGAGACGCTCGGCCGGGGCGCCGCGCATGATCTGGTCAAGAATGCGGTAGCCACTGGGCGTCCGCTGCGGGAGGTTCTGCTCGAAGCCGGCGTCGACGCGGACCCGGTCCTCGATCCCGCGAACTACCTGGGCAGCGCGTCCGCGCTCGTGGACCGCGCGCTGGCCGCGCACCGGAAGGACTGGCCGTGACGGCTCGACTGACCACCACCTGGTACGGCGTCGACAGTGCGCCGATGGACGCGCCCGTCCTGGTGCTCGGCAACTCCATCGGCACCAACCAGGGCCTGTGGGCACCGCTGATCCCGACGTTCGCCCAGCGCTTCCGGGTGCTGGCGGTCGAGACGCGGGGCCACGGCGGGTCCGAGGTGCTGCCCGGCCCGTACTCGCTCGCCGACCTGGGCGGGGATTTCCTCGCGGTGTTCGACGAGCTGGGGCTGGCGAGGGTGCGCTACGCCGGGCTGTCGATCGGCGGGATGATCGGCATGTGGCTGGCGTCGCACGCGCCGGAGCGCGTCGAGAAGCTCGCGCTGGTGTGCACGTCGGCGTACCTGCCGCCGGCGACCGGCTGGATCTCGCGGGCGGAGACGGTCCGGGCCGAGGGCACCGGGGCGATCGCGGAGCTGGCGGCCGGGCGGTGGTTCACCGAGGGCTTCCGGGAGCGTTCCCCGGACCGGGTGAAGGCCGCGATCGCGATGCTCGAGGCCACCTCGGACGAGGGTTACGCCGGGTGCTGCGAGGCGATCGCGGGGATGGACCTGCGCCCCGACCTGCACCGCATCACCGCCGACACGCTGGTGATCGCCGGTGCCGACGACCCGGCGACCCCGCCGTCGCACAGCCAGGCGATCGTGTCGTCGGTGCGCGGCGCCCACCTGCAGATCGTGCCGGACGCGTCGCACCTGGCGACGCTGGAGCAGCCGGACACGATCGCCTCACTGATCATGGGAGCCCTGGCGTGAACGACGCCGACCGGCACGCCGCCGGGATGACGGTCCGGCGGGAAGTGCTCGGCGACGCGCACGTCGACCGGGCCACCGCGAACACCACCGACTTCACCGCCGACTTCCAGGACTTCATCACCCGCTACGCGTGGGGCGAGATCTGGACGCGCGACGGGCTCGACCGGAAGACACGCAGCTGCATGACGCTGTCGCTGCTGGTCGCGCTCCGGGCCGAGAACGAGATCCCGATGCACGTCCGCGCGGCCCGGCGCAACGGCCTGACGCCGGACGAGATCAAGGAAGTGTTCCTGCACGCGGCGGTGTACGCCGGTGTCCCGGCGGCGAACTCGGCGTTCGCGCTCGCGCAGAAGGTGCTGGCCGAGGAGGAATGACGTGCCGCTACCGCGTGCGCGAGATACCACGCGCGGCGGCGCGCACGGCCGGCGCGAGGCCCAGGCGGTCGGCGCCTTCGCTGCGGACGACCACCGAGAGCGCGGCGATCACCCCCTCGTCACCGTCGGGGTCGAAGATCGGCGCCGCCACCGAGAGCGATTCCGGGTCGACGAGGCGGTCGCACACCGCGATCCCGGTGCGGCGGACCTCGGCGAGGATCGTGCGCAGGCGCCTCGGATCGGTGACCGTGTCCTTGGTGAACGACTTGAGCGGCTGCGCGAGCACCTCGTCCTGGAACTCCGGCGGCGCGTGGGCGAGCAGCACCTGCCCGACGCCGGTCGCGTGCAACGGCAGCCGCCCGCCGACGCGCGAGAGGATGTTCACCGCGTGCCGGCCGGTGATCCGCTCCACGTACACGGCCTCGTGCCCGTCGCGCACGGCCAGCTGGACGTTCTCGTGCGTGACCTCGTACAGGTCCTCCAGGAACGGCAGGGCCCGCTCACGCAGCCCGAGCCCGCGCGGCGCCAGCGACGCGACCTCCCAGAGCCGCAGCCCGATGCGGTAGCGACCGGCCTCGTCGCGCTCCAGCGCCCCCCAGTCGGCGAGCTCGCCGACCAGCCGGTGCGCGGTGGTGAGCGGCAACCCGGCGCGACGACCGATCTCGGAGAGCGTCAGCCGCGGCTGCTGGGCCGTGAACGCGGCGAGGATCCCCAGCGCCTTGCTGGTCACCGAGGGTGTGGGCATACCTGTGATTGTCGCCTCGATTCCCGCGCACCGGAATCTGGTGCCGGGACTCCCGGTTCGGCCGAGTAGTTGATCCATACACCATTAATCGTTCGAGGAGTCGTGCATGTCCAGGCTGCAGATCATCGTCGCCAGCACCCGTCCGGGCCGGGTCGGCCTCCCCGTCGGCCAGTGGGTCGAGGCCGCGGCCGGCAAGCACGGCGGCTTCGACGAGGTCGACCTCACCGACCTCGCCGAGCTCGACCTGCCGCTGATGGACGAGCCGAACCACCCCCGGCTCGCGCGCTACACCAAGGACCACACCAAGGAGTGGGCCGCCCGCGTCGGCGCCGCGGACGCGTACGTCTTCGTGCTGGCCGAGTACAACCACAGCTACACGGCCGGCGTGAAGAACGCGATCGACTACCTGCACAACGAGTGGCGGTACAAGCCGGCCGGGCTGGTCAGCTACGGCGGCGTGTCGGCCGGTCTGCGCGCGGCGCAGGCGTTCAAGCCGGTCCTGCTCTCGCTGAAGGTCGTGCCGATCGTGGAGGGCGTCATGATCCCGTTCGTCGGTCAGTTCCTCGACGACGAGCGCGTCTTCACGCCGAACGAGATGGTCGAGACGTCCGCCACCGCGATGCTCGACGAGCTGGGCCGCTGGAGCGGCGCGCTGACCTCGCTGCGGTGACGCGGGAGGGCGCGGCGCGCCACGGTACGCCGCGCCCGTTATTGGCGGGAATACGTCTTTTACACTAAAGCGTGGCTAATCACGGAACATCCACCTCGAACGAGCTGACCCACCGGCAGATCGTCACGATTCTGATCGGACTCATGCTCGGGATGTTCCTGAGCGCACTCGATCAGACCGTGGTGGCCACCGCGATCCGCACGATCGCCGACGACCTGGACGGCTTCGACCTCCAGGCCTGGGCGACCACCGCGTTCCTGATCACGTCCACGATCGTGACGCCGCTCTACGGCAAGCTCTCCGACATCTACGGGCGCAAACCGCTGTTCGTGACCGCGATCGTGCTGTTCCTGATCGGCTCGCTGCTCTGCGGCACCGCGTCGTCGATGTACGAGCTCGCGGCCTACCGGGCGGTCCAGGGAATGGGCGCCGGCGGGCTGATGTCGCTGGCGTTCGCGATCATCGGCGACATCGTGCCGCCCCGGGAGCGCTCGAAGTACCAGGGCTACTTCATGGCGGTGTTCGGCACCTCGAGCGTGCTCGGGCCGGTGATCGGCGGGTTCTTCGCCGGAGCGGACTCCGTGCTGGGCGCGGCCGGGTGGCGCTGGATCTTCTGGGTGAACCTGCCGATCGGCGCCGTCGCGCTCGTCGTCGTCTACCGGTTCCTGCACGTCCCGCACTCGCCGCGCGACCACCGGATCGACTGGCCGGGGGCGCTGGCCCTCGTGCTCGCGCTGGTGCCGCTGCTCACCGTCGCCGAGCAGGGCCGGGAGTGGGGCTGGGGCTCGGGGCGCGCGATCGGCTGCTACGTCGTCGGCGTGATCGGCACCGCGCTGTTCCTGCTGGCCGAACGCCGGTACGGGGACGAGGCCCTGCTCCCGCTGCGGATGTTCCGCGGGCGGACGTACGCGGTGGGCTCGGCCGGCAGCCTGATCATCGGCATGGGCATGTTCGGCGCGATGGCACTGCTCCCGCAGTACCTGCAGATCGTCAAGGGCTCCTCGCCGACGATGGGCGGCCTGCAAATGCTGCCGCTGGTGGTCGGCATCATGAGCGCGGCCGCCGTCTCCGGGACGATCATCACCCGCACCGGGCGCTACAAGATCTTCCCGCTGATCGGCAGCGTGCTGATGGCGGTCGCGCTGCTGCTGTTCTCACGCATCGGCGCGGACACACCGCTGTGGCAGACGATGCTGATCATGGCCACGTTCGGCGCCGGGCTCGGCGTCAACATGCAGCCGGTGATCCTCGCCGTGCAGAACGCCGTCGACCCGCGCGACATGGGGGTCGCGACGGCCGCGGTCACGTTCTTCCGCCAGATGGGCGGCACGCTCGGCACCGCGGTGTTCCTGTCGGTGCTGTTCACCGGCCTCACCAGGGACATCGGTACGCGGGTCGCGGAGGCGTCGCAGACCGCGGAGTACCGGGCCGCTCTCGCCGCCCACCCCGAGCAGGCCGCCACGCTCCAGGCCGCGAACAGCGGTTCGCTCTCCGACACGTCGTTCATCAACACGCTGGACGCCGTGCTCGCCCACCCGTTCAAGGTCGGCTTCTCCGACGCGATGAGCACGGTGTTCCTGCTGGCGGCGGCGATCATGGTGATCGGCGCGGTCGTCATGTGGATGCTGCCCGAGCTGCCGCTGCGCAGCCAGAGCGGCCTGCAGGCCCGCGCGGCCGCCGAGAGCGCCCCGGCCGCCCCGGCCGCTGCCGTCGACCTGGACGACAGCGACCTCGACCTGAACGACCCGGACCTGCGTGAGCTCAACGACGAGACGTCGCGGCCTAGGTCGTCGTGACCGCGCCGGTCTTGGAGTGCGTCAGCCAGTCCTCGAAGTCGAGCGTCCAGTCGCTGTACCCGTTGCCGAGCTCGACCGTCGTCTCGGTGTTCTTGACCGTGACCGGGTCGCCGACCTGCAGCCGCTCGTAGAGCCAGATCGCGTTCGCCTCGGACACGTTGATGCAGCCGTGCGAGACGTTCTCCTTGCCCTGCTGCTCCACCGACCACGGCGCCGAGTGAATGAACTCGCCGCCCCAGGTGAGCCGCATCGGGTACTCGACCTTGGTGCGGTAACCGTCGGGCGAGTCGACCGCCAGGCCGTAGGTCGACGAGTCGAACATCGCCTCGCGACGCTTGTCGATGACGACCATCGTGCCGCTGCTCGACGGGTACTTCGGCTTGCCCAGGCTGATCGGCATCGACCTCACGACCTCGCCACCCTCGGACACCTTCATCGTGTGCGTCGAGGAGTCGGCCACCAGCCGCCGGTTGGTGCCGATCTTGAAGTCGATCGTCATGTCGGTGCGGCCCCAGACGCCGTCGGCGACCGGCCGGCCCGCGCTGTCGACCGTGACGTGGACCTTGCTGCCCGCGGCCCAGTACTCCGACGGCCGGAAGTGCAGTTCGGTGGAGCTGACCCAGCCCCACGCGCCGGTCGTCGGCGGCTCCGAGCTGACCTTCAGCATCTTCTCGTACGCGGTGCGCGCCGCGTCGCTCTTCACCGAGCGGCTCAGCTTCAACACGATCGGCATGCCGACGCCGTAGCTCTTGTTGTCGCCGAGCGGGCTCGACGCGCGGACCGAGCTGTCCGCACCCGGCGTCGGGACCGTCGCGAACTTCGAGGTCAGCGGCGCGCCGCCTCCGGTCGTCGTGACCGAGACGGTGTAGGTGGCGCCGAACGAGAGCTTGCCCTTGCTCGCCCAGCTGCGCTTGTCCGCGCCGACCTCGCCCTCGACCGCGTCACCCTTGTCGGACTTCACCGACACGGCGGTGATCGTGTCCTTGTCGATCGAGAGCGTGATCGGGTCCGTCGGCGGGACCGCGGTCGCGTCCGCGGCCGGCTTCACGGTGAGCTTCGGACCGTCGGGCGAGGGGGACGTCGTCGGGTCGGCGCCGTTGCCGCTGCCGCTGCCGCCGTCTCCGCTACCCGAACCGGAGCAGCCGGCCACCAGAAGAGCGGTCGCGAGCAACGCGACCAGCAGGATCAGACGGCCCCGGACGCCGCGGGGGCCGGCGCCAGGGAGGACGGGGGGAGTCACGAGCAGCTCCGGGGAGAGACGGTGCGCCGCAGGACGACCTGGGGCGCGATCAGCCGCTCCATCGTGCCTCAAGATTTCAAGTCTGAAGGATGAGGCCGACCCGGGCGGTCGAAGGTGGTTAATAAGCTTCAGTTAACGCTAGTTGTGGTCCAGGCTAAGGCACGCCCCGGCGACCCTTTGTCCGGTGTACCCCTCCGCCGAAGAGACGGAGATTTCCGGCCGGACCGCGTGCAACCAATTCACTCCGGTGGACCGTCGGGCCCACCGCGGGCCGCCAGCACGATCTTGGCGTCGTCGGGGTCGAGCGGCGGATAGAAGAAGAAGCCCTGGGCCCCGTGGCAGCCGAGTTTCATCAGCTCAGCGCGTTGCTGAGCGGTCTCGACGCCCTCGGCGATCGCGCGCAGGCCCAGCGTGTGGGCCAGCCCGACGGTCATCCGGACCACCGCTTCGGCCTGGCGGGAGCTCTCCATCGCGATCACGAACTGCCGGTCGATCTTGATCTCGTCCACGGTGACGCGCGCCACCGAGGTGAGCGACGAGAACCCGGTGCCGAAATCGTCCAGGGAGAGCCGCACGCCTCGGTCGCGTAGCGCGGTGAGCACCTCGTCGACGACCTCGAGCTCGCTCATCATCGCGGTCTCGGTGATCTCCAACACCAAACGGTCCGGCGGCACGTCGAACTCGGCCAGCAGGCGGCTGACCTCGTCGGGCAGGTCGCGATCGAGCAGCGACCGCGCCGAGAGGTTCACCGCGACCGGCGCGTCGATGCCGTCGTCGAGCCAGGTGCGGTAGGTGCCCAGGGCCAGTTCGAAGACCCGCCGGGTCAGCGGCGCGATCAGGTCGGTGTGCTCCAGGTCCGGGATGAAGGACGCCGGGCTCAGCATCCCCCGGCGGGGATGGCGCCAGCGCACCAGCACCTCGGCGCCGAGCGGCTTGCCGGCGACGAGGTCGACGCTGGGCTGCAGCTGGATGATGATCTGGTCGTCGGCCGCGAGGGCGGCCTGCATCTCGGAGGCCAACGCCAGCCGGTCGACGCTCGCGGTGTCGCGCTCGGCGTCGAACTCCAGCAGCTGGACGCCGCCCGCCTTGGCGCGGAACATCGCCGAGTCCGCCCGGCGCAGCAGCTCGACCGTGTCGCAGCCGCCGGTCTCCACCGCGACGATCCCGGCGGTGGCCTCGATCGAGAGCTCCACCCCGTCGACGACGAGCGGGCCGCCGAGCGCACCGAGGAGCGTCTCGGCCCGGGCGTGCGCGTGCGCCGACGCCGCGCCCTGACTGGCCTGCCCGGGCATCAGCAGCGCGAACTCGTCGCCGTGCAGCCGCGCGAGCGTCTCCCCCGGCGCCACCCGGACCCGGAGCCGCTCGGCGACGACACGCAGCAGGTCGTCACCGGCCTCGTGCCCGAGCGTGTCGTTGACCTGGCGGAAGTGGTCGAGGTCGAGCAGGAGCAGGGCGACCGTGCCGTGTCCGCTGGTCAGCACCGCGTTGCCCTCGGCCATCAGGCAGGCGCGGTTGGCCAGGCCGGTCAGCGCGTCCTGCGTCGCGAGGTCGTGCAGCTGCTGGTGGACGTACGCGTTCTGCATGGTGCCGGCCAGCGCGCTTCCCAGCGTGGCCAGCGCGAGCTGCTCGCGCTCGGGCAGCCGCACCTGCGAGCGGAAGCACAGCCGCAGCTCGCCGAACGAGGGACCGGAGCCGTTGACGAGCGAGACCGGGAACATCGTCTGCTCGGGGCGGTAGAGGCCGGGCTTGCCCTGCCAGATCTCGCCGGCGGCGTCACCGCGGGTGAGTACCGCGTCGCCGTTGGCCCGCTTCCACTCGACCTCGACGACGTCGGCGCCGAAGAGTTTGGCCGACTCGACGATGGCAGTCCGTAACACTGCGTCGATATCGAGGTGACCCATTTCCTGTGTGGCCGCGGACAGCCGCTGCCACATCCGGCGCTCGATCCGGGTGCGGACCCGGCCGGCGAAGCCTTCGATCAGCAGCCAGAGCACCGGCGGGAGAACCACGAGTAGATAAGGCGCGTAGCGGGCGACCGCGAGAATGAGCGCGCCGATCGCCAGATTGAGCAGGAGTCCGAGCGCGCGGGTGCCGACACCTTCGAAGACGACGGAGCGGAACGTGTCACCGCGCGAGAACGCGACCGCCGCCGCACAGGCCAGCTCGCTCACCACCGCGGAGATCGCGGCCATCGCGGTCAGCGCGAGCGCTCCGCGCCAGCTGATCGGATCGGGTTGCGCACCGGCGATCGCCACCATGGCGGTCGCGGCCGCACTGACTCCGACAATTGTCGTGGCGACGTTGAACCAGGCTTTGACCGGATCGAATCGCTTCCAGGCCATCGCGCCGGCGGTGCCGATCGCAGCGGTCAGGACGGTCCAGCCGGGCGGCAGCAAAACCAGCCCGACGATGAGAACGGCCTCGCCCCAGTCGACGAGGATGCCGCTGCCGCCGATGTAGCGGCGCACGATCCAGATCCGGCTGATCGCCACCATCAGGGTGACGAGCGGGACGGCCCACCAGTCGGTGCCGGGCGCGGGCAATGTGAGCGCGACCCCGGCAATACAGACCGCCGCCAATACGGTCATACCCGTGATCAAGGCGCGAAGACGACTGGGAAGTGACAGTCGCTGGGCGCTGATAACCGCGTCCACGCCGCCTCCCTCGATCTCGCCGACGCGACCGATACGGCCGCGCAAGCACGATCCTCTCCGACGGAGGGCGGTGCGTCACGGGTTATGGAGCGATAGATGGGTGAGCTTCAACCACTCACGTTCGTAGAGCCCTTCCGGGCATCAATTTATGAGCCGTCAATGACCGAACGGCTACGCTGCGCAGTTTAGCCCCAGGTGGCGCCACGCATCACGCAACTCCCTTCTGGATGCAATTCCCTACCGCGGTCGGCGCTCAGCCCCAGGTCGCACCACGCATTGCGGTTCCCTCCATTCCCACCAGTAACGAATTTCCACTCCGACCACAAAGGGGGCAATCAGCCCCAGGTCGCACCGCGCATCGTCGAGCACCTCCTCTCGCCCTTCACTGCACTCGCCGTCCGTTCGTTCGGTTCAGCCCCACGTAGCGCCTCGCATCGCACACCGCCCTTCGGATCCCGTACCGCTGTCCACATCCGACCGTCAGCCCCACGTCGCGCCGCGCACGGTCCACCTCCGATCGTGAGCACCTGATCCGGCACATCGGACAAACTCAGCCCCAAGTTGCTCCACGCATCACTAAACACCTCCCTTCACTTCAGTCCAACCATTCCCACTATTCATTTTGATTAAATTCAGCCCCACGTTGCGCCGCGCATCGCCACCACCCCTTCCTGGAGTTCCCCGACTCGGGTCGAAACCACACCGATCCGTACACGTTCGGTTACGGAAACAAGAAATTGATGTTCTGCGCGTATCGGCATCCGAACACGAGACAACGCAACCAGAATTATCCGGCCGCAAATCTCGCCCGCACTTTCCGGGCTCACTTCGAGATTTGATCTCGGATCGCGATATGCCGAACGTAGTGGCGTTATCGCAATGGGTGAAGACACTCAATGGCTACCAAAGAATGTGCGTTCGCCCGCTAGTCGAAAACGGTATAAAACGCTACCGCAAGTGATACTGCGCGTACCTATCCACGTGCGACGAGTTACTAGTCGACGTTCTCGGAACGGCGACACACGATAACGGCGCGGATACAGAATGCGTCCGCGCCGTGCCAATCGTAGATTACTCTCCGTGCTCGGAGAAGGGAAGTCGGGGTCCCTGCGGCGCGCCGGGGTCCTGGCGCGCCGCTACGTCGACTGTTCGGTACGGAGAGTGGTCAGCTCTCGGTGGTGCTCCGCTTCACGACGGGCTCGGCCGCAGCCGGTTCCGCCGAGGCCTCGTCGGCCTTCTCCGCGGTACCCGCAGACTCGGCCGGCGTGGCCGGTGCGGCAGACGCGGCCGGCGCGGCCGCGCGGTCGGACTTCTCGGCCGGGAACGACGCGGGTAGCCGCTTGATCCGCGCGGTCATGTTGCGCCACAGCAGGATCGTCGCGATCGCCAGCAGCGCGACGACCGCCAATGCCAGCGGCCCCGCACCGGCACCCTCCCGGGTGTCTCCGAAGTTGTTCGCCGCCTCGACGACCGTTTCCAGCGTCATCGTGCCTTCACCGCCTCGCGTACTCCTGCGAACAGATCATCTTCCGGCCGCTCGCTCTCGACCGCCGAGCGGGCCAACTCGTAGTCCTCGGTGGGCCAGACCTCCCGCTGGACCTCCAGCGGGACGCCGAACCAGCGCCCGTTCGGGTCGACCTGGGTGGCGTGCGCGCGCAGCGCGTCGTCACGGAGGCCGAAGTACTCACCACAGTTGATCCGCGTGGTGATGCGGTCCCCGGGGTCCGGCCGGTCGTCCGGCCAGTTCTGCAGCCACTCCTCGTAGGGCGACTCCAGACCGGCGGCCTTCATCGCCTCGTCCAGCTTCAGCACCCGGGCCTTGGAGAAGCTCATGTGGTAGTAGAGCTTCAGCGGCTGCCAGGGCTCGCCCTGCTCGACGTACCGCTCGGGGTCGCCGGCCGCCTCGTAGGCCTCGACCGACACCCGGTGGCACATGATGTGGTCGGGGTGCGGGTACCCGCCGTTCTCGTCGTAGGTGAGGATCACGTGCGGACGGAACTCACGCACGAGGCGCACCAGGGGCGCGGCGGCCACTTCGAGCGGCTGGGTCGCGAAGCAGCCCTCGGGTAGCGGCGGCAGCGGATCGCCCTCCGGGAGGCCGGAGTCCACGAAGCCCAGCCACGCCTGGTCGACGCCGAGGATCGCGCGCGCGTTCGCCATCTCCTCGCGGCGCAGGTCGCTGAGGTTCGCCCAGACCTCGGGCCGGTCCATCTGGGGGTTGAGCACGGAGCCCCGCTCGCCACCGGTGCACGTGGCGACGAGGACCGAGACCCCGTCACGCACGTAACGGGCCATGGTGGCGGCCCCCTTGCTCGACTCGTCGTCCGGATGGGCGTGCACGGCCATCAGCCGGAGTTGCTCGTCGGACACGCGCCGGATCTCCCTCACCTAGGTGTCAGCCCGTCGGGATACGTTGCTGCGTAGCTGACAGATGAATTGTCCACGACCGGCGGTGCCGCTGTGACAGCGGCTCACCGGCCCCGATAGCGGAGCGCTCGTGACGGCACCCGTATTTCCTCCCGGCCGCTACGGTCGTCGGCGTAGCCGGCGCGCCTACCCCCGTTGGCTGGTCCCGGCGCTGGTGGGAGCCGTGATGGTGGCGGGCCTGACGATCGCCGGAAAGCTCTACTCCACCTACGGCGACGACCACGTGGAAGGTCGCGTGCTCCGGTACTCGGTGGTCTCCGACCGCGAGGTCCGGATCGAGTTCGAGATCTCCGGGTCCCGGGAGACGCCGATGAAGTGCGCGGTGCGCTCGCGGGGGGAGGACGGCTCCGAAGTGGGCCGCACCGAGCTGACGGTTCCGGAGGGTGACTCCGTGGTCACTCGAACCGTTACTCTGGCCACCTCGCAGCGAGCGGTGAGCGGCGAGTCCGGCGGGTGCGCCCCCGCCGGGTGAACCGGCCGTCACCCCCGTCCGTGTACCGCGGGGAGGGGGCAACTGTGCCCAACCGATCCCCCGAACGTCCGAGATGCGCGTCGGACAGCGGGGTCGCATCCGGACATCACCCTCGCCGTCGGCAGGATCCCGGGGTTCCCTGGGATCCATGGGAGGCAGTGAGTCGCGTCGCCGTTCGCGGCACTCGGTCGCGCAGACGGACCCGCTGTACTGGGCCCGGGCTCGCGCGGCCGCACAGGACCCGTTCGGCCGACCGGTCGACCGGGACGCCATCGACCCGGATGCCACCACCGAGGAGTTTCCGTCGATCGCTCCGGAGTGGTCGGGGCGGCTGCCGCTGCCCGCGCCCGTGGACCTGCCCGTCCGACGGCCCTGGTCCGGCGAGGACGCCACCACCGACTCGCTCCCCGCGATCCGTACCGACGACGCGGCGACGACCGTCGACCTGCCCGCCGTACCGTCCGACGCCGAGACCGTCGACCACCGCGACCGTCCACTGGCGCTGGTACCGCGCTCCTACAGTTCCGGGCGCTCGTCGCTCGCCCGGCGCGGCTACACCGGGCGGCACCGTCCGCCACCGGCCCCGTCGCCCACCCGGCTCGGGCTGTCCACGGTGGGGATGACGGTCGCGGTCGGCGTCCTGGGCGTGACGCTCGCGATGCTGCACGCCCAACCGAACGACCAGGCCGACCGCGCCGCCCCGCCACTGTCCGCCGTCTCGCCGACCGGCCCACCCGACGCCGGCGGCGCGGAAGCCGCCGAGCCGCGGCCGACGCCGGGCCCGGACGGGAAGCTCATCCCCCGGCCCGGTGCGACCCCGAGCACCGGCCCGGCCGCCACCTCCGGAGCGAGCAGCCCTCGTGTCGGCCGGCCCGCGGTCGCCCCGGGAGCACCGGGCGCCGACGACGGTGGCTCCGACGACGACTCCGGTGACGAGGGCGCCACGACCGGGGAGCAGCCGGCCGCGCCCGCCACCCCGCGCTCGGGCGGCCGTCCGACCCGGACCCGCCAGCCCGGAACCGTCGCCCGGCCGACGCCGCGCACGAGCCCGCGGTGCGCGACGGGCCGCACCAACGCCCTCGCGGACGACCCGTCCGCGAGCACGGGCGCTCCGACGCCGGCCGACCCCGACGAGACGTCGCCCGAGTCGTCAGAGCCCACCGACGAGGCCACCGAGGGCACGAGCCCCAGCGCCCCCGCCGGAGCGTGCTGACCGGGGCGGATCCCGTCCGGGCACTTCGAACCGCGCCGATCGTTGAATCAAACGGCGAGGAGATGTCATCCTGGACGTCCGGCCGCCCGGGGGCGTCCTCCCCGAGGCGACGAGAGGGGCAGTTGAACGTGGTGAGAGAGATGAGCGGCGATCACGCCCGGACACGCCGAAAAGGCCTGTGTCCGCGGCGGGGATGCCGTCGGCTCGCAGCCCGCTGATGTTTACGGCTGAGTAACCGCGCGACTGCATAGGGTTCCCCGACCCCGGCCCCGAAGAGACCATCCGGGCTATCCTTTTGGTTTCCCCGTAGTGCGAAATACCGATCTATCCATTGACCCCCGAGGAGCACCCGTGTCTACGACCGATGAGGCGCGCGCAACCTGGCTCACACAGGAGGCGTTCGACCGGCTGAAGGCCGAGCTCGAGGAGCTCAAGACGAACCGTCCCGTGATCGCGGCGGAGATCAACGCGCGGCGCGAGGAGGGTGACCTCAAGGAGAACGGCGGTTACCACGCCGCCAAAGAGGAGCAGGGCAAGCAGGAGGGCCGGATCCGGCAGCTCGAGGACCTCCTCCGCAGCGCGCGCGTCGGCGAGGCGCCCACCACGGCGACCGTCGTCGTGCCCGGCACGGTGATCACCGTTCACTTCGACGACGACCCGGACGACGCCGAGACGTTCCTGCTCGGCTCCCGCGAGATCTCGTCGACCACCGACCTGACGGTGTACTCCCCCGAGTCGGCGCTCGGTGCGGCGATCCTGGACCACAAGCCGGGCGACAAGGTGTCCTACGAGGCGCCGAACGGTCGCACGATCAACGTCACGATCGCCAACCTCGAGCCGTTCGCGGGCTGAGCCCCGGCTGCGGGCCGCGCGGCTACTCCACCGAGTAGCCCGCGGCCCGCAGTGCGTTCACCGTCCGGTGCGAGTGGTCCGGCCCGTCCGTCTCGACGGTCAGCGACACCTCGACCTCGCCGACCCGCAGCGCGGCGTCGTGCCGTACGTGGGCGATGTCGAGGACGTTCGCCCGCTGCTTGGCCAGGGCGCCGAGCAGGCCGGCCAGCATTCCCGGCCGGTCGGCGAACCGCACGGTGAGGTCCAGGTACCGCCCGGCCGCGCCCATCCCGTGCTCGATCACCCGCAGGAGCAGCAGCGGGTCGATGTTGCCGCCCGACAGCACCACCACGACCGGCGCGGCGAACGCCTCCGGCTCGGCCAGCACCGCGGCCAGCGCCGCCGCACCGGCCGGTTCGACCACCATCTTGGCCCGCTCCAGGCTGAACAGCAGGGCCTGCGAGAGCTGCTCCTCGGAGACCGAGCGCACCTCGTCCACCTGGGCGGCGATGTGCGCGAACGTCAGATCGCCCGGACGGCCGACCGCGATGCCGTCGGCCATCGTGCGCATCCCGTCGAGCGTCACCGGATGCCCCGCCGCCAGCGACACCCGCACCGCCGCGGCTCCGGCGGCCTGCACGCCCACCAGCCGGACGTCCGGCCGCTCCGCGCGCAGCACGGTCGCGATGCCGGCCACCAGCCCGCCGCCCCCGGTCGGGACGACGACCGTCCGCACGTCCGGGTACTGCTCCAGGATCTCCAGCCCGACGGTCCCCTGGCCGGCGACGACGTCCGGGTGGTCGAACGGGTGCACGTAGACCGCGCCCCGGTCGCGGGCGAACGCGGTGGCCGCGGCCATCGCATCCTCGATGGTGGCGCCGACCAACTCCACCGTGGCGCCGTACTCGCGGGTGGCCGCCACCTTCGGCAGCGAAGCCCCGACCGGCATGAACACGGTGGCGTGCGTGCCGACCGCCCGAGCCGCCAGCGCGACGCCCTGCGCGTGGTTGCCCGCGCTGGCCGCGACCACCCCACCGGCCCGCTCCTCCGGGGAGAGCCTGGCCAGCCGCAGGTAGGCGCCGCGCAGCTTGAACGACCCCGCGTGCTGCAAGTTCTCGCACTTGAACAGCACCGGGCCGCCGACGAGCCCGCGCAGCGGCTGGCACTCCTCCAGCGGCGTCCGGCGCACCACTCCGGCCCCCGCCAGCACCTCCTGGGCGGCTCGGACATCGGACAGCGTCACCAGATCGGGTGGGGTGACGACAGCGTCCACGCTCGGCATGCGGAGAATCGTGCCAGGGCTCCGATTCCGGACCACTCTTGGGTGGCCGGGGCGACGGGAGGACAGAAACGGTGGTTACGCTGGCCCGCGCCGGGGTGGTTACGAATTCGCTGGGCGGGTAGTGCCGGTGCAAGTGAGAGCCGACGGGCAGGAGAAGACAGTGCGTGCTGCGGGGCGGCCTTGACCGCGGCACAGATCGACGGTGACCCTTCGCCCGACGCGGGCCCCGTGCTCGGCCACCAAGCGTTGATCTACTCCTCCTCCGACGAGTTGACCGCCTGCGGGGCGGACTTCCTGCGACAGGGCATCGAGCGGGGCGACACCGTCGTGCTGGCCGTCCCGGACGCGGCCGGGCTGGTCGCCGCGCTCGGCACGCACGCCGACCGGGTCGACGTCGTGGACGATCGGGTCTGGCATCGCATCCCGGCCTGGACGATCGGCGGGTACGCCCGCCGCACCGAGCGCGCCGCCCGCAAGAAGCAGCGCCTGCGGGTGCTGACCGAGATCCGTTGGGACGAGCCGTCGGCCATCGGCGAGTGGCAGTGTTACGAGGCCGTGCTCAACACGGCGCTCGCCGGCCTTCCGGTGGACCTGTGCTGCGCGTACGACGCGCAAGGGCTCGCCGAGGACGTCGTGGACGCGGCCCGGCGCACCCACCCGTCGACGCTCGGGCCGGACGGCGTCGCGCCGTCGGACCACTTCGTCCCGGCGGTCGAGTTCCTCGCCTCCGGCCCGGAGACGCCCCGCCTGCCGGTGCCGTCCGACGCGCTGCGGGTCGAGTTCGGCGCCGCCGAGATCCCCTCGGTGCGTCAGACCGCGCTGCGCTGGGCCCGCGACGGCGGCATGAACGAGGACGACGCGAGCGAGTTCCTGATCGCGATCTACGAGATCGCCAGCAACGCGGTCGAGCACGGGGGCGGCCGGGGCGTCGGCCGGTTCTGGTCCGGGGCCGACCGGCTGTTCTGCGACATCTGGAGCGCCCAGCACATCGCCGACCCGCTGGTGGCCGGGTTCCGCCCGCCGGGCACCGCGCAGGAGCGCGGCCGCGGGCTCTGGCTCGCCCGTCAGATCTGCGAACAGGTGACGATTTACAACAACGGTGGCGCAACCGTGCAATTGGCGCGCTCGGTCGAGTCGCGCTGATCCACCTCGCCACCCACGGGATTCCGACGTAGCGTCGGACTGTGACGCGTGATGCCTCGGCGGCCGAGGCGGCAGCCCGGCCCGAACCCACCACTCTTGGCGCCCTCCGGGACGCCGGGACCCCCTACCGCGGTGTGAAAGCCGAAATCCGGCACAACCTGCTGGCCCGGCTCCGCGCCGGCGAGCCTTCCGTCCCCGGAATCCTGGGATTCGACGACACCGTCCTCCCCGAGTTGGAGCGAGCGCTGCTCGCCGGCCACGACCTCGTGCTCCTCGGTGAGCGCGGCCAGGGCAAGACCCGCCTGATCCGGTCGTTGATCTCCCTGCTCGACGAGTGGACCCCGGTGATCGCCGGTTCCGAACTCAACGACCACCCGTTCGCGCCGATCAGCGTGTACGGCCAGAACCTCGTCGCCGAACTCGGCGACGCGACGCCGGTCGAGTGGCTGCACCGCTCGCTCCGGTTCGGCGAGAAGCTCGCCACCCCCGACACCTCCGTCGGCGACCTGATCGGCGACGTCGACCCGATCAAGGTGGCCGAAGGTCGCACGCTCGGCGACCCGGAGACCATCCACTACGGCCTAATCCCCCGCACCAACCGCGGCATCGTCGCCGTGAACGAGCTGCCCGACCTGGCCGAACGCATCCAGGTGGCGCTGCTCAACGTGCTCGAGGAGCGCGACATCCAGGTCCGCGGCTACACGCTGCGCCTGCCGCTCGACCTCCTCGTGGTCGCCAGCGCGAACCCCGAGGACTACACCAACCGCGGCCGGATCATCACCCCGCTCAAGGACCGGTTCGGGGCCGAGATCCGCACCCACTACCCGCTGGACCTCCCCGGCGAGCTGGCCGTCATCGAGCAGGAAGCACTGGTCAGCTGGCCGGACGAGCAGCTCGGCGACCCGGTCGTGCCCGACCACCTGCGCGAGATCATCGGCCGCTTCACCCGCGAGGTCCGGGAGGCCCCCCAGGTCGACCAGCGGTCGGGCGTCTCGGCCCGGTTCGCGATCGCCGCGCTGGAGACGGTGGCCGCCTCGGCGGTCCGGCGGGCCGCGAAGACCGGCGAGACGCCGGTGGCCCGGGTCAGCGATCTGCCGTCGGTGGTTCCGGCCAGCCGCGGCAAGGTCGAGTTCGCCGACCTCTCCGGCGACCTGGAGGACGGCCGCGAGCTGGAGATCCTCGATCACCTGCTGCGCCGGTCGATCGCCCGGACGTTCCGGCGTTACCTGGCCGGCGTCGACCTCTCCGGTCTGCAGGCCAAGTTCGAGGGCGGCAGCACGGTGATGGCCGGCGAGAACGTGGCCGCGGCCGACCTGCTGCACCAGCTGGGCACGGTGCCCGGCCTGGCCCAGATCCTCGAGCGCGTCGGAGTGCCGGACGGGGCGGAGTCGCCCGGTCTCGCCGCGGCCGCGCTGGAATTCGCGATGGAAGGGCTCCACCTCAACCGCCGGCTGGCCAAGGACGTGGCCGAAGGTCAGACCCTCTACGGCTCCTGAGGGGGCTCACATGAGCGCTGAACCACTGGAACCCCCACCCCCGCCGCGCCGACGTGGCGGTTACCGGTACGGCCGCTGGTCGGGCGGCGCCGACCCGCTGGCACCGCCGTTCGACGTCCGCGAGGCGCTGGACGGCATCGGCGACGACATCCTGTCCGGCTCCACCCCGGCCGACGCGCTGCGCCGGCTGCTGCAGCGCGGCCGCGACGGGCTGAACGGCCTCGACGACCTGCGCCGGCGCCTGCGCAAGCGGCGGGAGCAGCTGCGCCGGTCCGGACGCCTGGACGGCACCCTGGACCAGGTCCGGGAGTTGCTCGACCAGGCGCTCGAGTCGGAGAAGCGTGCGTTGTTCGCCGACCCCGACGACATGGCGCGCTTCGAGGAAGCCGAGTTGGACGCCCTGCCGGACGAGACCGCAAGCGCCGTGCGCGCGTTGGCCGACCGGCAGTGGCGCTCCCCCGAGGCGGCGCAGAAGTACCAGGAGATCCAGGACCTCCTGCGCCGTGAGGTGCTCGACTCCCAGTTCGCCGGCATGAAGAACGCACTGCAGAACGCGTCGCCGGAGGACATGGCGCGGGTCCGGGACATGATGGCGGACCTGAACGACCTGCTGTCGAAGCACGCCCGGGGAGAGGCCGGGCAGCAGGATCTCGACCAGTTCCTCGACAAACACGGCGAGTTCTTCCCGGAGCGGCCGAACAGCATCGACGAGTTGATCGACCAGTTGGCCCGCCGGGCCGCCGCTTCGCAGCGCATGATGGACGGTCTCACCGCCGACCAGCGCGCCGAGCTGGGCGACCTGATGGACCAGATGCTCGGCGGCGACATCGGGCTCTCGGCCGAGATGGAGCGGCTCAACCAGCAGCTGCGCGCGGCCCGGCCCGACCTGCGCTGGGGCGGCGACCCGCGGATGCAGGGCCAGGAAGGCATGGGCATGGGCGACGCCACGAGCGCGGTCGCCGAACTGTCCGACGTCGAGTCGCTCGACCGGCAACTCGGTCAGCAGTACGCCGGAGCCGGCTTGGACGACGTCGACGAAGAGCTGGTGCAGCGGGCGCTGGGGCGGGAAGCCGTCGACGACCTCAACAACCTCCGGCGGATCGAACGGGAGCTGTCCCGGCAGGGCTGGCTGCAGAACCGCAACGGCCAGCTCGAGCTGGCGCCGAAGGCGCTGCGACGGCTGGGCGCGACCGCGCTGAAGCGGGTGTTCGCGCAGCTGCACGACGGTCCGCGTGGCGACCACGACATCGCCGACGCCGGGGCCGCCGGTGAACTCACCGGCAGCAGCCGGATCTGGCAGTTCGGCGACACCCAGCCGCTGGACGTGGTGCGCACGGTGCGCAACGCGGTGCTGCGCACGGGCCCGACCTCGGACGGCGTTCGGCTCACGGTCGACGACTTCGAGGTCGTGGAGACCGAGCGGCGGTCGCGGGCCGCGGTGGCGCTGCTCGTCGACCTGTCGTACTCGATGGAGCTCAACGGCACATGGGGCGCGGCGAAGTCGACCGCGCTGGCGCTGCACCACCTGGTGACGACGCGCTACCCGCAGGACTCGATCGAGCTGATCGGGTTCAGCCAGTACGCGCGGCCGCTGCGCCCGGCCGAGCTGGCCGGGTTGGACTTCGACCCGGTGCAGGGCACGAACCTGCAGCACGCGCTGATGCTGGCGCGGCGGCACCTGACCCGGCACTCGGACGCCGAGCCGATCCTGCTCGTCGTCACCGACGGTGAGCCGACCGCGCACCTGGAGCGCGACGGCGAGGCGGTGTTCATGTGGCCGCCGATGCCCGAGACGCTCGCGCTGACGTTGGCCGAGGTCGACCGGGCCACCCGGGCCGGCGTCGCGATCAACGTGTTCATGCTGGGTGAGGACCCGCGGCTGGTCGACTTCATGACCGAGGTGGCCCGCCGCAACGGCGGCCGGATCTTCACGTCCGACGCCGACAACCTCGGCGAGTACGTGGTCCGGGACTTCCTGGCCCGCCGCACCGCGATCGCCTCCGGCCGACGCCGCTAGAGGGTCAGCACCTCGATGTTGCAGATGTACCAACCGTTGGTCTCCAAGGCCTGAAGGCGCATCGGGAACGGCCGGTTCGTCGTCTCCCGGGTGCGTGTGTCGGCCACCACGAAGGTGACCCCGACGTCCAGCTCGACCTCGGTCGAACTGCGTCGGGTCTCCTTCGTGACGTTCCAGTCGATGGTCCGGAGTTCCTGGCCGACGTCGACCAGGCCGCGGTTGAACTCACGCAGCGTCGCGCCCGCCTGCGAGCGCTTCGACTCGCACAGGGCCTGCTCGAACTCGTTGATGCTGTTCTGCGACATGCTGCGCAGCAGCTGATCCGCCGCGGCCTTCGGCGTCTCCGGCCCCCGGTCACCGGTGCGGTAGACGAACACCCCGGTGACCGTGCAGACGACCGCCGACATCATCAGGGCGAGTAGCCCGAACAGCACGAAGCGACGCTTCCGCCGTTTCCGCCGACGCTCCCAGCTACGGCTGCGAGTCGTCAGCTCCGGCGGCGGGGGCGCAGGGAGCATCGACCCTCCTTCGTGAGCGTCGTTCACAGTAATGGCGCCGGACGCATCGTGTCCCACACACCGGGGTAGAACTGTGCCATGACGAAGTTCGTGTTGACGCTGCACGTGCTCTCGGCCGTGTTCCTCATCGGACCGATGGCGATCGCTCCGATGATGGGGATGCGAGCCATCCGGAAGCACGACGCGCGCGGCGTCCACGAAGCCGCCCGCACCACGACGCTCTACACGCTGCTGTCGCTCGTCGTCGCGGCGCTGGGCTTCGTGCTGATCGGCGTCAGCAACGGTCGTTGGTCGTTCGGCGACGCCTGGGTCACGATCTCGATCACGCTGTACGTGATCGCGCTGCTGCTCGGCATCGGCGTGGTCGCGCCGGGGCTGACCGGCGCCGCGCGGCTGCTCGACGCGTCAACGCCGCTCCCCGCGACGCCGGTGACGCCGATGACGCCGGTGACCGAGTCCGACACCGCGGTGGAGACTCCGGAACCGGCGGGCACCGACACCGCGACGATCGACGTCGAGACCCGCCGGAAGGTCGACGCCGCCTACGGGCGGGTCGCGGCCTCCAGCGGCATCGTCGCGCTGCTGCTCATCATCATCGTGATCTTCATGGTCGTGCGACCGTTCCGGTGACGCCCTCCGGGTGCCGCGCCCAGGACAGCTGAGCGGCAGCGCCCAGCAGCAGGCCTTCGCTCCCCGGTGGCCCGACCAGCTGAACCGACGCCGGGACGCCGTCCGCACGCACCCCGGCGGGTACCGCGAGCGCCGGGAACCCGGCGAGGTTCCACATCCCCGGGTACGGGGCCAGCCGCGTGGACATCTGCGCGTTCGGCCACCAGGGCTTCGCCGACCACGCCTCGGCCCGCGCCGGCGCCGTGGCCAGCACCGGCATCACCAGCAGGTCGACGTCGTCGAAGAACGCCAACGCCTGGTCGCGCCACCGGTCGCGCTTGCGCTGGTCGGCCAGACCGGCGCGGAGCGCGGCGCGGCCGGCTGCGACGTGCGTGCGGGTGCGGGGCTGGAGCTTCGACTCGTCGAGGTTGGCCGGAAGCTCCGCGGCGACCGCGCCGGTCCAGAAGGCACCGGCGAGGGTCTGGAGGCTCACCGGAATCTTCGGGTTACGTGCGAACGTGGAGTGGCCGGCCAGCGCGAACGCCCGGCCGACGCGGTGCAGGCCGTCGCGGGTCTCCCGGTCCGGCTGGGCGAACACCACCGGGGAACGGGAGGAGATCGCGATCCGCAGCGTCTTCTGCCGGGGCGTGATCTCCCGGCCCGCCATCACGCTGAGGCCGAGCGCCACGTCGTCGACCGTGGTGGCCAGGACACCGTGCTCGGACAGGCCCAGCCAGCCTTCCCCGTCGGCGTGCGGCGTGACCCCGGCGCCGGGCTTGAGGCCGAGGACGCCGCAGCACGCGGCCGGGATGCGGATCGAGCCCATGCCGTCGCTGCCGTGGGCGAGCGGAACCATGCCCGATGCCACCGCCGCACCGGCGCCGCCGGAGGAGCCGCCGGCGCTGTAGCTCGGGTTCCACGGGCTGCGCGCGACACCATCGGGGTCGTCGCTGGTGGGGAAGATGCAGAGTTCGGGCACCCGGGTGAGGCCGACGACCACCGCGCCGGCCGCACGCCAGCGCTGGACCAGCGGGTGGTCCGCTGTCGCCGGGGCGGCCGAGGTCGCGAGCGAGCCGTCCTTTCGGACTTCGCCGGTGACCTCGACGTGGTCCTTGATCGCGACCGGTACGCCGGCCAGCGGGCCCTGGTCTCTCCGCTCGTCGACGGCGTCGGCTTCGGCCAGCGCCTCGGCTCGCCGGACGCGCCGGAACGCGCCGTACTTCGGGTCGACCCGCTCGATGTGCTCCAGGTGCTGCTGGACCAGTTCGCGCGCCGTCGTGCGTCCTTCGCGGACCGCGGCGGCCATCTCGGTGGCGGTCGCTCCGATCATGCGAGTGCCTGGAGGAGGTCCCCGATCAGGTCATCGACGTTCTCGATGCCGACCGACAGGCGGACCAGGTCGTCGGGCACCTCCAGCGGCGAACCGGCCACGCTCTGGTGCGTCATCCGGCCGGGGTGCTCGATCAGCGACTCGACCCCGCCGAGCGACTCGGCCAGCGTGAAGAGCTGCGTCTTCGCGACGACCTCGAGCGCGGTCTCGACGCCGCCGTGCAGGCGGATACCGACCATGCCCCCGAACCGGCGCATCTGCTTGGCGGCCGTCTCGTGGCCGGGGTGCTCGGGCAGGCCCGGGTAGAGCACGCTCTTCACCGCGGCGTGGCTGGCCAGCACCTCGACGATGCGCTCGGCGTTGTCGGAGTGCCGGTCCATGCGCACGCCGAGCGTCTTGATACCGCGCAGCGTCAGCCAGGAGTCGAACGGGCCGGCGACCGCGCCGACCGCGTTCTGGTGGTAGCCGATCTTCTCGGCCAGCTCGGCGTCCTTGACCACGACGGCACCGCCGACGACGTCGGAGTGGCCGCCCATGTACTTGGTCGTGGAGTGCACGACCACGTCCGCCCCGAGCGCGAGCGGCTGCTGCAGGTAGGGCGACGCGAACGTGTTGTCGACGACGAGCAGCGCGCCCGCCTCGTGCGCGATGCCCGCCAGCGCGGCGATGTCGGCGATGCCGAGCAGCGGGTTCGTCGGCGTCTCGCACCAGAGCACCGCGGTCTCCGGGCGGAGCGCGGAGCGCACGGCGTCCAGATCCGACAGGTCGACCGAGGTGTGGCTGATGCCCCAGTTGGAGAGCACCCCGGCGATGAGGCGGTAGCTGCCGCCGTACGCGTCGCCGGGCATGAGCACGTGCGCGCCGGGCCGGGTGACGCTACGCAGCAGCGTGTCCTCGGCCGCGAGCCCGGACGCGAACGCGAAGCCCTTCAGCCCACCCTCCAGCGCGGCCAGGCACTCCTCCAGCGTCTGGCGCGTGGGGTTGCCGCTGCGGGCGTACTCGAAGCCGCCGCGCAGGCCGCCGACGCCGTCCTGCTTGAACGTGGACGACAGGTGGAGCGGCGGAACGACCGCGCCGGTGCTGGGATCGGGGTCCTGACCGGCGTGGATGGCGAGCGTCTCGAAGGCGTGGGTCATGTTCTGATGCTAGGCCGCTGCGGGGAGTTGGCCGTCGTCGGATGATCCGGCTGTGGACAACGTCGCGCCGCTGGGGACCGTGAGCAACGGCAGGGTCAGGTGCACGACGGGGCCGATGCTGACCGCGTAGAGCACGGTGCCGATGCCCACCGTGCCGCCGAGCAGCCAGCCGATGCCCAGCACGGCGACCTCGATCCCGGTGCGGATGATGCGGATCGATCCGCCGGTCTTCGCGACCAGACCGGTCATGAGGCCGTCCCGCGGACCGGGGCCGAGCCCCGCGCCGATGTAGCAGCCTCCGGCGATGCCGTTGAGCACGATCGCCGCGATCATGAACGTCCACCGGCCGGGCAGCCACGTCATCGTGGGGAGCAACCACAGGCTCGCGTCGACCGCCAAGCCGATCACGACGACGTTGCTGAGCGTGCCGAGCCCCGGCCGTTGCCGCAGGGGGATCCAGAGCAACAGCACGGCCGCGCCGACGACGATCGTCACGGTGCCGAACGACCAGGGGACGTGGGACGCGATGCCCTGGTGGAACACGTCCCAGGGGTCGAGGCCGAGATCCGCGCGGATCATCAGGGCCATCGAGAAGCCGTAGAGCGCGAGCCCGACGTAGAGCTGAACGAGGCGGCGAACCCGGCGATCGGGCGGTAGGAGACTGTTCACGGGCTCTACGGTTACCCCTATTGGCCTTCTATCCAATAGCCAATTTTGGGATAGTGGACTGGTGACGACCGACCGCAGAGTCAACGGCACACATCTGGTCCGCCTCCTGGGTGATTGGCGGACCGGGCCGCTGCCGACCGCGTACGCCGGGCTGGCCAGCCGTCTGCGCCTGTTGATCCTGGACGGCCGGGTGCCGCTGCACACCCGGATTCCCGCGGAGCGGGAACTCGCCGACGCCCTCGGGGTGTCGCGCACCACCGTCGCGGCGGCGTACGAGCGGCTCCGTTCGGACGGGTTCCTGGTCAGCCGTCGCGGCTCGGGCACGTGGACCCATCTCCCTCCGGCCGGCGTTTCGGCCGCCGGCCCGGTCGCGACGCTGGGGGAAGGCCTGCTGGACCTGGCGCACGCCGCGGCGCCCGCACCGGAGGAGTACCTGCACGCGGCGGCCGAGTCCGCGGTCACTCAGCTGGCCCGCTTCCTGCCGACGCACGGCTACGACCCGCTCGGGTTGGCCGAGCTGCGGAGCGCGATCGCCGAGCGGTACACCGCACGCGGCGCGCGGACGACCCCGGACCAGATCCTGGTGACCGGCGGGGCGCACCACGCGTTCGCGCTGGCCCTGCGCGCGCTGACGTCGCCGGGCGACCGGATCGTCGTCGAGCACCCGACGTACCCGAACGCGCTGGAAGCCATCCGCTGGGCCGGGTGCCGCCCGGTGCCGGTGCCGTTCGGGCCGGACGGCTGGGACCTGGAGATGCTGGACGCGACGATCCGGCACTCCACGCCGCGGGTCGTCTACCTGGTGCCCGACTTTCAGAACCCGACCGGTTTCTACATGTCCGCCGCGGACCGCGCCGCGGTGGTGGAGATGGCCGTGCGGTCCGGGACCACGCTGGTGCTCGACGAGACCGTGGCCGAGGTCTGGCTGGACCACTCGCCGGTGACGCCGGTGGGCCTGGACTCGGTGGTGACCACCGGTTCGACGAGCAAGTCGTTCTGGGGCGGGCTGCGCGTCGGCTGGCTGCGTGCCACCCCGGCCATGGTGCGGCGGGTGGGCGCGGCCCGCGCGTCGATGGATCTCTCCAGCCCGATCCTGGAGCAGCTGATGGCGGCCGCGCTGGTTCCGCGGACCGCGGAGGTCATGGAGGTACGGCGCTCCTGGCTCCGGGACGCGCGGGCCCGGCTGCGGTCCCGGCTCGCGGTCCAGCTGCCCACCTGGCGGTTGAACGCGCCGACCGGCGGGCTGGCGTTCTGGGTCGACCTCGGCGCGCCGGTCTCCTCGTCGCTCGCGATCGCGGCCGAACGGCACGGGGTGGCCCTGGCCGCCGGGCCACGGTTCGGGCTCGACGGCGCGTTCGAGCGCTACGTCCGCCTGCCCTACACGCTCGAGCCGTCGTCGTCGGACGAGGCGGTCGACCGGCTGGCGTCGGCGTTCCGCTCGGTGGAGGATCTACCGTTGCGGGGCGTGACCTGAGTTCTCCGCCGGAACACCGGGCCGGGTTACGGTGTTGAGCTGGACGTGGGCCGGGCCGCCCGGTTCACTTCAATCGCAGGAGGCGAAACCATGCTGTTCGGCCGCAGCAAGTCCGAGCTGATCGCCGCGGAGAACGCACTCCCCGGCCGGGCGCAGCCGCTGCCGGTCGCCGCCCGCCACACCGTCCTCGACACCCCCCTGACCGGCCCCTGGCCGGAGGGCTACGAGACCGCCGTCTTCGGAATGGGCTGTTTCTGGGGTGCCGAGCGCATCTTCTGGCGGATTCCCGGCGTCTACTCCACCTCGGTCGGCTACGCGGGCGGATACACGCCCAACGCGACGTACGAGGAGGTCTGCTCGGGCCTGACCGGGCACGCCGAGGTCGTTCTCGTCGTCTACGACCCCGCCAAGGTCTCGTACGAGACGCTGCTCAAGGCGTTCTGGGAGAACCACGACCCGACGCAGGGCATGCGGCAGGGCAACGACCGAGGCACCCAGTACCGCTCGGCGATCTACACCACGACCGACGCACAGGCCGCCACCGCGAAGGCGAGCCTGGAGGCCTTCCAGCCGGTAGCGACGGCGGGCGGCTTCGGCACGATCACCACCGAGATCGCCCCGCTCGGCGACTACTTCTACGCCGAGGACTACCACCAGCAGTATTTGTCGCCGTCGAAGAACCCGAACGGGTACTGCAACCACGGGCCGAACGGGCTGTCGTGCCCGATCGGGATCGGCAACGTGCCGGCCCAAACCTCGGTAGAGGTTCCCGGCGCCACGCACTGACACTTCGCATGACGAGGGGCGGTCCGGCGTCACGCCGGGCCGCTTAGTTTGCGTGAGTCGTCCGCGTATCCGCTAGCCATTTCTGAGCCCTGTTCACTGGCGCGGTGATCCTCGAACGCCCCCTCGCTTCGCCCTCGGCCAACCTGTACATCTCTCTGTATAGTTTGGCTATGGCGCTGCTTCATGATCCGCATCAAGTAAGCGTGACCGAGGCCGCTCAGCGCGGCGTCGCAGGTCTGGTCGCCGAGGCCGAAGCCGGCGCGGACGTGGTCGTGACGCGACGGCATCAGCCGGTGGCCGTCCTCGTGAGTTTCCAGCGGCTCGAGCAGATCGACACGGTGCTCTCCGACCTGCACGACCTGGCGCTTGTCCTCGCCCGCTCCGCGACCGACACCGGCCACCGCACATCGATCGACGACGTGCTCACCGCCTTCGGCCATACCCGTGAATCGCTGGCAGCCTCCGGGGACGACGAGCACTGACGACCCGATGGCCGACATCATTTTCACCGACGACGCGCTCGATGACCTTCGCCGGATCGGCCCCGACGCCGTCCCGAAGGTGCTCAGAAAGATCCTGCTGCTGGCAGACGACGCGGAAGCCGGCTACCCCCTCGGCGGGGACCTGACCGGATTCCGGAAACTGGTCGTCGGTCGGAACACCTGGCGAGTCGTCTACCGCGTCACAGCCGACAAGACGATCGAAATCTGCGAGATCTGGGCGATCGGCGCCCGCGCCGACGCAGAGGTGTACCGCGAAGCCACGACTCGTCTTCAACGCGCGTCGGAAGCGAAGCCCCACCTCGTCCCGCTCGTGCAGGTTGTCGACAAGCTGGGCAAGGTCGCCAACGAGCTCATCCTGGAGCAGTCACCATCGCGGGAGCCGGTGCCGGACTGGCTGGCAGCACGTTTGATCCACACCGTCGGGCTGCCCCGTGAAGAGGTGGCCGCGCTCGACCTCCAACAGGCTGTCGACCTATGGACGGAACACATGTCCCGCCCGCAAGGGTCCTGAAGAGCATCTGGCGAAATGCACATCGCTGAGACGACTACCACCAGCAGTACCTCTCGGACGCCAAGAACCCGAACGGCTACTGCAACCACGGCCCCAACGGGCTCAGCTGCCCCATTGGTATCGGGAACGTGCCGGCTCAGACCTCCGTCGAGGTCCCGGGCGCAGCGCACTGACGCGGTGAGGCACTAGCACCGAGCGCGACACGGGCGGTCTGGCTACCCAGCCGGGCTGCCCGTACTCAATCCGGAAGCAACCTGAGGCGCTGACCCTTCGGCAGATGGCGCGGCGCCACCACGCTGAAGTCGCGCCGGTCGAGCGCTGCGACCTCGCGAAGGTCCAGGCGCTCGGCAAGCGCGACGACGCAAGCGTCCACCGCTTGTAAGCGGAGGGATGCATAGGTGCTGAGAAGCTCCGACATTCGCCGGTAGCCGTAGGGCGAGACCTCCACGACTCGCAACCGTCCTCGGCGATCGCGGCGCAAAGTCAGCCGCCAGCCCTTGACTCCCCCGCCGTCGCGGATCGGCCAGCTCCGTCACCGCGAGCGACGGGACGACGAGCCTCGTCCAGTTCTCGACGAGGAAGCGAGAGCATCGCTCGTGGTTGTCGTCGCCTCATTGAGGGCCGCGACCAGCGGCCCCGTATCGCAGAGGATCACGCCGAGGCCGCTCCGCCAGCCTGCTGCTCCTGCGGATACGCCAGATACTTGTCGTGGTTCTGCGCAAGATCTGCAGGGCCACGCAGCGAACCCACCAGCCGGGCAAGATGCCGGGGCAAGATTCGCCGCTTCGCGGACTCCTCGTCGTCCTACTCCCGCGAGTCTGGTTGGTCTGCCATACGTGGAGTGTAAGCGCCGGTCATCACGTTCCCAGCTGCCGAACTTCGACCTGTGGACAACCTGCTCGCTCACGGTGCCGTACTCGTGTACCCGCATCAATCACGCGACGAAGCTAGATGCACGAGCCCGCTACCTCCATGCCGCGGGGAGCGCACCTGAGCCCTTCGGCATCGGCCCCGACCGACGTCCCTCTAAATTTCGCCGGTGCCGCATAGTCGCAGCCTGTCAACGTATGCCGAGTCGACGCGGCCCGGTCTCTTACCCGTCGCCCAACGGGGCTCAACTGCCCGATCGGGATCGGGAACGTCCCGGCTCAGACCTCGGTAGAGGTCCCGGGCGCAGCACACTGACGGTCTAGCACTTCACCCAGCGGCGGGCGGTCCGGATACGGGCCGCCCGTTCGCTGTCCACAGGATGTTTCGGCGGCTGGCTTCGCCCGGCACTCCGCGCCTAACCTGGTTCGCACGAGCGCCGAACGAGATGAGCTTCGCCGCCTCGTCGAAGAGATACCCGAAGAAGTCGGCGCGGCGCTCGCCGATCTGCGCCGCCGTTTGCGCCCAGTTAGCAACCGTCCCTGGCCGCCGGCTTTTTCGGTGCCGGAACGTCGCGCCGACCTGGCGTCACCCGCCGAGTTGACAAAATCCTAGCCGAGGGCTTCGGCCGCTCGTGATCATCTGCGACACCGGCCCGCTTGTGGCCGCTGCACTCTCCGACGATCCCGACCATCGTTCCTGTACTGAACTCCTCACCGGCATGCGTCTCGCCGGTCGTCGGCTGCTCGGCCCGCGATAGTCGTCGCCGAGGTCGGATGTCTCCTTGTGCGAGAGTCCGGACCTCGCCGTCCAAGATCCCGCACGGGTACTGCAACCACGAGTTGGACGGGCTGCCGTGTTCGATCGGCATCGGCGCCATGCCGGCACGCGACCTCGATCGCCGGCAGGAGGTCCGATCAGCGCGGACGGGGCGGCGGCCGTTGCCTGCAGTGAGGTCGCCCAAAAGAGCGACTTTGCGCCGTCGACGGCCAACTGTCGCGGGGACCCCGAGCGATGCTTCCGAGTCCTCATCAGGAACTGGACCAGACTGGTCGTTCCGTCGCTCGGTGAGGATTTCCACAGTAACAAGGGTGTGGGTTGCTGAACGAACTCGGCGGCAATCCGCATGACCCGGAGACAACCGGACGAAATAGCGTCCTTTCGCGCGCAACTCAACTGCGGTGATGACGGCGAAAGGTAAGCACAGCGGTGGGCAGGAAAAGCCTGACAGCACGGGTAGCCCTCTGGAGCGCACGGCATTCATGGACGGCGATCGCACTCTGGATGGCGTTCGTCGCACTCGCGGTCGTGGTGGGGCACACCGTCGGCACGAATACGCTGCGGGACGACGAGACCGGCGTCGGGGAATCCGGACTCGTCAGCCGGATCGTGGCTTCCGGGAATTTTCCCGAGAAACCTGAGGAGAACATCCTCGTCACCGCCCGAAACGGTCCGCTCAATGCGGAGGTCGCACGCGCGGCGGTCAGCGACCTGACCGAAGGAATGCGGTCGCTTCCGCAGACGGAATCGGTCGGCGAGCCCATTGCATCGGCCGATCGACAAGCCGTGCTCGTTCCGGTGGTGATGACCGGAGACACGGAGACCGCTGACCAACGCGTCGATCCGCTTTTGTCGGTCAGCGCACGGGTGGAGGCAGACCACCCCTCTCTCCGCATCGAGCAGGTCGGTACCGGATCCACGGCGAAGGGACTGACCGAGACACTGGGTGAGGACTTCGCTCGGGCCGAATTCGTGAGCGTTCCGCTGACACTGTTGATCCTGCTCGCGGTCTTCGGTGCACTCGTCGCGGCCAGCGTGCCGGTTGTCGTCGCGCTCACCTCGGTCGGCGCAGCGATCGGCCTGTCCTCGCTGGCTTCCCAAGTGCTTCCCGCGACCAGTGTCGTGAGCAGCGTCATCCTTCTGATGGGGATGGCGGTCGGCGTCGATTACTCGCTCTTCTATCTCTCGCGCCAGCGGGAGGAGCTACGGAACGGCGCATCGCGTCCAGATGCCGTTCGAATCGCTGCCGAAACGTCGGGGCATACGGTCGTGGTCTCGGGTGTCACTGTGATCGTCGCGATGGCCGGGCTCTACCTCGCCGGTCAGGCGACGTTCACTTCGCTGGCCACTGGTTCGATCATCGTGGTGGCCGTCGCGGTGCTCGCTTCACTCACGGTGGTACCTGCCCTACTCGCGACGCTGGGCGGATCGGTCGATCGGCTCCGGGTACCGGTGCTTTGGCGACTGTCCGCGCGAGCGGGTGAGCCCCGTATCTGGCCGCGACTGCTTCTACCGTCGCTGCGCCACCCCGCGGTGACGTTGGTCTTGTCGGTCGGACTACTGCTTCTGCTCGCTGCCCCTGCACTGAGCATGAAACTGAAGCAGCCGGGCGCGGACGATCTGCCGCGGGACATCCCGGCGGTGCAGGCGTTGGATCACCTGAGCGAAGCGTTTCCGAGCGAGGGCACGACGCACGTGGTGGCCGTTCGTGCGCCCGCCGGCGAGGCGCCGGACGTCCGTGCCGGTCTGCTGCTTCTGGCAGAGCGAGTCCGGGCCAACGGCTTGTTCGCCCATGATCGTGAGCCCGATCTCGAGGCCTCCGGCGACGATCGTGTGCACGTACTCACAGTGGGCACGCCGTTCGGCTCACGGAGTGAGCAAGCGGCCACGTCGCTGCGGTTACTGCGCTCCTGGCTACCGGAGGTGCTCGCAGGAACGACGGATGTCGAACTCGGAGTCGGAGGGAAAGTCGGGCAGAGCCTCGACTTCACCGATCACTTGGAGCAGCGTGCGCCGTGGGTGTTCGGATTTGTACTGACGCTGACTTTTCTCGCGATGTTCTGGGCTTTTCGCTCGCCCGCGATCGCCCTCACCGCCGTGGTCCTGAACCTGCTGTCGGCCGCCGCGGCATTCGGAGTGCTGGTCGGCGTGTTCCAGTACTCCTGGGCCGAATCGGCCTTGGACTTTTACTCGTCAGGTGCAGTCGTGTCCTGGCTCCCGCTTTTCCTCTTCGCCGTTCTGTTCGGACTGTCGATGGACTACCACGTGTTCGTGGTCGGCCGGATTAGAGAAGCTGCCGCTGCGCAACTGCCGCTCCGAGCCGCGATCGCTCAGGGAATCACCCGATCCGCGGGAGTCGTCACCAGCGCCGCGGTCGTGATGGTCGGTGTGTTCTCGATTTTCGGAACGCTCAGCCTGATCGAGTTCAAGCAACTCGGCGTCGGACTGGCCGCCGCGATCCTGATCGACGCCGTCGTGATCCGGGTGCTCGTGCTCCCGGCCGCGATGGCACTGCTCGGACCATGGAATTGGTGGCCAGGACGCCTTTCCGCCGTTGCGGTGGGTCGCGGACCCGCACTCGGCGACGAGGTTACCCAGACGCTGCCGATTCGGCTTCCGCGCTGACCCACCGAATATGCACGCGGCCGGGACGACTTTCACCAGCAGTACCTCTCGGACGCCAAGAACCCGAACGGCTACTGCAACCACGGCCCGAACGGGCTCTCGTGCCCCATCGGGATCGGCAACATGCCCGCGCAGACCTCCATCGAGGCCCCGGGCGCCGCGCACTGACGCGGCTAGGGCCTGTTTGAAAAGCTGGTCACCGTAGCCATTCGTTGATCGCGGCGATGTGCAGCGTCGTGAGAAAGCGGACGGCGAGTTTGTCGTAGCGAGTCGCGACCGCCCGGTAGCGCTTGAGGCGGTTGATCCCGCACTCGACCGCGTGGCGCTGCTTGTAGGTCTCGGCGTTGAACGTCGGTGGGCGGCCGCCGGCGCTGCCGCGACGTCGGCGGTGGGCCAACCGGTCGGCTGGTTCGGGGATGGTGGCGCGGATTCCGCGTCGGCGCAGGTAGACGCGGTTGGCGCGGGATCCGTAGGCCTTATCGGCTAGGACCCGCGCCGGCCGTGTCCTGGGCCTGCCGACTCGACCGGGGACACCGATCGCGTCGATCACCGGCTGGAACTGCGGCGCGTCTCCGGCCTGCCCGGCGGTGACCAGCAGCGACAGCGGACGCTGTCCGCCCTCGGCCGCGAGATGGATCTTGGTGCTCAACCCGCCGCGTGACCGTCCCAGACCATGGTCGTTGGGCTCTGCGGTGCACCCTCCCGGCGGTTGTTTCTGATCGACCCCCTTTTACGGGCGCCCGCGGCGTGCTGGTGAGCCCGGACCACGGTGGAGTCGACGGACACGTCCCAGGTGATCAGCCCCCGGGCCTGGGCGCGGGACTGCAGATCGGACACGATGCGCGCCCAGGTCCCGTCCCGCTGCCAGTCCCGGAACAGCGCATACGCGGTCTCCCACGGCCCATACCGTTCGGGCAGGTCCCGCCACGGCGCCCCGGTCCTCACCCGCCACCGGATCCCATCAATGACCTGCCGCCGCGAACGCGGCGGCCGACCACCCGGCTTAGCCGACGGCAACACCGCCGACAAGACTTCCCACTCCGCATTCGTCAGATCACCACGAGCCACGCATCACCCAACGAACGAAGCGCTTTTCAAACACGCCCTAGGGCCTGTCCTCAAAGCCAGAGGGTGAGGGTGGCGAGGTCGATCATGGCTTGGTACGACAGTGCGGTCTTGTCGTAGCGGGTGGCGATCGCGCGGAATTGTTTGAGCCGGTTGAAGCAGCGCTCGACGACGTTGCGGCGGCGGTAGGCGACCGCGTCGAAGGCTGGAGGTCTGCCGCCGGTTCGGCCGCGGCGTCGGCGGTGGGCCTGTTGATCGGCGCGTTCGGGGATCGTGGTGGGGATCGGCCGTCGGCGCAGGTAGGCGCGGATCGCGCGGCTGGAGTAGCCCTTGTCGGCAAGGATGCGGGCCGGGCGGGTCGCGGTGCGGCCCGGACCCGGCCGGGGAAACGACACGCCGGTAATGACGTCTTCGAACACGGTGCAGTCGTTGACGTTCCCGCCGGTCAGCATCACCGTGAGCGGCCGGCCGTGGCCGTCGCAGGCCAGATGCAGCTTCGTGGAGGGCCCGCCGCGGGAACGGCCGATGGCATGATCACCTGGCTCGGTCTGCCCGCCGTCCGGCCGGCAGGCCCCCCGCGCCCGGCGCCTGCGCCCGGCGAGCACCGGCCGCATGCTGATGAGCGCGCACGATGCTGGAATCGACCGACACCTCGCGATCCAATTCATCGATCGCCTCGGCGATCACTCGCACCTGCCTCACCAGCAGCGTCAACGTGCCGTTACGAGACCACCGCCAGAATCGGTTGTAGACCGTCTTCCACGGCCCATACCGCTCCGGCAGACCCCGCCACGCAACACCGGTCTTGGCTTTGAACAACATCCCGTTGATCACCCGCCGGTCATCCACCCGCGGCCGACCCGCAGCACCCGACCTCGGAAGTAACGCCGCGATCGCCTGCCACTGCTCATCAGTCAACTCATGCCGACGCACCACGAACCAGCATCCAACCAGCTACGCACCGCGCTCAGCAGCACCCACTCTGAGGACAGGCCCTAGCGGCGGGGACAGGGCTAGCGGCGGGCTGCGAGGTCAGGGGCGGCGAGGTCAGGGCGGGCGGCGGGCGGACCGCCCGCGTTTCACCGAGGTCGGTGGCGCCACCACACGGCGACCGCTCCCGCGGTGACCAGCAACAGGAGAAGCCTCAGCCACAATCCGCCGCTGCCCGGAACCGGCACGAGTTCATCAGTGAGGTTCCAGGCGGCGTGCATCACGATCGCCGCCAGGACACCACCGCGCAGGCGTTCGGTCACGAACAGCATGAGGTAGGTGAGTGGGAGGAGCGAAAGGAAGAACACCAAGCCGTACTGGGTGAACAAGCCGTCGTCGTGCTGGCCGGTGCCGGGCACGAAGAACAGCGGGACGTGCCACAGGCCCCAGGCGGCTCCCAGCACCACAGTGGTCACGACCCGGCCGTGGAGCTGACGCAGGCGCGGCTGCACGTAGCCCCGCCAGCCGAACTCCTCCGCCACCGGACCGGCGAGCAATGTGTACACCAGCGCGATCACCGGACCACCGATGTCGGCGACCACCGGACCGGCGTGATCCGGGATCGCCGACAAGTCGTTCAGGTTCAGCAGGATCGCCGCCCCCACCGGCGCTATCCCGCCCAGCAACACCGCCGCTACGGGCGCGCCGAACGACAAGCGCGAGCGCGGACCAGGACGCACCTCTCTCCGGCGCCGCAACCACATGACCAGCGCGGCCAGCGAAGGGCCACTCGCCGCGAGGCCGAACACCAGCAGACCGAGACCCTCGTCGAGGTCCACCCCCTGCACACCCAGGAGCACCCACGGAACCCAGGTCAGCACCAGACACACGGCCGTGAATTCCAGTAAGCGCCGTCGGATCACGGTGCGTTCGACAAGATGGTGAGGGGCTGGTTCCGTCACCACATGCGACTCGGTCATTGAAGCCCACCTTCCCGGCAACGCGGGCGGAGGGTTCCACCGCGCACAGCGAGTCTGGGCGGTGCCGGGCTGCTCGCGCGTCACCCTGAACGGGTAGGCGCCGGCAATACTTCAGAGCGACCGGTCGGTCCCCAGCTTCGCTGGGTTCACGACGAGGTTCAGCTCGACGATTCGGCCCTCCGCGAGCTCCACGCCGAGGACGCCGAGCTCCACGCCGAGGACGCCGAGTTCCGCGTCGTCCGAAGAAAGACGGAAGCCGAGGCCGCCCGCTACCGGAACCGGTAGCAGCCGGACGCCGGCGTACCGGCGGAGCAGCCCGGAGACCAGAGCCTGCACCCGCGCCGGGCCGTGCACCGGCACCCGCGCGGCGGGCACCGTGCCACCGCCGTCCGAGCGGAACACCACTCGCGGATCGAGCAGACCGACGAGTTCGGACAGGTCACCGTCGACGCTGGCCGCGGCGAACGCGTCGAGCACCCGCTGATGCTCCGCCCGTGACACCGAGGTCCGCGCCGGTGCGCCCGCGCGTACCCGCCGGCGTGCCCGCGACGCGAGTTGCCGGCACGCCTCCGGGGTGCGGCCGACGACCGCCGCGAGCCGCTCGAAGTCCATGCCGAACGCGTCGTGGAGCACGAACGCCACCCGCTCGGCCGGTGACAGCGTCTCGAGCACCAGCAGCACGGCGGTGCGCACCGAATCGCGCAGCGCGACGGCGTCGCCGAGGTCGGTGTCGTCGTAGCCGACGAGTGGGTCGGGCAGCCAGGTGCCCACGTAGTTCTCCCGGCGCGCGCGGGCCGACCCGAGCATGTCCAGACAGATCCGGGAGACGACGGTGGTGAGCCAGGCACGCGGGTTGTCCGGTGCGGCCTTCTGCAGCCGCACGTACGCCTCCTGCACGGCGTCCTCGGCGTCGGCGGCGCTGCCCAGCAACCGGTACGCGACGGCGAACAGGTACCGACGGTCCTCCGGCCACCCGTCCATGTCACGCGATTGTGCCCTACGTCGTCGCCTGGTCATGGAGACCATCACTGTCGTCGGTGGCGGGTTCGCGGGGCTCGTCGCCGCCATCACCAGCGCGGAAGCCGGCGCTCGCGTCCGGCTGCTGGAAGCCCACCGGACGCTCGGCGGGAGGGCCCGCGCCACCGCTCCGCCGTACGTCGCGCACGACGGACCGCACGTGCTCTACGGCGACGGGCCGTGGTGGCGCTGGCTCGCGCACCGCGACCTGATCGGCGCGCACACCGCGATGCCGCTGCGCGGGCTGGCCGGTTTCCGGTTCCGTCACGGAGGCCGGCTACGTCGGACGCCTCCCGCCGCGTTACTGCCGATTCTGACGCGACGACGACGCCGGTCGCCGGTCGACCAGGACTTCCGCACCTGGATGCGCGAACAGCACGGCGACGCGGTCGCGGCGGCGGCGTCGATGCTGATGGGGGTGGCCACGTTCGACGCCGACCCCGGGCGTCTGTCGGCCGCGTTCGTCTGGCCGCGCCTGCGACGGGTCACCGCGCCGATTCCGGCCGCCCGGTACGTGCTCGGTGGCTGGAACGGGCTCGTCGACCGGCTCGCCGACCACGCCCGCGCGCTCGGCGTCACGATCGAGACCGGCGCCAGGGTGACCGAGCTTCCCGCTCCCCCCGTCGTCGTCGCGACCTCGCTGGACGCGGCGTCCACACTGCTCGGTGCGCCGCTGCTGCCACGCGTCGAGAGCGGACGAACGCTGCTGTTCGACGTGGCGGTGCGCGTCGCGCGACGCGAGCCGTTCGTCGTCTCCGACCTCGACCAGGCCGGGTGGCTGGAGCGGTACACGCTGCCCGACCCCGGCCTGGCGCCGCGCGGCGAGTCCCTGTTCCAAGCTCAGCTCCCGCTGCACCACGACGAAACGAAGGCCGACGGAACGGTGCGCCTTCAGGCCTTCGTGGACGACGCCCTGCCGGGTTGGCGGGAGCGGGTCACCTGGCAGCGGGACGCGATCGCGAACCGTCGCACCGGCGCCCTCGATCTGCCCGGCCACACCTGGCGCGACCGCCCGGCCATCGACCGCGGCGACGGCGTTTTCCTGGCGGGTGACCAGGTGGCCGCGCCCGGCCTTCTCAGCGAGGTGTCCTACGCCAGCGGGGTGGCGGCAGCCGAGCTAGCCCTCGGCCGGCCCGCCGGCGTCGCCTGGTGACGGCTGGGCCTCGACCAGGTCCAGGTCTCGGACGCAGAAGTTGTGGTGTTCGAAGGTCTCGTTGAGCACCGTGCGCAGGCACTGGCGCACCGAGCGGCCTCGGGCGTAGGGCGGCCAGACGTCGTCGTCGGGTATCGGGGCCGGCGCGTCGAGCTGCGCCGGGGTGACCTCGTCGAGCCAGGCCTCGACCTCGGCGGCCTGGGCGTCACGCACGCTCACGATCTCGTCGAAGCCTGGATCGGCCGCGAGGTCGAGCCCGTGCGCTCCGTGGTAGGGCTCGACGGTCGTGCCGAGGCCCATCGGCGTGAACAGGTCGGTCGAGCCCAGGCAGCAGCGGCGGAACCACGAGTCGTGGACGAAGACCAGGTGGCGCATCGTCTCGGCCGCCGACCACTCGTCGTTCACGCTGCGGCGCTCGATGCCCGGCGTGCGGCCGATCCGCTCGACCGTGGCGGCCCAGCCGGAGCGGAGCCGACGCGCGGCCTCACGCAGATCGGCCGGGTCGTCCGAGCGGATCAGCACCCGCACCGGATGACGCCGGTCGAGCTCGGCCTCGACGTACCCGGTGACCTCGACTCCGTTCACCACGAGGTTGTCCACGAGCCCGTCGATCACGGCATCCTGCATGACGACGCCGATCAGGCGAGCCTCGGTCAGGTCGCACTCGCGGAACTCCGCACCACGCAGGTCTTCGTCGACGTACCGCGTCATGCTCCGCATGGTAGGACCGGCAGCAACCGGGTCTCCAGGGCCCTCAACCCGCCAGGTGATCGATGAGGCGGCCGAAGATCCGGCTGCGCCAACCACCGTCCATGATCGCGCGGGCGAGCTGCTGGTGGGCGTCGTCCGGATCGAAACCGCGACGTGGATGGCGTCGTTCATGGGCTTTGCTCCTCCAGGTAGGTGCGCAGGCCGGTGAGCTTCGACCGCCAGAACCGCTCGTACGGGGCGAGCCAGCTCTGCAGCTCGCGCAGCGGGTCGGGGGTCACCGCGTAGATCCGGTGGCGGCCCTGCCTGCTCTCGGTGACCAGCTCGGCGTCCAGCAGGACTTTGAGATGTTCGGAGACGCTGGGCCGGGCCATGTCGAAGTGCTCGGCGATCTCCTGGACCGGCCGCGGGCCGTCGAGGAGCAGATCGAGCACGTCCCGGCGAGTGGGGTTCGCCAACGCGGCGAACACCGAACGCTGGCGGCCCTCAGGAGAAGTGCGGACGCAGGTCGGCGGCCAGAACCCGGTCGAGGACACGATCGGGGAGGGCGCGGGACAGCCGGCTCATCAGGGCGGCGTCGCGGCCGATCGTGTAGCGGGTGCGTGGCCTGCGCTCGGTCACGGCTTTGGCGACGATCTTCGCGGCGTCCTCCGCCGACTTGCCGGCCTTCGTGAAGGCGGCCGAGTGGGACACGATCGCACGCACCAGGGGGCCGTAGCGTTCGCGCTGCTCGGGCGTCATGTCCGCGGCCAGCCGGTTCGCGACGGCCGTGCCCCGGCTATTCATCTCCGTCCGGACGCCGCCGGGCTCCACGACGACGACCTCCACTCCGTGCGGTGCCAGCTCCCGGCGCAGCGCGTCGCTCACCGCCTCCAGAGCGAACTTCGTTCCGGCGTAGGCGCCGTAGGTGGGCAGGGCGAGCTTCCCGCCGATCGAGCTGATGTTGACGACCCGGCCGTTGCCGCGCAGAAGGGCGGGCAGCAGCGCCTGGGTCACGGCGATGTGGCCGAACAGGTTGACCTCGAACTGGTGGCGCCATTCGTCCAGCGGAAGGGCTTCAACCGGTGCGTTCACGGCGATGCCGGCGTTGTTGACCAGGGCCTTGACCGGGGCCTCGCCGACACGGGCGGCCAGCGACCCGATCTGCACCGGATCGGTGATGTCCAGGATCACCGGCTCGACGTTCCGGCCCTCGACGTTCGGCGCGTCTTGTTCGCGCCGAACGCCGGCGAGCACGTGATAGCCCCGGCCGGCCAGCGCGCGCACGGTGGCGGCGCCGATTCCGGTGGAGGCGCCCGTTACGACAGCAATTTCAGATGACGTTGTCACCCGAACTACGGTAGGCCGGTTGAGTTGACGCTGTCAACAGTAGAATCGACGTCATGGTCAGCCGTGAGGAGTCCGCCGCCTCCACCCGCCGTGCGCTGCTCGACGCCGCCGCGGCGCTGCTCGGTGCCGGCGGCGTCGAGGCGGTCACGTTGCGCGAGGTAGGCGCGCGGGCCGGGGTGAGTCGCGGAGCGCCGTACCGGCACTTCGCCGACAAGGAGAGCCTGCTCACCGCGATCGCGAGCGAGGCGTGGGAGCGGGTGGGGACGGACGTGTCCGTGTTGCGCACGTCGCCGGAGCTCTCGGCGTCGGAGAAGCTGCGTGCCGCGCTCAGCGGGCTGATCGCGGTCGGCCGCGAGCAGCCTCACCTGTACCGCCTGATGTTCACCCAGCCCAGCGGCGATCCGACCGCGGTGGTCCGGGCGGCGGGGCGCAGCCAGGACGAGTTCCTGGCGATCGTCGCCGAGCTGGTCGGGGAGCAGGATGCCCGCCGTTACGGCGCGCTGCTGATGGCGAGCGTGCACGGCGTCACCAGCATGGAGGTCAGCGGCCACCTGACGAAAGAGAAGTGGGGCACGTCCGCCGAGGAACTCATCGAGATGCTCGTCGGGATGGTGGCGGCCGAGCGCTAGATGGCCTGCGCTAGGTGCTTTGCGCTCGGTAGATGGCGGCCTGGTCGCGGTCGGCGGATGCCTGGCGGCGGTCCCGGACGGCCGCGGCCCGATCGTCGGCCGCGGCCTCCCGGTCGTCGGCCGCCGCGCTCCGATCACGCGTCGCCTGACGTCGCGCCTCGCGGAGTTCGTGCAGTTCCTGGCGGATCATGACGCGGTCCTGGGCGTTCCGGTCCCGGTCAGCGGTGGCCGATTGCTGCTCGACGTCTTGCGCGCCCTCGGCGGCGATCCGGTCGCGTTCGGCCGCGGCCGCCAGCAGGCCCTCGATGTGGCGCGCGGCGTCCATCCGGGTCAGCTCACGCCCCACAGCTACCTCGTCACGGTTGGTCGCGGCCTCGTCGCGGGCGGAGGCATTCGCGTCACGCTGATCGGCGGCCGAGTCACGATCGCTGGCGGCTCGGTCGCTGGTGTCGGCCTGGGTGTCTCGTCGGTACCTCATCGCGCACTGTCCTTCGTGAAACGACGGGCGCCCATCGTAAAGGGGTCGGAGGGTGTACGGCACACGGTGGCCGATGCGCCCGCCCCCGTGGGCCGGGGTGGCGGGTGTCCTCGCCCCACGTCGTCACCGACATGACCGACGCGGAACAGGCGGTGATGGCGGAGCACACCGAGTACTGGAAAGGCCTGCTGGCCGACGGGGTCGCGGTGTGCTTCGGCGCGGTACTGGATCCGGCCGGCCCGTACGGTTTGGCCGTGGTGGAGGTCGTCGATCACGCTCAGATCGAACGAATCGCCGCCGACGACCCGGCTGTCCGCGCCGGACTGACCGCCGAGGCCCACCCGATGCCCGGTGGCTTCGTCCGCGCTTGACGCTCGCGCCTCCGGGGCGCGACGAGCGGGTCTTCTCGGGGGCATGAACGGGACGTCGAGGATCGACTGGGCCGAGGCCGATGACGGCAACGGAGGAGCCGCGGACCGACGCCCACACCCGGCGCCGTGATCACGCGCGCGGCGTCCACGCTCGGTGGAGATGCCAGTTGATACCTGATTACTCCGGTACATGCGTGTTGGATTCGCGCCCGAACTGTCCGGCATCTACTGTCTGACCATGACTGATTCAGACGTTGGTTCCAGTGTGCCGACGCTGGTCACGATCCGCTTGGACAGTGTGCAGGTGAGGGAACTGCGCCGCTGGGCGACAGTGGGAGGCCGGAGTCTGGAAGACACCGTCCTCGCCGCCGTGGACGAATACATCACGCCGGTGACGACCGGGACGCACGGGACTCCTCCGGAGTTCGTCGACGCGGAGCCCGAACGTTCGGACCCCCGCGTGCTGACGCCGGCGCCCGCACCCAAGGGACCGCCGCATCTCCGGCTCCTGTCCGACTGATGGACCGGTCAGGGCTGGTAGCAGGCGTCCACGTCGCCCCGGTGGAGGACGTGGTCGGGCTCGGCCGTTTTCGGGTCCAGGCGGATGTCGTATTCGACGCCGTCCGAGCGGTGGAGTCGGAGCGTCGACTCGCTCGTCCATCCCAGGCGGGCCACGCTCCGGCCGCCGTTGCCGTCCTGGCAGCCCACGAGATGCTCACGGCTGCGCCACCCGTCGTGGAAACGGACGAGAATCAACTGGGCCGGGCCCTGGAGCTTCTGCCAGCGGGTGATGCGGGCCGCGTAGCGCCCGCCGGGTGAGTCGTACTCGACGCTCTCGCGGCCGCCGGTCGGCAGCCCGGGTCCGGACGACAGCGGCGTGCCGAGCGCGCTCGCGAAGCCGGCGAGCAGCGCCGCGATGCCCAGCGCTCCGAACCGGAGGAAACGCTGCCGGGACGCGGCCGCCGAGCCGACCAGCAGGACGACGACGCCGCCCGCGGCGAGCAGCACCGGATGCTCGAAGATCCGGTTGAGCACCGCGTAGTGCCCGGGGTTGACGACCCACGCCGAGCCGATCAGCACGGCCAGCACACCCTGCGCCGCGGCGATCAGCAGCACGGCGCCGACGAAGACCAGTAGCCCGGGGACGACGCGCCGTATGCGGATACCTAACCGCAGGCGCGCAAGCCATTCTGGACGCATGCCCCTCCCGACCCCGGTTCCCGCAGCGGAGTACGAGGCGTGCCCGGTCACCGACGTGCTGCGGCGGTTGAGCGACAAGTGGACGCTGCTGGTGCTCACCCTGCTGGGCCAGCGCCCGTATCACTACAACGAGTTGCACCGCGCGATCGAGGGCGTCAGCCGGCGCATGCTGACCCGCACGCTGCGCGCGCTGGAGACCGACGGCCTGGTCGCGCGCGAGGTCTTCCCGACCGTGCCGCCGACGGTCGAGTACCGCCTGACGCCGCTCGGCGTCTCGTTCCTCGGGCCGATCGGCTCGGTGGCCCAGTGGGCGGTCGCACACGGCGCGGAGATCGACGCGGCGCGCAGGCGCGGCGGATTGACTCCGGCAGCGTCCAGAGGAGACTGATGCGGTGGTCAAGACGCTGCGTCCGCAGAACTACAACGAGGTCTTCTACGTCGGCGACTGGTTCCGCTGCGGCACCCCGGTTGTGATGGATCTGAGCGAGTTCGACGAGTCCGACGCGATGCCGCTCGTCGACTTCGCCACCGGCCTGGTGGTGGGGTGCGGCGGAGCGATGGAGAAGATCGCGCCGCGCCTGTTCCTGCTGCTCCCGGAAGACATGGTCAACGCCGCTAGGGCTTCGACGCCGCACTGAGCCGTCGCAGCGCGTCGACGAACACCGCTCGCTGGTCGGGCGGCAGTACCTCGAGCAGCCGTTCCTCCTCGACCCGGATCGCGGCCTGCACCGCGTTGCGGAGGCGGCGCCCCTCCGGGGTGATCGTGAGGACACGGGCCCGCCGGTCACCCGGTGCCGGACGGCGCTCGATCAAACCGGCCGACTGCAGGTCGTCGAGCACGGCGATGAGCCGTGTCTTGTCGGCGTTTATCGCCTCGGCCAGCGCGGCCTGGGTGTGGACCGGCTGGTCGTCGAGGCTCGAGAGCACCGCGTAACCCCACATCGAGAGCTCGTGCTCGCGCAGGATCGGCAGCTCCATCGCGACGAGCGTCCGGCCGATCGGCCCCATCATCGCCGCCAGGTCCGGCCGTGCCTCCATGCCGTGAAGATACCGCTTGACAAATCATAAGCACCTGCACATCGTAAGCACATGCATACTGATTTGACAGACCTCCGCGACCTCGACGCCCGCGCCGTCGCGCTCAGCGCGCGCATCGTCGACACGATCACGCCGGACGACCTCGGGCGTCCGACGCCGTGCACCGGCTGGACCGTGGCCGACCTGATGCGACACCTGATCGCCCAGCACCACGGTTTCGCCGCGGCCACCCGGGGCGGCAGCGACTGGGAGCTGCCCACGCTCGACGACGATCTGGCGACCCAGTACCGGAAGGCGTCCGACGAGGTCGTCGCCGCGTTCGCCAGCGTCGACGACCCGGACCAGCCGCTCGTCATCCCGGACTTCGGAGCGCGACCCACGCCCGCGCACTTCGCGATCACGGCCCACGCCGTGGACTACCTGGTGCACGCCTGGGACGTCGCGGCCGCGCTGGGACAGCCGTTCGCCCCGGAGAACGACCTGGTCGACGCCCTGCTGCCGATCGTGCTCTCGCTTCCCGACGACGAGCGACGCACCGAGCCCGGCAGCCCGTTCGCTCCGAGCCTTCCCCAGACCCCGGGCGCCCCGGCCGTCGATCAACTCCTCCGCGCCCTGGGCCGCGACCCCTACTGGCTCCCGAGCTGACGCGCCCGCAGTCACACGCTCCCGAGCCGACCCCGGGCGCTAGCTCGCGACCCGGCCGCGGTGGCGGCGTACCGCGTCCCGATTCGCGCACGCCGGTGAGCAGTACCGCTGACGGCCGGTGCGGCTCACGTCGGCGAACGGGCGATCGCACTCCGCCACCGCGCACCGCCCCAGCCGGTGCATCCCCCGTCCGGTCAGATGCAGGGCCGTGCCGACGCCGATCAACGCGCGCAACACCCCGGCCAGCGGCAGCTCCGCGGCCCGGTAGTGCACGTGCCAGCCGTCCGAAGCGTGGTTGGTCAGCCGCGGATACGCCGACGCGGCCGCCAGCAGCACGTTCAGCCGCGCGGCCCGGGTCTCGTCGTCGGGTGCGTCCACCACGCCGAGCCAGTCGGTCAGGAACGCACGCACGTCCGCCAGGTCGACGTCGCCCGCGGGCACCTCGACGCCGGCCGCGCGGCAGCGCGCGACCAGGTCGGCCGCGGTCGCCGGGAAGTCGACGGCCAGTGCGATCGCGAATCGCACCGGATCTTCGCCGTAAGGGTTGATGTGCACAAGACCATTACAGCACGCTCGAGCCATGACGCACTTCTGGAAGACGATCTCGAGCCACCCCACCAGCGAGGGCCGCGTCCACTACCAACGGTGTGCCTGCGGGCGCTGGCGGGTGACCCGCGAGGCTCAGATCCAGGAGTCGAACCACATCCGCGAGTGCCAGGAGTCGTACGTCATCTGCTCGCCGGTGTAGATCGGGTAGAAGTACGCGAACGTCGCCGCGATGACCACCAGGTACGTCGCGACCGCCACGGCCCCCACCAGACGTCGGTCGCGGTCGTCGACGTTCGCCACCAGCCCGGGCACGGCGGAGCGTCCGGACCCCAGCACCATCCCCAGCGCGAGCGTCACCGCCAGGACGAGGAACGGCAGCGCCGGCAGCGTGTAGAAGTAGAACATCGTGCGGGTCGGGTAGAACGTCCACGGCACGATGCCGGCGCCGACGCTCATCAGGAGGATCGCGCCGGCACGCCAGTCGCGCCCGGCCAGCCAGCGCCAGCCGATCATCACCAGCGCCGGGATGAACGACCACCAGAGCAGCGGCGTGCCCAGCGCCAGCACCTCGGCCGAACAGTTGTCGCTGCCGCAGCCGGGGTCGCTGGAGTAGTAGTACGCCACCGGCCGGCCGAGCAGCAGCCAGCTCCACGGCGTCGATTGGTAGTCGTGCTTGGCGTGCAAGCCGGTGTGGAACTCGTACGCGTGGACGTGGTACTCCCACAGGTTCCCGATCGACGCCGGCAGCCACGACGGGCCCGGCCACGGGTCGCCGTTGCGGTTCCAGCCGTTGTCGGAGAGGAACCAGCCGGTCCACGTCGACAGGTACACCGCGAGCACGACGACACCGAAGACGACGACCCAGCCGGCCTCGCGCACGAACGTGTCGCGCACCGGGCGCAGCACCCCGGCGCTGCGCCGGGCCTGCACGCACCACCAGAGCGTGACCGCCACCAGCGCGACGATGTACCAGGTGGCGCTCCACTTGACGCCGAGCGCGCACCCGGCGGCCACCGCCGTCGCCAGCCGCCACCAGGGCACCCGGGATCCGGAACCGCCGGACAGGTCGTCCCCGGCCTCGGCCCGGTGCAACAGCCACGACCGTGTCGAGTCCCGGTCACGCAGGGCGAAGCCGAACGCGAGCAGCAGGAAGAACATCAGGTAGATGTCGAGCAGCGCGACCCGGCTCATCACGAAGTGCAGGCCGTCCAGCGCGAGCAGCAGCCCGGCGACGCAGCCGAGCAGCGTCGAGCCGAACATGCGACGCGCGATCCGCGCCAGCAGCAGCACCGAGAGCGCACCGATGACCGCGGCCGAGATCCGCCAGCCCAGCGCGTTGTAGCCGAAGAGCTGCTCGCCGCCGGCGATCAGCCATTTGCCCAGCGGCGGGTGGACGACGTACCCGGCGCCGGTGCCTTCCTTATCCCGCTCGACGCCGAACATCAGCAGGTCGTGGGCTTCCTTGGCGTAGTAGACCTCGTCGAAGATCTTCTCGCCCGGCTTGTCCAACCCGACCAGCCGCAGGATCAGCGCGAGGAGCGCGACTCCCCCGGTCCACAGCCACGAGGCCGCCTGATCGGTCGGCAGCCCGTCGGCCAACCGATGACGCAGGGAGGGCCGAGCCCGCTTCTCGGCACTCGACGGGGACAACGTTTCGGTCACGGCCACGCGAGTGATCGTAGGCGCCGGGAACCAGGGAGACGCGTATGGACCGGACAGTGCGGGTAACTCACAGCGTGTTGAACTCAACGCAGCGGTGTGGTCACTAGGAGGTATCCGGTACCTTCTCGGTGAGCAACGGCAGGCCGGAAGGACGGTGCCATGCAGCGAAGGATCGGCTTAGCGACGTTGCTCTCCGCGGTGTTGATCGTGCTCGCGTTACCGGGTAGCGCGCTCGCCGCCCCGGTCGCCGGGGTCAACGCACAGGACCAGTCTTTCCTCCGCGGTGCCCACCAGGCCCACCTCGCCGCCGTCGCCGCGGCCCGTATCGGCCTGCGCAAGGGCAACCAGGAGACGCGCGACCTGGCCAACCAGTGGCTCACCGACCACTCCCGCCTCGACAACCAGCTGCGGCCGGTGGCCAAGAAGCTCGGCGTCGACCTGCCGGCCCGCCCCGACGCCACGCAGCAGGCGATGCTCAACCGGTACGAGCAGACCAGCGGCCCCGCGTTCGACGGCCTCTGGGTGTCCACGCAGCGGCAGGCCCAGGCGTCACTGCGCCGCCAGGTCGAAGCCGAGCTGACCGGCGGCCAGAACGAAGAGGTGCAGACGCTGGCCCGGCAGACGTCACCGGTGGTGGCCAAGCACGCGGAAGCGCTCGACGACAACGCACCCGCGGTGGGTGCCGCGCCGGGTCAGGTCGATGCCGGACGGGGTATCTCCCCGGGGAACCGCCCGGTCATCGCCGGTACGCTCGCTGCGGTCGGCGTCGCCTTCCTGCTCGGATCCGCCTGGTCGTGGCGTCGTCGGAGCATCCTTCGCCAGAGTGGACAGCCCTAGGCATGAGCGAGCCCCGGCGGTTCCTGTTACCAAACCGTCGGAAATTCAGCCTTCCCGCTCCCGACCGATCGAGCCGCTGGCCCGCCTACGCCGGTCTGGCGACCGGCATCGTGTGCCTCGCCGCCGCCGCGATCTACGCGTTGCTGCCGCCGCCGGCCCCGGACCTGCCGAGCGAGGTGGGGGTGGTGCCGGGTGAGTCCGCCCAGGCCGCCCCGAAGAGCCCCAGCCCGGGAAGGCCGAGCACGAGCCCGCGCAGCGTCGGTCCGCCGAGTCCCTCGACGGCCAAGCCGACCGGGAAGCTCACGGTGCCGCCAGACCCCGCGGTCGCCCGGCCCCGTCGCCTGAAGATCCCGGTGCTCGACGTCGACGCGGTCGTCGACTCGGAGATCGTCAACACGGTCGGTGGCCTGAGCCTGCCCGACGACCCCCGTCGCGTCGGCTGGTGGTCGGCCGGCGCCGGCCCGGGCTCGACGTTCGGGTCGGTGATCCTCGCGGGCCACGTCGACGACCGCGACCTGGGACGCGGAGCCCTCTACGACATCGGGAAGCTCTCGGTCGGCGATCTGATCTGGGTGGACAGCACCGCCGGGCGGCGCGCGTATCGCGTGGCCGCCCGGCGGGTCTACCAAAAGGCGAAACTCCCCGGCGACGTGTTCGCTCAGGGAGTTCCGGAACGCCTCGTGCTCGTCACCTGCACCAGCCCGTACGACCGGAAGACCCAGTCGTACGAGGCCAATGTCGTGGTGTACGCGTCACCCGCAACGGGGTGACTCAGGACTTGCGGTACCGCGCGTCGAAGAAGCAGTAGACGCCGTAGCAGATGAAGCCGAGCGCGACGAGCCAGAGCAGGATGCTGCCGAACGGCTGGTCGGCGATCGTCTTCATCGCACCGTCCAGGCCGGAAGCCTTCTCCTTGTCGAAGCTGACCGCCGCGGCGATCACCAGGCCACCGACGACCGCGTAGGCGACGCCGACCGCCATGTAACCGATCTGCCCGGTGCGCTCGGCGGCCTTCCGCGACTTCGCGTCGGCGTGCGAGAGGTCCAGGTCCTCGCGGAACTTCTTCTTCCAGCCGTGCCACACCACGAACGCGGAGCCGACGACGATCGCCAGCCCGACGATGATGACGAGGCCACGCCCGAACGGGGCTTCGAGCAGTTTGCCGGTGAACGACTGGGTCTTGCTGCCGTGCTGCGGGTTGCCCATCGCGAACTTGGCCGCGGTGAACGCCAGGAAGCCGAAGATCGCCGCCTCGAGGGCGCTCGTGAGGCGCTTCTTCAGCCGCTTGTCACCGGCGTTCGCGTGGCCCCAGACCGCCTCCGCGATCTGCCAGATCGTCAGCGCGACCAGGCCGATCGTGACGATCCACAGCACCGCCTGACCGAACGGCTTCTCCGCGACCTGCGAGAGAGCGCCGTTCTTGTTGGCCTCCTCGCCACTGTCACCGGTCGCGACCTGGATCGCCAGGAACGCGATCAGCAGGTTCACCACCCCGTACGCAACCAGCCCGACACGACCGATCTTGGTGATCCAGTCGCTACGGGCGGCGCGGCGTGCGGTGTTACTTGCTCCGCTCACCGAGGGGGCAGTCATGGGGGCCTCCAGATTGATGCTGTTAAACGCCTGGCCTATCAGTCGCCACTGGATGCTTGCGTCAAACCAGCATCTGAGATCGGCGGCGTTTCGTTCAGCTGGCCCACCAGCTCTTCGAGCAGATCCTCCAGCGCGACGACGGCGGTTCCGTTGACCAGGCCGAGGTGCGCGCCGTCGCGACGCAGGGCCTCGACCGCGTCGGCGAGGGGCGCGTCGTCGTCGATCTCGGGCATCGTCCGCATCAGCCGGTCCGGTAGCGGCCGGTCGAGCTCGTCCGGCCGGGCCTCCAACAGGTCCTTGGCGTGGACGTAGCCGGTGAAGCCGTCCGGCCCCCGCACCGGGAACCGCGAATAGCCCGACGAGGCCACCAGCTGTTCCACCTCGCGCACGGTCGCGCCCTCGGGCACCACCCGGAGCCGGTCGTCGCCCAGCGCCACGTCGGCCGCGGTGCGTGCCTCGGTCGACAACGCCCTGGTCAACCGCTGCTCGGCGTCGGCGTCCAGGAAACCCTCGGCCCGCGACTCGGCGACCAGCTCGGTCAGGTCCTCGGTGTTGTACACGGTGTCCAATTCGTCCCGGGGCGTGATCCCGAACAACTTGAGGACGCCGTTCGCCGTCGCGTTCAGGCTGACGACGATCGGGCGGGTGAGCCGGCACCAGGTCACCATCGGCGGCCCGAGCAGGAGCGCCGCCCGCACCGGACCGGCCAGCGAGATGTTCTTCGGCACCAGTTCGCCCAGCACCAGGTGCAGGTACGACACGATCGACAGCGCGATCACGAACGCGATCGGGTGCAGCATGCCCTCGGGCACGTGCACCAGCTCCAGCGGCGCCTCGATCAGGTGCGCGATCGCCGGTTCGCCGGCCGCGCCGAGCCCCAGCGAACAGAGCGAGATGCCCAGCTGCGCACCGGCGAGCATCAGCGAGAGGTGTTCCACGCCGTAGAGCGCGGTCTTGGCCGCACGGGAGCCGCGCGCCGCCCGCGGTTCGAGCTGGTCGCGTCGCGTGGTCACGAGCGCGAACTCGGCCCCGACGAAGAACGCGTTGCCCAGCAGCAGGGCGAACGTCAGGAAGACGAGAGCAACGTCCACGTCAGTCGTCCTCTCGCGGTTCGGTCTCGGTCCGGCGCAGGCGGATCGCCGCGATCCGGTGGGCGTCCATCTCGTCGACGATCAGTTCCCACTCGGCGGGGTCGATCGCGTCCTCCACCGTCACCGTGTCGCCGACCCCGGGCACCTTGCCCGCTCGGTCAAGGAAGAGCCCGGCCAGCGTCTCGTAGGGCCCGGAAGGGACGTTGAAGCAGATCCGGGCGGCCGCGGCGTCGTCGCGGAGCAGCCCGGAGACCCGCCAGTGGTCGTCGCCGAGCTTCACGATGTCGGGCTCCGGTGGCCGGTCGTGCTCGTCGCGCACCTCCCCCACGAGCTCTTCGATCAGGTCTTCGAGCGTCACCACGCCGGCCAGGCCGCCGTACTCGTCGATCACCGCGGCCGCCTGCAGCGGCTCGCGACGCAGCTGGCCGAGCGCCTCGTCCAGCTCGAGCGTCTCCGGCAGCACGCCGAACGGCTCGATCACCTCCCGGATCGACGTGCGCTCCCGTTCCTCGTCCGGAAAGCGGAAAACTGCTTTCACGTGGACGACGCCGAGCAGGTTGTCGAGCTGGTGCTCGAAGACCGGGAACCGGGAGAAGCCGGTCTTGCGTGATGCGCGGGCCAGGTCGGCGACCGTGCTGTGCGCCGAGAGGGCCTTCACCCGGGTTCGGGGGGTGAGCACGTCGGCCACCGTGCGGTCGTCGAACACGAGCGAACGGCGGACCAGCCGGGCCGTGCCCTCGGCCAGCGCGCCCTGCTCGGCCGACGCCCGGATGAGCCCGCTCAGCTCGGCCCGGGAGCGCCCGGCACCCAACTCGTCCTGCGGTTCGATGCCCAGGCGCCGGATCACCCAGTTCGCCGAGCCGTTCAGCACCAGGATCAGCGGCCTGCAGGCCGAGCTGAACGCCCGCTGGATCGGCGCGACGAGGTGCGCGGTGCGCAGCGGCTCGGAGACCGCGGCGTTCTTGGGCACCAGCTCGCCGAACACCGTCTGCACGGCGGTCGCCAGGATCAACGCGACCACGTAGGACGCGCTGCCCGCCATGCCCTCGGGCACGCCGGCGGCCTCGAGCGCCGGGTCGATGAGCGTGCCGATCGCGGGTTCGGCCAGGTAGCCGAGGATCAGCGACGACACGGTGATGCCCAGCTGCGAACCGGACAGCTGGAACGAGAGCGTCCGGAGCGCGGCGAGAACCCTCTTGTCGCGCTCGCTCCCGCCGTCGGCGAGACGCTGGACGCGGGGACGGTCGAGGCTGGTGAGGGAAAACTCGGCGGCGACGAACACGGCGTTCGCGACCAGGAAGACGAGGACTGCGACGAGTGCGAGCGCCGTCACCGTTCGGATCTACCGAATCGAGAAAGCTGGAGGTGACTCATGGGGAGCAGTGTTGCCGGACGAAGGTTGGTCCACACCTGGGTCAGGGTTCCCTGTCGACATGTCGCTCGGCCTGAGAAGATTGCGCCGTGGCCGCTGTCAGTTCGTTCTCCGATCGAGGGGGCAACCCGCAGGACGTGTTCGTCCGGCTCGGCGTCGCGCTGCCCGGACTCGACCTCCTTTTCCGCACGGGCACCGGTGTACCGGTCTGGGCGTACCCCGCCGAAGCCGGCGAGGGCTTCGACCACTGGCTGCGGTTACGGCGGCTGCACGAGCGCACGGGCCTCTACCCGTTCCTGGTCGGCCCCGGCGACGAGACCGCTGATCTGGCCTACATGGCCGAGAACGACAGCGACCCCACCGCCGTCGAACGAGGCCTGGCGATGGACGCCGCGCGCCGTCTCGCCGAGCTGGCCGACGCCCAGAACACGATGTCGATCGACGAAGTCTTCCTGAACCCCGATCTCGACGCCCAGCCCAGCCCCGAGCCGGAGTTCGTGTGGGACAAGCAGGAGACGCTCGTCGGGCTCATCCCGGCCCGGGCCGGTTACGAGGTGCCGGGCCTGCTCTCCTGGCAGGGCGCGGTGAACTGCGACATCGACGGCGCGGACCACGTCGCGATCCTCAAGCGCTGGCACGACCTGCACGGCGCTCAGCTCGTCACGCTCTCGTTCGACATGCTGGAACTGCTGGTGCCGACGCCCCCGATGGACCCCCGCGAGGCGGCGACGACCGCGGTCGAGCAGTACGCGTACTGCCCCGACGCCGTCGACCAGGGCGTCGGCTCACTGGCCGCCCTGGCCGCCGGCCAGGTACGCAGCCCGAGCTGGTACTTCTGGTGGGACTAGGGGCGTAGGCGCCCGCCGGTCTTCGGCGTCCGGGCGACCAGGCCGTCGAGGATGAGGCTCAGCCCCGCCTCGAAGGCGGACTCGTGGTCGATGAGGGGGAAGTCGGCGTCGGGGTCCGGCTCGCCGGCGACGTCGGCCTGTTCTTCGAGGACGCAGCCGACCGTGAAGCGACCGGCGGCGAGCATCGCCATCTGCGCGTCGAGCTCCGGTACGCCGGCGTTCGTGAGGAACGTCATCTTGTGCGCGATCCGGTCGCGGTCGGCGGGGCCGGGCAGTCCTCCGGCGTGCAGGCGGGCTCCGTCGCGGCGACGCAGGAGCGTTCGGCGGAAGCTGCGCATGTTGTCCAGGAACCACTCCCGCCAGTCGTCGGCGGGCCGGGGGAGCCGCGCGGTCGCGTGCGGCGCCATCGCCGCCTCGGCCATGGCCGCCAGCAAGTCCTCCTTCCTGCGGAAATGGAAGTAGAGCGACGGCTGCTGGATGCCCAGCCGCCGGGCCAGCAAGCGTGTGCTCATGCCGTCCAGCCCGACCTCGTCGAGTAGATCGAGCGCTTCGGCGACGACCGTCTGCCGGTCCACTTTTCCCACCTTGACAACCTATCGCTGATAGGCGACTCTCCTCAAGCACCTATCAGTGATAGTCGGAGGGATGCCATGACGAAGCTGCGTGTGCTCATCGCCGGAGCCGGGGTGACCGGGGAAGCGCTGGCGTTCTGGCTGTCGAGAGGCGGCCACCACGTCGTCGTCGCGGAGCGCTCCCCCGAGCTGCGCGCTTACGGCGCCCAGGTGGATCTGCGAGGCCAGGGAATCGACGCGGCGAAGGCCATGGGGCTGCTGGACCGCATCGCGGAGCACCTCGTCGACGAACCGGGGGTGGCGTTCGTCGACCGGAACGGCCGGACGCGGGGCACGATCATGGCGAACACGTCCGGCACCGGGCGGCAGACGCTGACCTCGGAGTACGAGATCATGCGCGGCGATCTCGTCCAGCTGCTGCACGACGCGAACGGCGAGGGCGTCGACTACCGCTTCGGCGTGGGCGTCGACGGCTTCGACCAGGACGAGCGCGGAGTGACCGCGCGCTTCTCCGACGGCTCGGCCGAGGACTTCGACCTGCTCGTCGGCGCCGACGGGCAAGGGTCACGCCTGCGTCGCGCCGTGGTCCCCGACGATCGCGACCCGTACCGGCACATCGGGATCCACATGGCGTACTGGTTCGTCCCGCGCATCGCCTCCGACGGACGCATCCGGGACACCTACCTCGCCCCGCGGGGTCGTCAGATCATGCGTCGCAGCCACAACGCGACCGAGACCCAGGCGTACTTCGTCCAGCGCGACAGCTCCCCGGACTTCTCGGCGATCCACCGTCGCCCCACCGCCGACCAGCAGGCGTTCTGGGCCGACCGCTTCCGCGACGCCGGCTGGCAGGCCCAGCGTTTCATCGACGGCATGCCGGACAGCCCGTTCTTCTACTCCCAGGAGGTCGTGCAGGTCCGGATCGACCGCTGGTCCCGGGGCCGGGTGGTGCTCGCCGGTGACGCCGCGCACTGCGCGTCGCCCTACAGCGGCATGGGCATCTCCGGTGGCCTCGTCGGCGCCTACGTCCTGGCCGGACAGCTCAACCGTCGCGCCGACGACCTGCCGACGGCGCTGGCGAACTACGAGACCGAGCTGCGGCCGTTCGTCGACGAGATCCAGGGCACCGTGAACCCGAGGATCCTGAACCTGGCCATGCCGGCGAAGCAGGTCGGGATCGACCTCTTGCTCGGCGTGACCGGCCTGGCCACGGCGCTGCGCATCCCGGAGCTGGTGGCACGCTTCGCCACCGAGGACCGGGGCGGCGGCTGGCGGCTGCCGCCGAGCCCGGTGCCGCCGCGAGGATGAGCCGTCAGCCGGCTTCGCGGTAGCGGTAGCGGCGCCGGAGGTTCCACCAGGTCATCAGCGGATCCAGGGCGGCGAGCACGTTGGGGAACGTCCGGTCCCAGGGCAGGATCTCGTCGACGGGGAGTACCCGCCATTCGTCGGAGTGCAGCCAGGTGAGCTCGCCGACCAGCACCGCGGAACCCCGGGAGGGGCCCCGGTCGCGGTGCGGGCCGTAGAGCAGCCAGCGGTCGTGGGCGACGCGGAGCGTCATCCAGCCGGGCGGGAGGTACTGGGCGAAGGTGTCGGTCGGCGGGGCTGACTGATCGAGGCTGGGCGTTTCACGGCCCACAGCGAGCGAGTCGACGTCCATGCCCGTAAATACGGACGCCGAGAGTTTTCGGATCGACCGGGATGCAATTCCCATCCAGCGTTGGCATGCTCGCGCTTACTGGTCCAGCCAGTCGAGGATGACCGCGGCGGTCCAGGACTGGCGGCGGCTGCCCAGCGCCTCGCCGGTCAGCGGCTCGTAGTACTCGGAGAACGCGCCGTCGCCGACGAGTTTGAGCGTCTCGGCCCGCAGGGTCCGCGCCTCGGCGGCGTGGCCGTGGCGGGCATGCGCCCACCCGAACAACCAAGACACCACCGGCCACTGGGGGCCACGCCAGTACTCACGCGACTTGAAGCCCGCGGAGTCCGGCGACACCGTCGGCGGCACCTTCGCGACCAGGTCCGGGTGCCCGGCCCAGCGCGGCCCGTGCAGCGTCGCGATCAGCGCGGCCTCGGCGTCGGCATCGAGACCGCCACAGATCAACGGCGCGAAACCGGCGAGGGTCTCGACGTCGATCCAGCGCCCGGTGCGCCGGTCGAAGTCCCGGGCGAGTCCGGTCTCCGGCGAGCACGACGCGGCGACGGCGGCACGCGACCGGGCCGCCCAGCCGCGCAGGTCGGCGACCTGGGCCGCAGGCATCCCGAACTCGGCGCCCAGGTCGGCGAGCACGTCCGAGGCCACCGCGAAGATCGCACTGACGAGTACGTCGGCGACCAGGAAGCTGCACGTCTCGTACACCTTCACCGGGTCGTAGGAGACGCGGCGCATCTCCTCGATCAGCCAAAGATAACGGTCGTACTCCAGGTCGGTGGGCCGCTCGGCGCCGTCGCGCACCAGCTCGCGGTCGAGCCGGACGTACGGCGGCAGGTCGGAGCCGGGGACGACGGCCGAGTACGGCTGGTCCCAGCGCGGCGAGTTGTCCATGCCGGACTCCCAGCCGTGCACGACCGCGACGAGGCCGGTGCCCTCCGGGTCGCGGTAGCGCGCCAGCCAGGCGTGCCAGCGGTAGAGCGAGTCCCAGGAGTCGAGGACCAGCTTCTCCCCGGCCGCCCGGTCCTCGTCGGAGCCCCGGCGGGCCACCTCGAGAATGCGGCCGACCGCGATCGAGTGCACGGGCGGCTGGCAGATGCCCGACGTCAGCGGCGCGTTCGGCGCGGACGCGGACAGTTCCGCGGTGCCCCAGCGCCCGGGGCCCGGGAAGTAGCCACCACGGTCGCCGTAGACGATGTGCGGGATCATGCCGTCGGCCCACTGCGCGGCCAGGAGCGTGCGGATCTCCTGCCCCGCGCGCTCGATGCCCAGGTGCGCCAGGCCGATCGAGATGAACGCGGCGTCCCAGCTCCACATGTGCGGGTAGAGCGCCGGCGCGGCGGTCACCATCGTGCCGATGTCGTTGCTGCGCAGCACGTCGGCTGCTTCCATCGCCAGGTCGGCGACTCCGCAGCCGCGACGGTTCCGGACAGGCAACAGGGCAGGCAGGGCAGAAGGCCCGGCGGTCATGACGGTCTCCAACGCGACTAATCGTTCGGTGGGCACACCGGCCGGCCCGGCACACGGTGATGCGTGCGGCAGGCACAGGGCGCCAGGCGTCAACAACGACGCCACGGCCGGATGGTCGGGGGGCCCACCGGCGGTAGCCGGCTGCGGATGGAGCCACTCCCTTGCGTCGACCCCTCGAGCCACCTGGTTGACACGTGGTGTTCGCGGTCGAGCAACAAGAACGTTACAGAGTTTGATGAGCAGGCGGTATCGCGGCGCGGTCCGTCAGCAGGTCGGACCGCGTCAGCCTTTCGCCGTCAGAGTTCGTCCGGGTGGTCATCACCGCAGGACGCTCCGGCAGTGTCGACGATTCGCCGCGGCCTGGCATGGCGGCGCCGTGGTATTGACGTGGCGGAGATCACGCTCGCTCCACCCCTCGGATTCCACGGAGTGGACCGAGCTTGCCTCGCACCGGAGCGCTGATCAGCACCGTTACCGTCGTTGCGACGGCGATCACGTGCGCGGCGACCCAGTCGCGGTGGTCGGCCGCCACACCGGCGTCGATCACCTGCTTCACGCAGAACGCTTCGTAGGCGGTGATCGCCAGCAGCAACAGCCACGGCACGGCATTCGCGCCGCGCCAGAGCCGGTAGAGCAGGAAGGCCTGCAGCAGGTAGGTCAGCAGGCCGACCGGCGAGTCGCCGGCGTCGGACACGTAGTACGCGTACGTGTCGACCACGAGCACGCCGAGCAGCAGCGTGCCGGGGCGCCGGAGCACCGTTCCCATGGTCATACCGTGCCTATCGGGGCGTAACCGGTGCTTCGGAGGAAACCCCGGGGCCGGCTCCCTAAATCAACCCGTCCAGCCACCGAAGCGCCGCACGCGCCTCGGCGAGCTGGAACGCCCGCACCTCGGGGGCGTACCACGGCGCCGGTTCCAACCCCACCGTCACCAGGAACCCGGCCAGCGCCGCCACCGTCGCGGTGATCGTCGCCGGGGCGACGTCCCGGGTCAGCGGATGGGTACGGACGATCTCCGCGACGTCGAACGCGGGCGCGCTCGCGGCGACGCCCGGGAGCAGGAACACCAGATCCAGCCAGGGCGCCCCGACGCACGCGGACGGCCAGTCGACGAACCACACCCGCTCCTCGGTGAGCAGGATGTTGTCGGCACGCAGGTCGCCGTGGAGCAGCGTGTCGCCGTCGGCACGCACCGACCAGCCGGCCTCCAGACGGGCGAACCGCTCGAGGTCGAAGTCGTGGTCGGGGAACGCCGCCCGTGCGGCCTCGGCCGCGGCCGGGTTGCTCGCGAGGTGGCGCCAGCCGGTCAGGTCGGCGGCCCAGTCGGTGACGAACCGCGGTTCGCCCAGCGGGGCCGGTGTGGTCGCCGCCGCGCACGTGGTCAGCGCCTCGAGGACCCGCTCCAGCTCGTCGGCGGTCCAGGGCAGCACCGGCGGTCGACCGTCGACGTCGGTGCAGGCCAGCGCGGCCCAGCGCCCGTCGTCGTAGAACCCGAGCAGGCGCGGCGCCGGCGTGTCCGGCCCGAGCGCGTCCAGCACCCGCGCTTCGCGGCGGAGTTTCTCGACGTCGGACGGGCCGCGGTGCACACCGGCGGCCTTCAGGAAGGCCCGCCGTCCGTCGGCGAGGCGCACCCGCGACGCCAGGCCCGGGGTGAGCCCGAGCGGAACACTCACCGCCTCGGCGACCGGGGCCCCGAGCACGTGCTCGATCCCCGACCGCACCGCTCCCGGCAGCTCCGACCAGGTCGGACGGGGACGGCTCCGGCTGCCGGGACCGGTCGCGGGGATTTCCACGGTGCCATTCTGGAGGAGCTACGGTTTCCCCGTGCCTCCGACCGGGACCGCCCCCCGCCCACCCCAGCTGGATCTCGACCTCCTGGAACCCGCCGACGGGCCGATCGACGACGAGATCGACCTCTACCGCAACCACCTGACGGGCTCGTACGTCGGCGTGGCCGGGCGCGGCGAGATCGCCACCGTCTACGCCGACGGCGCCGACTTCACCGGCACCAAGTTCGAGCCGCTCGACGTGAGCGACGTGCGTATCGAGCGGTCGGACCTGGCCGGCGCCCGCTGGGAGGGAGTGTCGGCGCGGCGGCTGGAGATCGCCGACTCGCGGCTGGTCGGCTGGCGGCTGATCGCGACGTTCGCCGAGGACCTGCTGGTCACCGGCTCCCGCTGGGACAACGGCGGGTTGTACGTCCGCAGGGCCAAGGGCTCGATCGTGTTCCGCGACTGCACGTTCGCCGGCACGACGCTGCGCGGTGACCTCTCCGGGTTCGTGTTCGACAACTGCGACCTGGCCGGCGCGGAATTCGGCGCGGACGCGGCCCGCAAGTGCGACCTGCGGAGCTCGCGCCTGGAGGGCGCCCGCGGCCTCACCACGCTGCGCGGCGCGCTCATCACGTCCGAGCAGGCCATCGGCCTGGCCGACGTCCTGGCCGCGGAGCTGGGCTTCACGATCTCGTAGCGGCCGTATGGGAAAGTAACTCGGTGACATCGGAGCGGCAGCGGCTCATCATCGGCGAGGCCGTCGAGGTCGAGCTGCCGGTCGCGCGGCTCGCGACGAGGGCGACCGCGGTCGCGATCGACGCGTTCCTCCAGATCGTCATCCTGTTCGCGCTCAACATCGCGCTCGCGCAGGCGGCGATCGAGGCGAACATCGCGGTGCAGGCCACGCTGTCGATCCTGACCCTGGTGTTCGTGTTCGTGGTCTGGCCGGTCGCGTTCGAGACGTTCACACGTGGACGCAGCCCGGGGAAGTTCGCGCTCGGGCTGCGCGTGGTGCGTGACGACGGCGGTCCGATCCGGTTCCGACACGCGCTGACCCGCGGTCTGATCGGCGTCGCGGTGGAGTGGCCCGGCCTGTTGCTGGCGCCGCTGACCTGGATCTTCGGATCGGCCTGCATTTTGTTCACGGCCAGGGCCAAACGGCTGGGCGATCTCGCCGCCGGCACGATCGTCCTGGTCGAACGGCTACCCGATCTGAGCCGCACGCCGATCGTGATGCCGCCCGAGCTGGCGCAATGGGCCCGGGATCTCGACCTTACCGGCATCGACGACGCGCTGGCGATGACGCTCCGGCAGTTCCTGACCCGGGCGCAGGGCATGCGGGCCGAGGCCCGGGTGTCACTCGGGCGGCGGCTGGCCGACGAGATCTACCAGAGCACGACCCCTCCCCCGCCGCCGGGCACGCCCGCGTGGGCCTACCTCACCGCGGTACTGGCCGAGCGGCGGCGGCGGGAGGCCGAGCGGCTCGCGGCCCGGCGCGCGGTCGTCGCGCTCGGCGCACCGGGCCTGCCCGATCACCGGAACAGCGTTTCTCCCCAGTAACCGCCCCGTTCGACGCCCGGCGGGACGGCGTAGACCGCGCTGCCGACGTGCTTGACGTACTCGTTCATCGCGTCGGTACGGGCCAGGTTCTGCTGGATCGGGATGAACTGCTTACGCGGATCACGCTGGTAGGCGAGGAAGAACAACCCGGCGTCCAGGCGGCCCAGACCGTCCGAGCCGTCGACGAAGTTGTAGCCGCGGCGCAACAGCCGAGCCCCGTTGTTGAAGTCGGGGTGCGCCAGCCGGGTGTGCGCGTTCTCGGCGATGACCGGCTCGGACGCGCCGGTGACCGTGTCGAACTCGAATTCGTCGAACTCGGCCGCGCTCTCGTCGGGGCTGGTCGTGGGCGCCCCGGTGCCCTTGAAGCGGCCGAAGATCATCTGCTGCTCGTCCAGCGACGTGCGGTCCCACGTCTCGATGTGCATCCGCATGCGACGGGCGACCAGGTAGGAGCCGTTGGCCATCCACGGTGCGCCGTCGGCTTCCGCGGCCCAGAGCTGCTCCTCGAGCAGCTTCGCGTCCTCAGCCTTGAGGTTGGCCGTGCCGTCCTTGAACCCGAACAGGTTACGCGGGGTGGCCTGGTCCCGGGACGTCGACGACGTACGGCCGAAGCCCAGCTGCGACCAGCGCACGGCCACCGCGCCGAACCCGATCCGGGCGAGGTTGCGCACGGCGTGCACGGCCACCTGGGGGTCGTGGGCGCAGGCCTGGATCGCGATGTCCCCGCCGGAGCGCGCCTCCTCCAGGTCGTCGCCGGGAAACGCCGGCAGGTCGACGAGCGCGGGCGGACGCCGTGACGTCAGCCCGAAACGCTTGTCGAACAACGACGGGCCGAACCCGATCGTCAGCGTGAGCTGCGACGGGGGTAGCCCGAGCGCCTCGCCGGTGTCCGCGGGCGGCGCCTCGACGAGCCCGCCGAGGTCACCGGCCGGGTCACCGGCGGTCATCCGCTCCGCGGCCTTCGTCCATTCCCGCATCAAGTCGACGAGGTCGGCGCGGTTCTCGGTCGTGACGTCGAAGCTGACGAAGTGCAGGCGGTCCTGCGCCGGGGTCGTGATACCGGCCTGGTGCGTGCCGTGGAACGGCACCGAGCCGGCGGCGTCACCGCCGGACGAGCGCGCACCCGAGCGCGCGTCCGCGACCACGTACCCCCCGGCCGCGGCGGCCCCGAGGCCGGCGAGCCCGGCCGCGCCCGCGCCCAGCAACCGCCGCCGCGAGAACCCCCGCTTCTCGGTCGGAGCCTCGGCGGGGATCGCCGGAACTTCGCTCTCGGTGGACGCTTCCATGCTCAGCCCTCCCATCACGTCTCGAGGGCACCCCGGTGTGCGACCGGGGCGCCCTCGAACGGCCTACTTCTGCGCGACGACCGCGGCGACCTTGCTCAGCGGCTCGCTCAACGCGTCGACCGCGGTCGCGAACGCCTTGATCTCGGCCGGGGTCAGCTCGGTGTAGAGCTTGAACCCGTCCTCGGTGGCCTGCGCGTCCAGCAACTTCTGCACCGCGCCGAAACGGGTGTCGAGCTCCTTCACCAGCGCGGGGTCCCGGTCCTCCAGGGTCGGGCGCAGCGCCGCGATCGCGGCCTTCGAGCCCTCGACGTTGGCCTGGAAGTCCCACAGGTCGGTGTGCGAGTACCGGTCTTCCTCACCGGTGATCTTGCCGGTCGCCACCTCGTCGAGCAGGCCCTTCGCGCCGTTCGCCAGCTGCAGCGGCGACAGCTTCACCGAGTTGGACTTGGTGACGACCTCCTGGATGTCCTTCAGCAGCTGGTCGGCGAGCGCGCCGTCCTTCGAGACGTCCCCGGTGACCCACAGGTCCTTCTCGATCCGGTGGAACCCGGTCCACTCGGTACCCGGCTCGACGTCGTTCTCGCGGGCGTCCGTGCGCGGGTCGAGGTCGCCGAAGCTCTCGGCCACCGGCTCGATCCGCTCCCAGTAGGTACGCGCGACCGGGAAGAGCGCCTTCGCCTTCGGGACGTCGTTGGCCTTCACCGCGTTCACGAACTCGGTGGTCTTGGTGATCAGCGCCGCGGTCTGGCTCTTCACGTAGCGCTGGTAGCTCGCGGTGGCCTCGGCGAGCTGCGCGTCGGTGCCGAGCGACTCGCTCGCGCCGGTGACCTTCAGCGCGGTGCGCAGACCGTTGCCCTTCATGCCGGGCTTGCAGGCGCCCTCGTACGAGCCGGCGGGCAGCTCGACGATCAGCTTGCGGGTCAGGCCGGGGCCGATGTTCTCGACCTCGCCCATGATCCGGTCGCCCTCGGCGTACACGTAGAACTCGGTGACCTTCGAACCGGTGTTCTTGATCTCGAACGTGCTGGTACCGGCGTCGAGCTCGGTCTGGTCGACCTTGCAGGACGAGTCGGTGGCCGCGACCGAGATCGGCCCCCCGCTCTTCCCGCCGGAAGCCTTGTCGTCGTCGGACGAACTGCAGCCGGCCGCACCGAGCAGCGTGGCGCCCGCGAGGGCCAGCGCGAACACGGTGGTGGGTCTGGACATGCGCATGTGGCGGTCTTTCTCTTAAGGGGTAGTGGTTACCGGCTCGGGCGTCTTCTCCGCGGGCTTGCTGCTCGGCCAGAGGAAGAAGGTGAGGACCGGGACCAGGTAGGCGACCCAGGCGACGGCCTGGAGCACGGTGGTCTGCGGCTGGAAGTTGAAGATGCCCTTGAGCAACGTGCCGTACCAGCTGTCCGGCGGGATCTGCGCGCTGACGTCGAACGCCAGCGTCTCCAGTCCGGGCAGGACGTCGGCTTCCTGCAGGTCGTGGAAGCCGTACGCGAAGATGCCTGCCGCGACGACGACGAGCAGCGCTCCGGTCCAGGTGAAGAACGTGGCGAGGTTGATGCGGACCGCGCCCTGGTAGAGCGCGAACGCCAGCGCGACCGCGATCGCAATGCCGACCAGGAAACCGAGCAGCGGCCCGGCCTCGCTGTCGGCCTGCTGGGCCGCGCTGAAGAAGAACAGCGTGGTCTCCAGGCCCTCGCGGGCCACCGCGAGGAAAGCCATCAGGGCGACCGCGCCGGCGCCCATCGCGATCGCCGCTTCGAGCCGGTCGGTGAGCTCGGCCTTCAGGTGCCGGGCCGTCCGGCGCATCCAGAAGATCATCCAGGTGACGAGCCCGACCGCGACGATCGAGAGGACACCGCCGGCCAACTCCTGCTGTTTGAACGTGTCGAGGCCGGTGACGGCGTACGTGAGCAGCGCACCGAACGCCACCGACAGTACGACCGCGCCGGCCACCCCGGCCCAGACGAGCGGCAAGCGGTTGCGCCGCTCGGTCTTGACCAGGTACGCGACCAGGATGCTCACCACGAGTGCGGCTTCGAGCCCCTCGCGGAGCCCGATCAGAAGGTTCGGAAAGAAGTAATCCAACGTCCGCTACCTTCCGTTGCGCTGTCTCGTTGAGCGCAGCAACGGTAAGCCTTACCTAAGGCGAACTCAACCGGGTAGCCCCTACCAATTGGATCACACAACTATGTGGACGGTAGGCGGCAACAAAACCGCAGGTCAGGACGACCAGCTGGTGAGGTACGCGAGCTGAGTTTCGGTGAGGATGTCGAGAGTCACGTCGAGCGCGGCGAGTTTCAACCGCGCGATCTCCCGGTCGATGCCCGGTGGAACCTCCAGCACCGCAGCCGGGAGGACCCCGGGCTCGGTACGCAGCAGCCACTCCGCCGACAACGCCTGCATCCCGAACGCGATGTCCATCACGGCGGCGGGGTGGCCTTCCGCCCCGGCCAGGTTGGCGACCCGGCCCTCGGCGACGAGGAGCAGCCGCCGGCCGTCCTTCTGCACGTACTCGTCGACGTGCGGGCGCACCTCGACGTTGCGCGCGATCGCGTTCGCGGCCAGCCAGGCCACGTCGATCTCCAGGTCGAAGTGACCGGCGTTGGCCAGCACCGCGCCGTCCTTCATCAGCGCGAAGTGCTCGTCGCGGATGACGTCGCGGTTGCCGGTGACCGTGATGAACACGTCCCCGAGTGGCGCGGCCTCGGCCATCGTCAGCACCGCGTAGCCGCTGAGCGTGGCATCCAGGGCCCGGGCCGGATCGACCTCGGTGACGATGACCCGCGAGCCCAGGCCCGCGAGCCGCGCCGCGATGCCCTGGCCGACGTGCCCGAACCCGGCGACCACCACGTTCGCGCCCGCGAGCAAGGTGTTCGTGCTGCGCAGCAACGCGTCGATCGAGGACTGGGCGGTGCCGATGCGGTTGTCGACGAGGTTCTTCGTCGGTGTGTCGGTGACCGCGACCACCGGGTACCGCAGCGCACCGGCCGACGCCATCGCGCGCAGCCGCACGACACCGCTGGTGGTCTCCTCGCAGCCGCCACGCAGGCCCGCGAGCAGGTCCTGGTAGTCGGTGTGGAGCGCGGTGGCCAGGTCGCAGGCGTCGTCGAGCACCAGTTCGGGCGCCCGGGCGAGCACCGCGTCGAGGTGCTCGCGGTAGGTGACCGAGTCCGAACGGTGGCGGGCGAACACGCTGACGCCGAACTCGGTGACCAGCGCGGCCGCGGTGTCGTCCTGCGTGGAGAGCGGGTTGGACGCGCAGAGCCGGATCTCCGCGCCGCCGGCCTGCAGCGTGCGAACCAGGTTGGCGGTCTCCGCGGTGATGTTCAGGCAGGCCGCGATGCGGACGCCCTCGAACGGACGCTGGGCGGCGAAGCGGTCACGGATCGCGCGCAGCACCGGCATCGAGCGGTCGGCCCACTCGATGCGGCTGTGCCCGTGCGCGGCGAGCCCGAGGTCGGCCACGTCGTACTGGACCCGAGGAGCACTCACGGAGCGACCGCTCCGTTGGGGAGCCGGGTCTCGGCCGCGGCCTGAGCCGGCGTCGCGGGCACGCTCGTCACCACGGGAGCGTCATCGGGCTGCACTGCACTGTGGGGCTGCACGGGGTCCAGCGTTTCATCCGGCGACGCCCCGGGCGTAGTCGCCACCACCGCGTCGGTGGGCGTCATCCGCCGGACGAACCAGACCGAGAGGGCCGCGAGGGCCACGACACCGGCGATCTCGAGCAGCAGCGGGGCGAACGAGCCGAGTGGCGGCGTCCAGCTGCCGCTCAGCGGGTTGAGGCCGCGCCCCTGCCCGAACTGGAAGCGTGACTGCACCAGCAGCAGCGTCCAGACGTGCAGGACACCGGTGACCACGGCGACGCCCGGAACGATCCGGGCCACGCCGGTGGGGCCGAGCGCACGATCGAGCCGGCGCAGCGACACGGCGGCCAGCACCAGGCCGACGCCGAACGGCATGATGTACCGGCCGTGCTGCGACCAGCCGATGTTGCGCAGGTAGAACAGCTCCAGCGCGATCAACGACAGGAACGACGTGGCCAGCACCGCGAGCAGCACGAGCGCGTGCCGACGCTTGACGACCGCGAGCGCCGGGCCGACGAGCGCCGCGACCAGCAGGTACCAGGCGACGATCGTCCAGTTCGGCACCGTGGTCTCGCCATAGCCGAACTGGCCGACGATCTGGTTGACCCAGAACGTCATCCGGGTGAGCGAGAGCTGCCGCAGCGCGTCGGACCAGGGGATGTTCGCCGCGTCGTTGCCGATCGCGCCCTCGCTGTCGGACAGCCCGGAGAGCAGCATCCAGCCGATCGCGTACAGGCCGACGAACGCGCCGGTGCCGAGCACCCACCAGACGTCGTGCCTGCGCACCAGCGCCATCACCGCACCGCGACGGGCGAGCAGCAGGCAGGCCGCGACGATGAGCACCAGGAAGACCGGGCCGAGCGCGCGCAGCACCAGCAGCAGCGAGCCGGTGATGCCGGCCAGCACGACCAGTTGGCGGGTGAACCGTTCGTCGAGCTCACCGGGGCGGGCCCGGAACAGCGTCAGCAGCGCCGACCAGAGCAGAACGCCGGCCGCGATCTCCCACCCGTTCGGGTTGATCGCGCCGTTGAGGTTCATCGCCATCGGGGTGGCGACCACGACCAGGCCGGCGAGGAGCAGCGGACGACGGCGCCGGAACGCGATGAGCACCGCGGCGCCGAGCATCAGGGCGGCACCGAGCGCGGAGACCAGGCGCGCGCCGACGACGCCGGCGAAGTCGGGCGAGATGAGCAGGGGAAGGCCGACCGCCGCGTAGTACACCGGGTTGTACCGACCGGCGGCGCTGCCCACCCGGGTGGTGGACTCGTCGTCGGGCGCCGGCGTCTGGCAACTGGCCGGGGGACGGTCTTCGTCCTTGAACGTGCAGTCGATGTCGCCGGGGAGCAGGCTCTTCGGCACCTCGAACCAGGCCCCGCCGCCCCGGATCGCGTTCGTCGGCTCGGCGTAGACCTGCCCGCTGACGACGCCGTACGCACGGACGAGGTGCTGCGACTCGTCGTACGTGCCGTTGATCGGCAGGGCGGCAGCCCAGCCCGCGCTCATCAGGAAGAACGAGACGACCGCGACGAGGAGCACCCACCGGCCTCGAAACACGACCTCATCCTCCCCGGCGGAGAACCCCTGCCCCGCCTCGTCTCGGCCACCCTAGTGGTCGGGTGCGACAGTGCCGCGCCCGGCGCGGCCGGTCCGGGAGGTCGTCGTTCACTGAACCGATCCGCAGTGACCGACGGTCGAGGTCAGTCTTCGCTTTGATCCGCTTTTGCGGAGGTTCTCGCGGCCAAGACGGTCTGCGGCTGGCGCCGGCCGGGCACGAGCGCGTCGAGCCCGACCGTGAACGCCGCCGCGGCTCCCGGCTTGGGCGCGCGGGTGAGCACGACCAGGGCGATCAGGAGCAGGCCGCCGAGCGCGGTGGTGAGCAGCGGGAGCTGCGGACCGACGTTGGGCAGCCAGGTGCCGTGCAGCGCACCGAGCGCCTTCTCCCGCTGGTCGACCTGGAACCGCGTCATCACGACGGCCAGTGCCCAGAGGTGCATCAGGGCGGCGACCGAGCCGCAGAGCAGGACGAACCGCTTGGTGGCCTGCTCACCGAAGCGGTGTTCCCAGCGGCGCAGGCTCCCGGCGAACAGCAGCACGCCGACGCCGAACGGCAGGATGTACCGGCTCTGCTGCGCCCAGCCGATCTGCTGGTAGTACAGCACCTCGAAACCGACGAGCAGCGCGACGCTCACCGCCGCGACGCCGAGCATCACGCACACCTGGCGCCAGGTGGCGAACAGAAGCGTCGGCACGATGATCAGCAGCGCCAGCGCGTACCAGGCCACCAGCATCCCGTTGGGCGCCTGCACCTCGCCGTAGCTGAAGCGGCCGATCACCTGGGCCACCCACTGGGTCAACCGGTCGCCCACGATGTACGACAGCTTCTCGCCGAACGAGAGGTGCCGTGGCGTCGGCTCGGCGGGTGGGTTGTTGAGGATGCCGGAGAAGAGCGTCCACGCGACGCCGAACAGACCGGCGATCGAGACCCCGATCCCGACCAGCCGGAAGTCACGGCGCTGGCGCAGTTCCCGGGTGCGGCCGGGCCGGGCCGCCGCCATGCAGGCCAGCACGGTCAGCCCGAGCAGCAGCGGGCCGAGCGTGCGGATCGAGACGAGCGTCGCGGCGCCGATACCGGCGGCCAGCAACAGCTGGCTCGTCCACCGATCGCTCAGTTCGCCCTCGCGGGCGCGGACCAGCGTCAGGAGCGCGGTCCAGGTCAGGACACCGGCGGCCAGCTCCAGGCCGCTCGGGTTGATCGAGCCGGCGAGGTTGAGCAGGTTCGGCGTGGCCGCCACCAGCACGGCCGCGAGCAGCAACGGGCTGCGTCGCCGCACCGCGATCGTCGCGGACGCGGCCAGCAGGCCGGCCACCAGGCCGGCCGAGATCAGCCGCCCGAGGATGATGCCACCCATGTTCGGGCTGATCACCATCGGGAGCCCGACCGGCACGTAGTAGAGCGGGTTGTACCGCCCGGCCGCGGTGCCGACCTCGGTGCGGCTCGGGTCGTCCGGCGGGCGCTGCAGGCAGGACGCCGGCAGTTCCCAGCGGTACGTGCAGTCGGCGTTCACCGGCAGCAGGCTGCGCGGGACGTCGTACCAGGCGCCGCCACCCCGGGCAGCGGCCGCGGGCGCGGAGTACAGCTGCCCGCTGGCCGCCCCGTAGGCGCGGATGATGTGCTCGTCCTCGTCATTGGTGCCGTTGGCAGGCAGCGCGAGCGCCCAACCGGCGCTGACGAGGAAGAACGCGGCGAACGCGAGGAGGAAGACGGCCCGTGAGCGCAACGGACGGACCAGCTTCGGTGGCCAGCTGACGGCGGACTCGGACCCGTCCTTGGACACAGCACCTCCTGGCGGCGTAGCCACCCGGTAACTCGGCGCCGGGGCACCCGCATGCGGATGCCCCGGCGTTGCTCCGGCGAACGTCGGGGTCAGTGTTGCGACCTCGGGCAACCATAGATGGCTACCCGATGCGACCCGGCGTTCGACGGCGAAACTCCGGCAGCGGCCCCCATACCCACTCGCGGGGGCCGCGACACATCGATCTCCGGAGGAATCAGTACCGGTAGTGGTCGGGCTTGTAGGGCCCTTCCACCGGCACGCCGATGTAGTCGGCCTGCTCCTTGTTGAGCTCGGTGAGCTTCACGCCGAGAGCGTCCAGGTGCAACCGGGCCACCTTCTCGTCGAGGTGCTTCGGCAGGACGTACACCTGCTTGTCGTACTCCGACGTCTTGGTGAACAGCTCGATCTGGGCGATCGTCTGGTTCGCGAAGCTGTTCGACATCACGAAGCTCGGGTGACCGGTGGCGTTGCCCAGGTTCAGCAGACGACCCTCGGACAGCACGATGATCGAGTGGCCGTCCTCGAAGACCCACTCGTCGACCTGCGGCTTGATGTTGTTCCGGACGATGCCCGGGGTCTTCGCCAGGCCGGCCATGTCGATCTCGTTGTCGAAGTGGCCGATGTTGCCGACGATCGCCTGGTGCTTCATCTTGGCCATGTCGGCGGCCATGATGATGTCCTTGTTGCCGGTCGTCGTGATGAAGATGTCGGCGATGCCGACGACCTCGTCCAGCGTGGTGACCTGGTAGCCGTCCATCGCCGCCTGCAGCGCGCAGATCGGGTCGATCTCGGTGACGATGACCCGGGCACCCTGGCCGCGCAGCGACTCGGCGGAACCCTTGCCCACGTCGCCGTAGCCGAAGACGACCGCGACCTTGCCGCCGATGAGCACGTCGGTGCCGCGGTTGATGCCGTCGATCAGCGAGTGACGGCAGCCGTACTTGTTGTCGAACTTGCTCTTGGTGACCGAGTCGTTGACGTTGATCGCCGGGAAGAGCAGCGTGCCGGCCTTGGCGAACTCGTACAGGCGGTGGACGCCCGTCGTGGTCTCCTCGGTGACGCCCTTGATGTCCTTGGCGACCGTGGTCCAGCGCTGCGGGTCCTCGGCGAGGGTGCGGTTGAGCAGCGTCAGGATGACGCCGAACTCCTCGCTGTCAGCGGTCTCCGGAGCCGGCGCGGAGCCGACCTTCTCGAACTCGACGCCCTTGTGCACCAGCAGCGTCACGTCGCCGCCGTCGTCGAGGATCATGTTCGGGCCCTTACCGCCGGGCCAGGTCAGGATCTGCTCGGTGCACCACCAGTACTCCTCCAGCGTCTCGCCCTTCCAGGCGAAGACCGGGACGCCCTGGGGGTCCTCCGCGGTGCCGTTCGGGCCCACCGCGACGGCGGCCGCCGCGTGGTCCTGGGTGGAGAAGATGTTGCAGGAGGCCCAGCGCACCTCGGCGCCGAGCGCGACCAGGGTCTCGATGAGCACCGCGGTCTGGATGGTCATGTGCAGCGACCCGGTGATGCGGGCGCCACGCAGCGGCTGCTCGGCCGCGAACTCCTTGCGGATGGACATCAGCCCGGGCATCTCGTGCTCGGCGAGCTGGATCTCCTTGCGGCCGAACGCGGCCAGGGAGAGGTCGGCGACCTTGAACGGGAGGGTTCCCGCCGGGGCGTCGGTGACGGCTGTCATCAGTTCTCCTCGTGGTTCCGGTGCGCTCCGGGACGCCTCGGCATGTGGGTGTCCTGGATATCGACGACCGGGTACGTCCCGGTGTCGTCCGGTATGTCAACGATCGGGTATGCCCCGGTGGGGGCATCAACCGGGGCGGGACGGGAGCGCTGCGCGACCGGGATCTCGGCCAGCAACTTCTGGTGCTTGTCGTACTCCCAGCGCAGCCAGTCGTCGGCGGGAACATCCGCCGGGGGAGCCGGGCGCGCCTGGAACCATTCGTCCAGGGCAGCCCGAAGCTCCTCGTCGCGGCGCAGCCGCAGCGCGAACCCGACGTCGGTCAGGCCGATGTCGAAGCTCTGCAGCAGCTCCCGCAGCGTCCGGAGACGTTGGAGCTCGGCCGGTCCGTACAGGCGGTACCCGCCGGCCGACCGCGGCGCGGCCACCAGCCCTACCTGTTCGATGTACCGGAGCATCCGCGGTGACCACCCGGTGGTCTCCGCCGCCTCCTGGATCGTGAGCGTACTCATTGCCATTTGAGGTTAGCAGCGTTCTGTGAAGGTTTCGAATCGGCCGCGAAACGCAACCGAACACGGTCCGGCGACGTCAATAGACCGACGGCTGAGTCTGTTATGCGACAACGGCGGGGAACGTCCTCGGCCACCCGGACCAAGGGTGACATCATCAAGGTGGGACCGGAGGCGAGGAACTGGATGGCAACGATCGGCGACGCCCTTCCGTTTGGCTTACGAGAAGACGCCGCGGTGCTCGCTGCCCTGCGCGAGGGCAACAGCACCGAGTTCGACGCCGTGCCAGGAACACGCGCGAGCTGGGCCGGTGGGTTCCGCCGGCACGCCGCTGATTTTTCCGACGGCTTGTCCCCCGCCGGCCTCGACGCCCTTTTCGACCGTTACCACCAGTGGGCCTACGGGCTCTTCATGCGCACCCTGCGCGACCACGACCAGGCGACGCTGGCGCTCGGCCAGACGCTCGGCAACGTGGCGTCGGCCCGGCTGACCCGGCCGGAGCAGGTACGACTCGCGGTCGCGCGCGCGGCCTACGAGAACGGGCTGCGGGTCGGCGAAGGCCGCAGCCGGGTGACGCGCCGCACGCCCGACGCCACCACGTCGCTGCTGGTCGGGATCATGGACGCCGGGGGCGACGGCGAGTTACGGCGCCTGGTCTGGCGCGCGATGGAGACGTTGTCCTACCGCGAGCGCCTGCTGTTCGAACTGGAGTGGCACGACGGGCTGGACGTGCGTGAGCTCGTCACCGTGATCGGGGGCCGGAACGCTCAGGCCGTGCTCGGCCGGGCGCGCGACCGGATCCGCGCGACGCTGACCACCGCGGTGGCGGTCTGGTACGGCAGCGAGCGCTGCATGGATTTGCGTCGTCTCGTGCGGCACGCCGGTGCTTCCGGCGGGCGTCCTGGATCGATGCGGAGCGTCATCGAGCGACATCTGTACGGCACCCGTACCGAGGTCGGGTGCAAAATCTGCGCCGACAGCCAGGACAAGTACGCGTTGTCGGTGTTGGGCGCGGCGCTTCCGGTGTTCGGGGTGCCGGAGATCCTGCGTGAGCACACGATCGAGATCGCGCTGGAATACCGGCGGGGGCTGCGGCTTGTACCGCTGGAACACCCGTCGTTCGCGGTGGCCACGAGCGCTTCGACGGCTGCGTCGGCGGCTCCCACGGTGGTCACGCCGACGGTGGCGGCGGGCGGCGCGGGTGTGACCCCGGGCGCGGGCGGCTCGGCCGTGGGCGTGGGTGGCGCGGGGTCGGTGGTGCCGGCGGGGTCGGCCGCCGGGGTGACGGGTGCTGGGAGTGCGGTGGCTTCGGCGGCCGGCGCTGGAGCGGCGGTCGGACCCGTGGCGGGCGGAGCGGGTGCCGGGTCCGGTGCTTTAGCGGCCGGCGGTGTCGGAGCGGCGGTGACTCCCGCGACGACTCTCGGGTCCACAGCGGTGTCCGCAGGCGGCGCGGCAACCTCCGCGGCAGTCGGGCCCACGGCAGTGGGGCCCGTGGCAGCGTCCTCGGCCGGAGCGGCGGCGACCCCGGTCGCGGCGGCCGGATCCGCTACGGCGGGCGCGGCAGGCTCCGGGTCCGCAGCGGCGTCGGCCGGCGGCGGTGGAGCGGCAGCAACCTCCACCGGAGCGGTCGGCCCGGCGACAGCAGGCAGCGCAGCCGCAGGCAGCGTGGGCGGCGCGGGCGTGGGCGGCGCAGGCAGTGCGGGCGGCGCGGGAGCAAGCAGCGCAGGCGCGGGCGGCGCAGCAGCGAGTGGCGCGAGCGGTGCCGGGGCGGCGGGCTCTGCGGCGGCGGGCGCGAATGGTGCCGGCTCGGCCGGGGCCGCAGCGACCAGCGCAGGTGCTGCCGCAGCAGGTTCCACCGGGGGCGCAGCAGCAGGTACGGGTGGCGCGACAGCGGTAGGAGCCGGCGCGGGCGGTGCCAGCGGCGCGGGCGGCGCCGGAAGCGCCGCAGCGGCCGGAATGGGTAGCGCCGCAGGTTCCGGCGGTGGCGCAACAGCAGCTACGAGTGGCGCAGCAGCAGGTACGGGTGGTGCGGCATCGGCAGGCGCTGGCAGCGTCGGCGCCACGGGCGCGACCGGTGCCGCCGCAAACGCCACCGATGCCGCAGCAAACGCCACCGGTACCGCGGCAAACGCGACCGGTGCCGCAGCGGGCACGAGCGGCGCCTCGGCGGGCGCGGGCGGTGGCGCAGCGAGCGCAGCCGGTACCGCAGCAAGCGCCAGCGGTGCCGCAGCGGGCGGCGCCGGAAGCGCCGCAGTGGCCGGAATGGGTAGCGCCGCAGGCGCGGGCGGTGGCGCAGCGGGTGGGGCGGGAAGTGCCGGAGCGGGCGCGGCCGCGGTCGACGCTGGGATCGCGGCGGCTTCGGCGCCTACCGTGATGACCGGTGGGCTCGCCGCGGCGCTCAGTAGCGTCTACGGGGCCGGTAACGCCCGCCCCCGAGCGAACCCCACACCCCCGCCCTCGCCGGTGGACGGCGTCACGGTCACGCACGCCGAGTTGCCGACCCAGGTCCACCCGGTGGTCCCGAACCGGCGGAGCGTGCCGAACAATCAGAGCCCGTACTCCGGCTCGCCCTGGGGCGCACGGGAGGAGCTGCCGCCGAGCAACGCCTACCTCCCGCCGCCCCCGGTGCAGCCGTCGAACGTCGTTCCGTTGCGTCGGCGCGTGGCCACCGGAGCGGTCGCGGCGGTCGTCGCCCTGCTGTGCTCGTTCGGCGGGGTGATGCTCGCCCAGGGCCAGGTCTCCGGCGACCCGTCGGACGTCCTGGCCGCGGCGACCCCGGACGGCGCGGAAGCGTCCGATGGGCCCTCGCCGATCGGCGACCCGCCGGACAGCAACACCCGGCGCGACGAGCCGAAGCCCGACAGCTACCAGATCGACTCGAACGCCGGGAACGACTACCCGGTCCCGATCCCGGAGCCGCGCACCAACGACGGGACGCCTCCGGGCTCGCCGTCGAAGAAGCCGCCGACGAAGTCGCCGAGCACCAAGCCCACCACGCCGTCGCCGTCGGTCACCACGCCCCGGCCGACGCCGTCGAAGACCACCCCGGAGCCGACCCCGACCGAGGACGAAGACGAGGACGACCCGACGACGCCGCCGCCGGACGACGACCCGACCACGACGCCGCCGACCAAGGGCCCGACGAAGGGGCCGTCGACTCCGCCGGCCTCCCCGACCGTGCCCCGGACGAGTTCCCCGGCGACGATCGTGATCCCGGCCTGACCGGAGAACTAGCCTAGGCCCCGGTCGTCGCCTGGAAGACCGTTCCCCGGCCGGTCACCGTCACGTCGCGGTGGCCGGCCGACACGTAGCCGGCCTCCCCGCCGCGCAGCTCGACCGGGCCCGTCCCGTCCTCGACGGTGGCCTCGCCCTCGAGGCAGAACAGGATGCGCGGCCCGTCCGACGCCAGCGACGCCTCGCCGCCGGCCTCGTCGAGCACTACGCGGGTCAGCGCGAACTCCGGCACCGGCGGCGCCCACACGCGCACGCCCGGTCCGGGTTCGGACGCCGGGAACGGCACCGCGGGCGTCTCCTCGAACCGCACCACCCGCAGCAGCTCCTGGACGTCCACGTGCTTGGGGGTGAGCCCGCCACGCAGCACGTTGTCGGAGGCGGCCATCACCTCGACGCCGAGCCCGTGCAGATAGGCGTGCAACACACCGGCCGGGAGGAAGATCGCCTCCCCGGGCGCCAGCTCGAGCCGGTTGAGCAGCAACGCGAGCACGATGCCGATGTCGCCGGGGTACTGCGCGGCGAGCGACACCGCGAGCTCGTGGTCGGCCGCCGCGTCGTCGTTTCCGGGCGGTGGCTTGCGGCACGCGTCCGCGAACGAATCGGCGACGGTCCCGGCGTCGGGAAGGCCGAAGAGCCCGGCCACGAACGCACGGAGACCGGAGCCGTCGGGCGAGGCGCGGAGCGCGTCGACGAGCGCGCGCAGCGCGGGGATCTCGGCGACGACCGGCGTGAGCACGGCCACCGACCGCACCGGGGACCGGAACCCGCAGAGCGCGGAGAACTGGCCGACCGCGCAGATCAACTCGGGCTTGTGGTGCGGATCGACGTAGTTGCGCCGGGGGTCGCCGATCGGGGGCCCGGCGGCCTGTTCGGCCGCGAAACCGGCCCGGGCCTGCGAGTCGCTCGGGTGGGCCTGCAGCGACAGCGGTGTCTCGGCCGCGAGCAGCTTCAGCAGGAACGGCACCCGGGCGCCCGGCGCGTCGGCCGAACCGAGCTCACGCTGCGGGTCGGCCGCGACCAGCGCGTCGAGGCCACGCTCGACGCCGTCCCTGGTCAACCGCGACGGCGCCGACGGGTGACCGCCCATCCACAGCTCGGCCTCCGGCTCCGCGCTGGGCACCGGGCGGCCCTGCACCCCGGCGATCGCCGACCGCGAACCCCAGGCGTACGTGCGGATCGGGTTAGTGAGCAGCTCCATGAGCCGCGCCCTCCTCCCCGCCCGACGCGACCGCCTCCGCCGGCTCGGGCTTCGCCTTGTTCGCGTGGTAGATGTCGGGTTCCAGGTAGATCACCCGGGCGACCGGCACGGCTTTCCGGATGCGCGACTCCGCGGCGTCGATCGCGTCGGCCACCGTGGCCGCGGTGTCGTCGTGGTGGACGGCGATCTTGGCCGCCACCAGCAACTCGTCCGGCCCGAGGTAGAGCGTCTTCATGTGGATGATGTGCTCGACCGTGCCGCCGTCGGACAGGATCGCGGCCTCGATCCTGCGGATGTCCTCGGGGTTCGCGCCCTCACCGAGCAGCAGGCTCTGCGTCTCGATCGCGAGGAAGACCGCGACCAGCACGAGCAGCACGCCGATCATGATCGTGCCGACGCCGTCCCAGATGCCGTTGCCGGTCAGCAGCGTGAGGCTGACGCCGAACAGCGCGAACACCAGGCCGAGCAGCGCCGCGGTGTCCTCGAGCAGCACCACCGGCAGCTCGGGCGCCTTCGCCCGGCGGATGAACGTGATCAGCGACGACGAACCGCGGGTCTTGTTCGTCTCGCGGAACGCGGTCGTGAACGAGTAGCTCTCCAGCGCGATGGCCACCAGGAGCACCGCGACCGGCACCCACTGCCACGAGTGGAACGCCTCCGGCTCCCGGATCTTGTGGTAGCCCTCGTACAGCGCGAACAGGCCACCGACGCTGAACAGCACGATCGAGACGATGAACGCGTAGATGTACCGCTCGCGGCCGTAGCCGAACGGGTGCTCGGGGGTGGCGGGCTTCTTCGACCGCCGACCACCGATGAGTAGCAACAGCTGGTTCCCGGAGTCGGCCAGTGAGTGGATCGACTCCGCGAGCATCGACGAGGAACCCGTCAGCAGCCACGCCACCAGCTTGGTCAGGGCGATGCCCAGGTTGGCGATCAGGGCCGCGACGATGGCCTTGACGCCGCCTTCAGCGCTCACGCGTTGGTCCGCTCCTTCAGTTCGGACACAGCCCGAACCGCGATCGGATCGAGACCGTGCAACAGGGCCAGGTAGACCGACGCGAAGTCGGGCACCGCGATGAGCGACGCCAGCCGCTCGAGCTCGGAGCCACCCTCCGCGTTCAGCACGCTGACGCCTATACCCCGTTCCCGGGCCAAATTCTCAATCGCGGTGGCACGAGCTGCGTCCACCTCGGATTCGCCGTCGTCGCGCAGCAGGACCAGGCGCAGCTTTGTGGTTCCGGCCGAGTCGACCCGGTCGGCGAAGAAGTCGTCGGCCTCGTCGGCGAGCGAGCCGAACACCCCGTCGATCAGGCCGACGCGACCCCGGCCGGCCTCGACCAGGTTGCCGGCGATGGCGGGGTAGCGCGCGTTGGCGGCCAGCTGGTCGGCGAAGCGGTTCGCGGCGACCGTGGCCAGCGCCGACGTGCCCCAGACGACCGGGATCGTGTTGGCCAGCTCGATCGCCAGCGACTTGCCCTCGTTGACGAACGACTCGGCGGTCGGGCGGCAGCGGTCGGCGTCGTTGTCGAGCCGGGTCGCGGTCTCGGCGAAGTCGGCCTCGGCGACCTGGCACATGCCCAGCGCACGCCCGGCGAGCAGCACCGGGGCGGCCAGCGACCAGAACGCCACCCGGGCGGGGCGGCGACGCGGCACCGGGACGAACAGCGCCCGGGCGCGCTCGGCCATCGACTGCAGCTCGCTGTCGGGTGCACCGATCGCGACCAGGCGGGCACCGCGGTGCATCGCGGCCTCGGCGGCGGCCAGCGCCTCGGGGCTGCGCCCGGACGCGGACACCGCGATCACGACGTCGGCGGCACCGACCCAGCCCGGCACGCCCCGGCTGCGGTGCAGGATGACCGGCACCGGGCAGCGCGGCCCGGCGACCGCGTTCAGCACGTCGCCGGTGCGCGCCGCGGTGCCGACGCCGGCGACGACGAGCGCGCGGGGACGGATCTCCTCGGACAGGACGTGCAGGCCGGCCTCGGCGGCCAGCGAGACGGCTTCACGCAGCTGCGGGCCGGCGCCCGCGGTGGCCCGGAGCATCTCGGCCGGGTCGGCACCGGACAGGACGTCGGTGTCGTCGAGGCGGCTCTCGTCGATCTGCGCGGTCACTTGGCGTCACCCCGGTGGCGGGCCTCGTCGAGCAAGAGCACGGGAATGCCGTCCCGGACCGGGTACGACCGGTCGCAGACCGTGCAGGCCAGCTCGCCCGTCTCCTCGTCCAGCCGCAGCGGTGCGTGGTCGTCGCTGGGGCAGGCCAGGATGTCCAAGAGCTCTATGAGAGCGGTATCGGATGTCACGATTTCTCCTGGGTTGAGCGGACAAGCGCGAGTACCTGGTCGCGGACCTCGGTCATCCGCTCCGGCGTGGCCGCCTCGACGTTGAGGCGGAGCAGCGGCTCGGTGTTGGACGCCCGCAGGTTGAACCATGCGCCGTCCGGAAGACTGACGGTGGTTCCGTCCAATTCGTCCACTTCGGTGCCGGGGAACGCCGCCAGGACCTTCCGCGTGGCCGCGGCCTGGTCGGCCACGACCGAGTTGATCTCACCGGACGCCGCGTACCGCTCGTACTCGGCGCCGATGGCCGAGAGCGGAGCCGTGTCCGAACCGAGCGCGGCGAGCACGTGCATCGCCGCCAGCATCCCGGTGTCGGCGCGCCAGAAGTCGCGGAAGTAGTAGTGGGCGGAGTGCTCGCCGCCGAAGACCGCGTCGCTCTCGGCCATCTGCGCCTTGATGAACGAGTGGCCGACGCGGGTGCGCACCGGGTTCCCGCCGTGCTCGCGCACGATCTCGGGGACGGCGCGCGACGTGATCAGGTTGTGGATGATCGTCGCGCCGGGGTGTTTGGCCAGCTCGCGAACCGCGACCAGCCCGGTGATCGCGCTCGGGCTCACCGGTTCGCCCCGTTCGTCGACGACGAAGCAGCGGTCGGCGTCGCCGTCGAACGCGAGCCCGATGTCGGCCTTGTGCTCGACGACGGCCTTCTGCAGGTCGACGAGGTTCGCCGGGTCCAGCGGGTTGGCCTCGTGGTTGGGGAAATCGCCGTCGAGCTCGAAGTAGAGCGGGACGATCTCCAGCGGCAGGCCCTCACCGAGGACGACCGGCACGGTGTAGCCGCCCATGCCGTTGCCGGCGTCGACGACGACCTTCAACGGGCGGACGCCGCTCAGGTCGACCAGCGAGCGCAGGTACTTCGCGTACTCGCCGAGCAGGTCGACGCGGCTGATCTCGCCGACCGCTCCGGCCGGGGTGATGCCCTCGTCGAGGAACTTCTCGGCCTCCGACCGGATCGTCGTCAGCCCGGACGCCTGCCCGATCGGCGTCGCACCGGCCCGGCAGAGCTTGATCCCGTTGTACTGCGCCGGATTGTGGCTCGCGGTGAACATCGCGCCGGGCAGGTTCAGGTGCCCGGCGGCGAAGTACAGCAGGTCGGTGGAGCCCAGGCCGGCCTCGACGACCGAGAGACCCTGGCTCAGCACCCCCTCGGCGAACGCCCGGGAGAGCGGGACCGAGCTCTCGCGCATGTCGTGCGCGGTGACGACGGCGGTAGCGCCCTCACCGCCGACGAGCTGCCCGAACGCGGCACCCAGGGCCCGCGCGACGGTTTCGTCGAACTGCTCGGGTACCACGCCTCGGACGTCGTACGCCTTGACCAGGCCGGACAGGTCATGCGAGGACACAGAGCGCGCTCCTTACGATGCGGTGCGATGCTCGCGAGCCTAGTCGGGCCGCCTCAACGGGGATTCGGCAGAGCGCGCAAGTGCCCACGACGGCCGACCTGCGACGAGCCGTCCTTGGCCGGGGCCTCGGCGGTGGCCGGGCGGGCGGCCTCGCGCACGGCGTCGGCCAGGGCGGCCAGGTCGTCGCTGCTCGGCGGCGGAGCCGCCCAGTCGCCCTCGGCCCGCACCAGGTCCCAGCCCTTCGGCGCGGTGAGGCGCTCGGCGTGGCCTTCGCAGAGGTCGTAGGTATGCGGTTCGTGCGATACGGCGAGTGGACCGATGACCGCAGTGGACTCCGCGTACACGTAGGTCAGCGTCGCCACCGCAGGCTGGGAACAGCCGTTCTTTGAGCAGCGCCGGTGAGACCTCACGGCGGAACGGTATCGGGCGGCGGGCTCCTGCGCCAACGGTCGGCTCCGGCGTGGCGGGTGTGTCGTGGATCAAGCGGGGTGAAACGCCCGGCGCACGGCCCTCCGGCGGGCACTATCCTTCTGTCATGCCCTCTGCCGCCGAGCACCGGCGCCGACCCGGCGCGTCCCGCCGTGATCGGCGCGGCCGAGGCATGCGCGGGCGGCTGGTTCCCGCCACCGTTCCGCTCTCGCGCAGCCGCGCGCAGATCTTCGACGACCTCGTGCTTGACGCCGTCGAGCACCTCGAGCCGCGCTGGTCCACCCAGTTGCGCGACGTCGAGTTCGCCGTCGAGGACGTCCCGCCGGAGTTGCCGTCCTACGACTCGGACGTGCTGGAGGACGGCAACGTGCCGCTGGCGCGTCTGCTGCCGGGTCGCGACGGCGGGCGGGGGCGCAGCACTCCCCCGCGCATCGTCGTCTACCGGCGGCCGCTGGAGGCCCGCGCCTACGACCGCGAGGACCTCGCCGACCTGGTGCACGACGTCGTCGTCGAACAGGTGGCGAACCTGCTCGGCCTCGACCCGGACGACGTGGACCCGCCCGGTCACTGATCGGCTCGTTCGCGCCCCCGAACGGCCCTCTTGATGGACATCCGGGCCCACGAAGGCCCTGCGGGGCGGATCATTGAACCCGATTCGTATTCACGTTTCGGGGAGACCGCGATGACCTCCGCGCCGACGAGCTATCGCGGCCGGCACGAGATCGCCCGCCGGGGCAACCGGCTCCCGGTGCTCGCACCGCGGAGCGCTCCGCGCCGGTGGCCGGGCCCGGTGATCGTGCTCGGGTCGGCGGGGTTGGCGTACGCCGGTGCGTGGCGCGCCGGGCCGCTGACCGACCCACCGCCCGGCGCGGCCGAGTTGTCGCTGCTCCGGTCGGCGGAGTCGCTCGGGGCGGGCGCCGACACCGCGGCGGCGCTGCAGATCGCGGCCTGGAACGCCGTCTGGGACTTCCCCAGCGCGCTCACCGCGGCCCGGGCGCTGATGGTGATGGCGGCCGTCGCCACCGTCCTGTGCACCGGCGGGCTGGCGCGACGCGTCGGGCTCAGCCTGCCCGCCCTCGCGGTGGCGACGGTCGTCACCGCCGCACTGCCGTGGGCGATGGCCGGTCACCGCCTGGTCGTGCCGATCAACCTGGCCGTCGCCTGGCTGCTGGCCGCCGCGCTGCTCGCGAGCACGCGGACGCGGCGGCGTCCGGCGCTGGTGGCGGCGGCGCTGTGCCTGCTGATCGCGTTGGCGACCGCGCCGCTCGTCGTCCCCATCGCGGTTCTGGCCGTCGCGGTGCTGCTGGCCGACCGTGACCTCGGGGCCGGCTGGCCGGTCGCGACCCGGATCGCCGGCGTGGCCACGCTGAGCGTGCTCGCGGCGGGCCTGTTCGCGGTCGTCACCGGCGACGGCTTCGGGTTCCACCAGCCCGCTCCGGACATCGCCCCGGTCGCGGTCGACCTGATCGTCGGCGGGGTGGTCGTGGTGGGTGCGGCGGCCGGAACCCTCGTGCGCTGGCTGCGGCCGTTCGCGCTGGTGGTGCTGGGCTGCGCGGTCGTGGCCGCAGTGGCCGGACCGGCCAGGACCCCGCTCCTGCTGTTCGCGCTCCCGGCCGCGGCGATCGTGCTCGGCGCGGCGATCGACGCCGCCGCGTCCGCCGGTCTCGGGAGACACGTCCGCCCCACACCGGCGCGCGTCGGCGTCCTCGTGGCCGTCGTGCTGGCGGCCGGCGTCGCTCTGGTGGGGACTGTCCACATGTGAGCGGCGGACGGGCTGAGCCCGTCCGCCGCTGCAAGTCAAGGTGGACAATCGATCGGCGACCTACCCACCCCGGTCAGTCGCACGAGGGACCGTCGGGTGTGGTCAGATGACCCGCTTCTTCAACTTGCGCCGTTCGCGCTCCGAGAGACCGCCCCAGATCCCGAAGCGTTCGTCGTGCGCCAGCGCGTACTCCAAGCACTCCGCCTTGACCTCGCACCCGGTACAGATGCGCTTGGCCTCGCGGGTCGAACCGCCCTTCTCCGGAAAGAACGCTTCCGGGTCCGTCTGCGCGCAGAGCGCGCGATCCTGCCACTCAGGTGCGTCACCGGTCACGAGATCGGTGATCACTTCTGCGGCCACTTCCCTGCCTCCTCCACTCGTACGCCGGCCGCGCGGCTGGCGCGTCGAACCCCCTGTGGAAGGCGATATTGACTATCCCCATTGGGAATTACACGCGTGTAATGCCGGTCCCGTCAAGAGACATTTTGATCCGATATGTGCATTTTTATCATGTGTCAGCCCGGGTGAGGGAACCCACCCCGGCAAAAAGGGTCGAACCCCCGCCCAGCGGGAACAGCCCTCTTCGCATTTCCCAGGCCTCTGCGCGCACCGAGAGCACCAACCGCGAAGGTTGTTAACCAAAACCGACATACAGGGCTTATTGTGCGTGTATCACCAGCATGGGGGGTGCCGGGGTGGAACGTCCGATGAGCGGGTATTGGCCCAGCCGAGACTCGGTGCTGGGCGCACCCGATCGCATCGCGGCCGTCGAACGCGCGCACGCACTGGCGTCGCGCTGCCTCGCCGACCAGCTCGCGCGGCTCGTGGCCGAGGCCTGCGGAGCGCCGAACGCGCTCATCTCGCTCGTCCACGTCCAGCGTCAGTTCGTCCTGGGGTCGTTCGGCGCCGGGCGCACCGGAGCGGGCCCGGCGGAGATCGCCGCCGAACGGTCGCTGTGCGAGGCCGTGGTCGCGGCCGGGATCCCGATCATCGTCAGCGACGCCACCCAGGACCGGCGGTTCGCCGAGACCGCTGCGGTACGCAAGCACGGCCTGGGCGCGTACGTCGGTTTCCCGATCCGGGACGCGGAGGATCTGGTCGTCGGTGTGCTCGCGATCGGCGACCACCTGCCACGGGAGTGGTCGGCGCGGCAGCTGACCGTGATCGACGACGCGGCGCAGCTGTTGACGGCCGGGCTCGCGGGCGAGATCGACCGGGAACGCCGGTCCGTCCCGGTCCCCGACACGATCGCCGAACTCACCACCGACGGCCTGGACGAGATCCACTCGTTCACCGACGGACTGCTCACCAGCCTGCAGACCGGTGTCGCCGCCTGCGACCGCAACGGCCGGCTGATCGTGTTCAACCAGGCGCTGCGGAACATGCTCGGCGTCGAGGACGGCGACCGCACCGACGTCGAACCCGACGACTGGCCGGGCGCGCTGCACCTGTTCCACCCCGACCGCCGGCTGTTCACCGCCGACGAGGTACCGCTGCGCCGTGCGCTGCGCGGGGAACGCCTGCGCGACGTCGACGTGCTGGTGCTCGCGCCGGGCCGGCGTCCGCGGGTGCTCTCGATCAACGGCCAGCCGGTGGTCGACGTCGTCGGCGACCGGGTCGGAGCGGTGATCACCGCCGAGGACATCACCCAGCGCCGCCGCGCCGAGCAACTCCAGGCCTGCGAGCTGGCCGCGGCGCAGGCGCTCGTCGACAGCAGCGATCTGTCCGAGGCCGGCGGGAACGTGCTCGCCGCGATCGGCGAGTGCCTGCACTGGCCGCACGCCGAGCTCTGGCTCGCCGACGACCTGTCCGGCGCACTGGCCCCGGTGGCCCGCTGGGACCAGCCGGGGCGGGCGCCGATCCCGCGCATGCCCGACCACGTCGACACCGGCGCCGGGCTGACCGGCAGCGTCTGGAAGAGCGGGAACCCGGTCTGGGTGCCCGACATCGCGTCCGGCCCGCTCGCCGACCCGGTCGCGGCCGGCTGCGGGCTGCACGCGGCGCTGGCCGTGCCGGTACGGGGCGGCGAGAAGACGATAGGCGTCCTCGCGTTCTTCTCCGCCCACGCCGAGGAGCCGGAGAGCTCGCTGATCGCGGTGCTGCTCGGCATCGCCGCGCAGATCGGGCAGTCCCTCGAACGTCGACGCGCCGAGGGGTACGCGGCCCGGCTGGCCCGCTCGGAGGAGGAGTACATCGCGCTCGTCGGCCACGAGCTGCGGACGCCGCTGACGTCGATCGCCGCGTACACCGAACTGCTGCACGAGTCCGAGGACGACGAGCCGCTGGGGGGCGTCCGCCCGATGCTGGAGGTCGTCGAGCGCAACACGCGCCTGCTGCTGGCGATCGTGGAGAACCTGCTGGACCTGGCGGCGCTCGACTCCGGTCACACGATGCTGGAGCTGGTGCCGACCGACTTCGCGACGATCGTCCGGGAGGCCCTCGACGGCTACCGGGACCTCGCCGACGAACAGGGCGTACGCCTCCACGCCGAGCTGCCGACCGACGCTCCGCTGGTCGCCGACCCCGAGCGTCTCCGGCAGGCGGTCGACCACCTGATCGACAACGCGGTCCGCTACAGCCCCGAAGGCGGGGACGTGGAGGTGTCGCTCGACCTGTCCGGCCACGCGCTCGCGCTGACGGTCACCGACAGCGGGATCGGCATCCCGGACAACGAGCTCGAGCTGGTGACCCGCCGCCTGCGCCGGGGAAGCCGCAGCACCGAGCGGAAGATCCGCGGCACCGGCCTCGGCCTGGCGATCGCGACCACGGTGCTGGCCAGACACGGCGGCACGCTGGAGCTGCGCTCCCGGGGCGAGCAGGGCACCACCGCCACCGCCCGGCTCCCGCTCCGCCCGCCGGTGGCCGCCCAGCCCTGACCGCCGGGCGGCTCAGCCGTCGCGGGCCGCGCGACACCAGCGTGGAGGCCCCGGATCTCCTCGTCGAGGAGATCCGGGGCCTCCTGCGGCGGCTTACGCGAGCGTGAGCGTCGGGCGGGACGGGACCTCGCCGTAGGTGGTGGTGCGCTGCCGGACCGGGCGTCCGGCGGCCGCCGCCATCGCGGTGAGTTCCTCGACGCTGCGTTCGCTGCCGTTCTCCGAGCCGGCCATGCGGCTGATCGTCTCCTCCATCAGCGTGCCGCCGACGTCGTCGGAGCCGCCGTTGAGGATCTGCACGGACCCGTTGTCGCCGAGCTTCACCCAGGAGCACTGGATGTGGTCGATCCGCCCGTGGAAGGCCAGCCGCGCGAGCGCGTGAACGGCCCGGTTCTGCGCGTTCGTGGGCCCCGGGCGGGCGATGCCGGCCAGGTAGATCGGGGCGTTGTGGTGCACGAACGGCAGCGGGACGAACTCGGTGAAACCGCCGGTCTCGTCCTGGATCCGGGCCAGCGTGCGGTAGTGGCCGAGCCAGTGCCCCGAGTGGTCGACGTGCCCGTACATCATCGTCGACGACGAGCGGATGCCCAGCTTGTGGGCGGTGGACACGATCTCGATCCACTCGGCCGCAGGCAGCTTGCCCTTGGTGAGCACCCACCGGACCTCGTCGTCGAGGATCTCGGCCGCGGTGCCGGGGATCGTGTCGAGCCCGGCCTCCTTCATCATCACCAGCCAGTCGTGCACCGACATGTTCGCCTTGGCGCTCGCGGTCGCGATCTCCATCGGCGAGAACGCGTGCACGTGCATGCCCGGGACCTTCTCCTTGACCGCACGCACCAGGTCGGCGTAGCCCCGTCCGGACAGCTCCGGGTCGATGCCGCCCTGCATGCAGACCTCGGTGGCGCCGAGCGCCCAGGCCTCCGCGGCCCGGTCGGCCACCTCGGTGTTGGACAGCCGGTAGGCGTCGGCGTCGGTACGCCGCTGGGCGAACGCGCAGAAGCGGCACCCGACGTAACAGACGTTCGTGAAGTTGATGTTCCGGTTCACCACGTAGGTGATCGCGTCGCCGTTGACCTCCTTACGCAGGTCGTCGGCGAGCTTCGTCAGGGTCTCGAGGGCTGCGCCCTCGGCCGCGAAGAGCGCCAGCGCCGCGTCGGTGTTCGCCTCGTCGAGCAGTGCGGCCGGGTTCGTGGCCGCGATGTCCAAGCCTCTGCGGACGTCGGCCGCGAGCCGTTCGGGGGCGGCGACGAGCGGGGTCTCGACGTGCTCCGCGACGGCTTCCCAGTCGCCGTAGACCGTGGAGAAGTCGGTACGCCGGTCCTCGGTGCGGCCGGTCGTGTCGATCGTGGTGCCCAGGTCGGCCCGGCCCATCGTCTCCAGCAGCGCGGGATCCGGCTCCTGCCAGGGCCGTCCCACCGGCATCGCCTTCTCGTTCGCGAGCCCGGTCTCGGGGTCCATCAGCGCGTGCAGGTGGCCCCCGACCCGGGGGTCGATCCACGGCTCGCCCGCGAGCGCGTACTTCGGGTAGGCGGTGAGCCGCTCTTTCAGCTCGAACCCGGCGTTCCTGGTGCGCCGGGCGAGCTCCTCGATCTGCGGCCATGGGCGCTCGGGGTTCACGTGGTCCGGGGTCACCGGCGAGACGCCGCCCCAGTCGTCGATGCCGGCGCGCAGCAGCAGCGAGTACTCGTCCTCGGTGCCCTTCGCCTGCAGGGTGTGCAGGTCGTCGAGCAGGTTCGGCGGGGCCTGCAGGCGCATCTTCGGGCCGAGCACGAGCCGGGCGGTGGCCACGGTGGCCAGGAAGTCGTCGAAGTCCGCGTCGGGCTCGTTGCGCATCGCGGTGTCGGGCTTGGCCCGGAAGTTCTGGATGATGACTTCCTGGATGTGCCCGTACTCGCGGGCCGACGCCCGGATCGCGAACAGCGACTCGGCCCGCTCCTCGTGCGTCTCGCCGATCCCGACCAGGATCCCGGTCGTGAACGGGACTCCGACCCGGCCGGCGTCGGTGAGCGCGCGCAGCCGGACGGCCGGCTCCTTGTCGGGCGAGCCGTAGTGCGGGCCGCCCGGCTCGCTCCACAGCCGCGTCGCCGTGGTCTCGAGCATCATGCCCATGCTGGGCGCGACTGGCTTGAGCCGCTGCAACTCGGCCCAGCTCATCACGCCGGGGTTGAGGTGCGGCAGCAGCCCGGTCTCTTCGAGCACGGCGATCGCGCAGGCCCGGACGTAATCCAGGGTGGACGCGTAACCGCGCGAATCCAGCCACTCCCGGGCCGCCGGCCACCGCTCCTCGGGGCGGTCGCCGAGCGTGAACAGGGCCTCCTTGCAGCCCTGCTCCGCGCCGGCCTTCGCGATCGCGACGACCTCGTCCCGATCGAGGAACGTGTGCGGCACCTTGTGCGGCACGGTCGCGAACGTGCAGTAGTGGCACCGGTCCCGGCACAGCCGGGTGACCGGGATGAACACTTTGCGGGAGTAGGTGACAATCCCCGGGCGGCCGGCGTCGACGAGCCCAGCGTCACGCACCCGGGACGCGATCGTCAGGAGCTCGTCCAGCTGGTCCCCGCGGGCACGCAGCAGCGTGGCGGCTTCGCCCGGGTCGAGGCTCACGCCGTCCCGGGCACGCCGCAGCGCGCGTTTCAGTCCTCGGTCGTCCGGGCTACTGGAAGGGACGTTCGGGCGCGTGACCTCGACCATGTCGGCCACCATATGCCGCCGCGAGCCCGGTTGACCGAGGGGCGATTGTGGTGCGGGTTACTCCCCGTGCCGGGGGCCGCGGTGCTGCTGCTGGTCCGGCGGCAGCAGGTCGTTCACGTTGACGATGTTCGTCTCCTGGCTGTTCGGGGCCGGGTAACCGCTCGTCGGCTGCGGGAATCCGCTGGTGGGCGCGGCCTGGTGGGCGGAGCCGTAGCCCGGCTGCTGACCCTGGTAGCCGTACGGGACGCCCGAGCTGGGCTGCTGGCCGTAGGGCACGCCGGAGCTGGGCTGGCCGTAGGGCACACCCGAGCTGGGCTGGGCGTACGAGGCGGGCTGACCGGACGTCGGGGCCTGGCTCGGCCACTGCCCGGGCTGGGGCTGCCCGGGCTGGGGCTGGCCGGGCTGCTGTCCGGGCCAGGACGGCTGGGCGTTCCAGGCCTGGGTGGGCTGGCCGGAGGGAACCGGCTGGCCCCAGTCCTGGCCGGGCTGCTGCGCCGGCTGCTGACCGGGCCAGTCCTGACCGGGCTGGTTCTGCTGCTGACCGGGCCACTCCTGACCCGGTTGGGCCTGACCGGGCTGAGCCTGGCCCGGGTAGCCGGCCTGGCCACCGTAGGGAGCCGCCGGGCGAGCCCCGGTGTCGTACCCCTGCCCCTGGGCGCCCGGGTAGGCGCCGTAGCCACCCTGCGCACCGGCCGGAGCCGCCGCGCCGCGCGCCGCCATCATCACCTGCAGGGCGAAGAACGCGACCGCCGCCGTCAAGGCGATCCACGCGAGCCCCTCGAGGAACGACGCGAACTTCGAGCCGGCCGTGGAGTACGAGGCGCCGAAGATGCTGGCGCTCGTGATCAGCCCGAGCAGGGCCGAGAAGGCCAGCTCGGCCAGGGCGATCATGCTGACCAGCGGAACGAGCTTGTCCTTGGTGGGGCGCACGACGGCGACCAGCAGCACCGCGACGGCGGGCAGCACGACCTGGGTCAACCCCAGGAACGACCCGCGCGAGGCGGCCAGCGCGTCGCTGAGGTCGAGCGACGACGTCGCGATCGCCAGCAACCCGACGAGCAACAGGACGCCGTTGACCGCCAGGAGCAGCACCGCTGCCGGTCCTCTTAACCGCTCGACGACGGCCTGGACAGGCGTTTGGGCCTCGGTGGACGACACGGTCTTCTCCTTCGACGCCATGTTCTCCGCATATCGGTTCAGCCGCCAGCCTGGCACAACACTGCCGAAAGGTGCGAGCGAACGCCCCGGGCAACCGTTGCCGGTGGCGTGCGCAACGATGGGAGAATGCGCATTGTCGTACTGGCCGGTGGCATCGGCGGGGCTCGTTTCCTCCAGGGCGTCCGGGAATGGGCGGGTCAGCGGGACGACCAGCCCGAGATCACCGCGATCGTGAACACGTCTGACGACGTCACGCTGCACGGCCTGCGGATCTGCACCGACCTCGACAGCGTGATGTACACGCTCGGTGGCGGGCACGACGAGGAACGCGGGTGGGGGCGGGTCGGCGAGACCTGGGCGGTGAAGGACGAACTCGCCGAGTACGGCGCGGAGCCGACCTGGTTCGGGCTCGGCGACCGGGACATCGCGACGCACCTGGTCCGGACCCGGATGCTCGACGCCGGGTATCCGCTTTCGGCGGTCACCGAGGCGCTGTGCGCCCGCTGGAAGCCCGGCGTGCGGCTGCTGCCGATGAGCGACGACCGGGTCGAGACGCACGTCGTGCTGGCCGAGGAACTCGAGGGCGCCGGGGTGCGGCGGCGGGCCGTGCACTTCCAGGAGTGGTGGGTGCGCTACCGGGCCGCCCTGGCGGCCGACCAGTTCGTCCAGGTGGGGATCGAGGATGCGAAGCCGGCGCCCGGGGTGGTGGAGGCGATCGCCGCCGCCGACCTGATCCTGTTCGCGCCGAGCAACCCGGTAGTGAGCATCGACACGATCCTGGCCGTGCCGGGCATCCGGGCGGCGTTGCTCGCCGCGCCGGCGAAGATCGTCGGGGTCTCGCCGATCATCGGTGGAGCGCCGGTGCGGGGCATGGCGGAGAAGTGTCTGCCGGTGGTCGGGGTGGAGATCTCCGCGGCCGGGGTCGGCGCGCACTACGGGGCGCGGGCATACGGTGGCCTGCTCGACGGCTGGCTCGTCGACACCACCGACGCCGGCACCGTGCTCTTCGGCGCGGACGTCCGCGCGGTGCCGCTCTGGATGACCGACCCGCCGACCACCGCCGAGATGGTCGCCGAGGCCGCTGCCGTCGCCGGGCTCCCCCGATGACCGTCCCGGTCGGGCCGCCTGCTTCGGCCGCGCCCGAGGGCGGGGCGGGTGCGCGGGCGGCGGACGTGCGAGTCCTTCCTGTTCCCGGTCTTCCGGAGGTCGGGCCCGGGACCGATCTCGCCGCGCTGATCAGCACGGCGGCGCCGTGGCTGGTCGACGGCGACGTGCTCGTGGTGACCAGCAAGATCGTCAGCAAGGCGGAGGGCAGGCTGCTACCGGTCGGCGACGACCGGGAGGCCGCGCGGGAAGCCGCGATCGACGGCCAAACCACGGCCGTGGTCGCCACCCGCGGTCGCACCCGCATCGTCCGCACCCCGCAGGGCCTGGTGCTGGCCTCGGCCGGCGTCGACACGTCGAACGTCGGCCAGGACGTCGTCGCGCTGCTCCCGGAGGACTCCGACGCCTCGGCACGCACCCTGCGCGCCGGGTTGAAGCACGCTCTCGGCGTCGACGTCGGCGTGATCGTCAGCGACACGATGGGCCGCCCCTGGCGCGTCGGCGTCGCGGACGTGGCGATCGGCGCCGCCGGGCTGCGTCCCCTGCGTGACCTTCGCGGCCAGACCGACAACCACGGCAACGACCTGGCCATGACCGTGGTGGCCGACGCCGATCAGATCGCGGCCGCGGCCGAACTCGTGAAGGGCAAGTCCGGCGGGGTCCCGGTGGCGGTCGTGCGGGGCGTGCGCTCGCTCGTCGACGTGGGTGGCGAGGACGGCCCCGGCGCGGCCGCCCTCGTGCGCGTCCTCGAGGAGGACATGTTCGCGCTCGGTACCGCCGAGGCGCGGGCGCTCGGCCAGCGCGAGGCCGTGACCCTGCGTCGCTCGATCCGGGTGTTCGGTCCCGACCCGGTGCCCGCCGACGCGATCGCCCGCGCGGTGGCCGCCGCGGTCACCGCGCCCGCACCGCACCACACCACACCCTGGCGTTTCGTCCACGTCGCTTCGGGCGACGTCCGGAAGCGCCTGCTGGCCGGGATGCGCGAAGCCTGGGCCTCCGACCTGCGCGGGGACGGCTTCGACGAGGACGCGATCGCGCGCCGGCTGCGGCGGGGCGACCTGCTCTGGGAGGCTCCGGCGCTGGTCGTGCCGGTGCTCGCGCTCGATGGCGCCCACCCCTACCCGGACGCCCGCCGCGCGGCGAGCGAGCGGGCCATGTTTCAGGTGGCGATGGGCGCCGGTGTGCAGAACTTCCTGGTCGCGCTGGCCACCGAAGGCATCGGCTCGTGCTGGGTCTCCTCGACGATGTTCGCCGCCGATCTGGTCCGGTCCGAGCTCGACCTGCCCGCTGACTGGCACCCGATGGGCTCGGTGGCGATCGGCTACCCCGCCGAACCGCCCCGCGACCGCCCCGCGCGCGACGCCTCCGCCTTCCTCCTGACCCGCTGACGCGGGCCGGAGCCCGTCCGGCGGATCCGTTGCGAGCGAGAGCCGCAGGACCGGACCTAGAACGCGCGGTAGTCGCGGGGGGAGAAGCGGGGGCCGCGTTTCGGGGGGCGGACGGCGGGGCCCACCTCCACCAGGCGGATGGCCCGCTGCCGATGAGGCGCGTAGGGGGCCAGCACCTCGAGCATGCCGGCGTCGTCCAGCTTCCGGCCCACCAGCGCCCACCCGACGACGTTCGGCAGGTGGTAGTCGCCGACGCTCACCGCGTCGGCGCCGGACATCGCGCGCTGCACCGCCTCCGCGGCCGTCCACGGCCCGATTCCCGGCAGCGTGCACAGCACCCGCACGGCCTCCGCGACCGGCCGGTCGACCAGCTGGTCCAACCGGGCCGCCACGGTCGCCGCGGCCCGGATCGCCCGGCGCCGCGACAGATCCACGCCGGCCCTGTGCCACTCCCAGTCGGGAATCGCCAGCCAGTCGGCCGGATACGGCGCCACCGCCAGGCCGCTCGGCGCCGGCCCCGGCGCGGGCGACCCGAACCGCCACACCAGCTCACGCCAGGAACGCCGGGCCTCGATGCCGGTGACCTTCTGCTCCAGCACCGCGACCGACACCTGGTCGAACAGCAGCCGGGTCGCCGGGAACCGCAGGCCTCCCCCGCACAGCCGCCACGCCTCGCTCAGCACCGGGTGCGGGGCGGCGTCCAGCACGCCCGCGAAATCGTCCACCACGTCGTCGACGCAGAGCAGTTGCGGGAGGTGCTCGAGCAGCCACTCGCCGCCCGGCCCCCAGGCCTCCGCGACGACGCGATCGGATCGGCGGAGCCGAATCGTGCCCGGCCCCGCCGGTGTCGGCGCGGTACGCCACAGCGCACCGTCGACGAGGCGATGGGTCGGGTCACCCTTGCCCCGGGCCAGGTGCCCGAGCGAACGCCGGAGGTCCAGCGGGTACGGCGGACTCCACTCACGGGTGAGCGCAGTAGTCGGCACCGCTTCAGCAGAGATTGCCCGCACCTTTGTTCTTCAAGGCCTCTACCAGCGACTTTACCTCCTGGGCCCGGTCGCGCGGGCACACCAGGAGCGCGTCGGGGGTGTCCACGACGACGACGTCGCGCATGCCGAGCAGCGCGACCGTCCGCGACGAGTTCGGGACGACCATCGCTCCGCTGGTGTCGATCATGATCACCCGGTCGTCGGTGCCGACGACCGTGTTGCCCTCGGCGTCGTGCTCCAGAACGGCCGCGAGCCCGTCCCAGTCACCCAGGTCGTTCCAGCCGAACGCGGCCGGGACGACGGCGACACCACCCCGCGCCGCGGCGTCCTCCATGATCCCGTGGTCGACCGAGATCTTCGGCAGGCGCGGCCACACCTCGGACAGCACCTCGTCCCGGCGGGGCAGGTCCCAGGATTCGCAGATCTTCATCAGGCCGCTGTACAGCTCGGGGAGCTGCCGCTGGACCTCGCCGAGGAACGCGTCGACCCGCCAGACGAACATGCCGGCGTTCCAGACGTACTCGCCGGACGCGAGGTAGCTCTCGGCGACGTCCAGCGACGGCTTCTCCTTGAACTCCAGGACCGCGCGGGCGCCGGTGGCCAGGTGGTCGCCGCAGCGGATGTAGCCGTAACCGACCTCGGGGCCGGTCGGCGTGATGCCGATGCAGACCAGCTTGCCGTCGGCCGCCGTCCGGATCGCGGTGCGGACCGTGGTGACGAACGTCCGGACGTCGCGAACCACGTGGTCCGCGGCGAACGAGCCCATCACGGCGTCCGGGTCGCGCCGCTGGATCAGCGCGGCGGCCAGCGCGATCGCCGGCCCGGACTCACGCGGACCGGGCTCGACGACGATGTTCGACGCCGGCACCTCGGGGAGCTGGCGGGCGACCGCGGCGGCGTGCGCGGCCCCGGTGACGACGAACGTGTCACCGGGGAGCGAGACGTATTTGAGCCGGTCGACGGTCTCCTGGATCAGCGTCCGGTCGCCGCCGGTGAGTTGGTGGAGGAACTTGGGGTGCCCGGCCCGCGACAGCGGCCACAACCGGGTACCGCTGCCCCCCGCAGGGATCACTGGATAGAACGCACCGCTCATCAGGCAACCTCCGGGAGGGGGTCGTCGACGCTCATGAACTCGCTGCAACCGCTCTCGTGAAGCTGGCGATGTGGGCCTCCGCGGAGGCGTCCCAGGAGAACTCGAGCGACCGCTCGCGGCCGGCCGCACCGAGTTGCGCCCGGCGCTCGTGGTCGTCGAGCAACGCGGCCAGGTCGGTGCCGATCTGGTCGGCGTCCTCCCCGGTGTACGCCACGGCCTCGCCGCCGACCTCGGGCAGCGACAGCCGCGGCGTGGTGAGCACACAGGCGCCGCAGGCCATCGCCTCGAGCACCGGCAGGCCGAAGCCCTCACCGTGGCTCGGGTAAGCCACGATGATCGCGCCGCCCAGGTAGCCGGGCAGGTCGGCGTAGCGCAGGTAACCCGGCCGGATCAGGCGCAGGTGCGGCGGGATCTCCTCGATCGCGGTGTCGATCTCCTCGTCGTGGCCGGAGCCACCGGCGATCACCAGCGCCGGCGGCGCCTCCCGGTGCGCGCAGGCCCGGGCCCAGCCGCGGATGAGGTTCGGGACGTTCTTGCGCGGCTCCTGGGCCCCGAGGAACGCCACGTAGCTGGCCTGCCCGATGCCCAGGCGGGCCCGCACACGGGCGCACTCGGCGTCGTCGGGGACGTGGAACACCCGCGGGTCGACGCCGTGGTAGGCGACGTCGAGCTTCGTCGGGTCAGCGTCCAGCAGGCGGATCAGCTCGTCGCGGGTGGCCTTGCTGGGCACGATCACCCGGGACGCCCGGCGCATCGCGGTGCGGGTGGCCGACCGGAAGAACGCGCCCTTGCCCTTGTCGTAGTGGCGCGGGTCGGTGAAGAACGTGGCGTCGTGCACGGTGACCACGACCGGGCAGGAGACCCGCAGCGGCTGCGTGTAGTGCGGCGAGTGCACGACCTCCGCGTTGACGTGCTGGGCGACCAGCGGCAGGCCGGTCTGCTCCCACGCCAGCCGCGCCGGGCGGTGCGCCACCGCCGCCGGAGCCGCGATCACCGACGCGTTCGGCACCAGTCGTCCGTAACGCTCCGCATCGGCCCGCTGGCAGACGACTGCCAGATCAGCGCCGGCTCGGCCGAGGGCCGGGAGCAGCCCGTCGACGTACCGCCCGACCCCGCCACGGTCCGCCGGAACCGCCGTGGCGTCGACCAGGACTCGAGGGCCGTTGCCGCCTGTCACCTGTTGTCTCCTCGTCGACCTGTCGTCGTCGTGCTGCGGGTGAGGACTCGGCCTCCCGCGCGTATGAGCGTACGCCGCGGAGGCATCCGTCACCGCACGGTCGGCACCGCCTGTCCGGGCCGGAAAGCCCCCCGACGGTCACCGTATCGGTTACTTGGCGAAGCCGAGATAGGTACTCCGCAGGCCGAGCTTGATCCGGAACGCGTCGCCGGTGAGCGACACGGTCGTGGCCTTACCGGTGGACAGCGTGCCGGTGAGCGTCACGGTCTCGGCCCGACCGCCCCAGAGGCCGAGGCCGGTGCGCTTGGTGACCGCGACCGCGGTGACCTTGGTCAGACCGGCCGCGGTGGCCAGCTGGGCCGGGGTGACGACCTTCGTCCAGTTGGTCGCGGACGAACCGGCGGCCAGCGTGTACGGGTCGGCCTTCGCCGGCAGGTAGCTGACGCCGCCGGAAGCGGTGTAGCCGCCGCTGTCGGACGAGAACTCGGCGCTGATGACCTTGCCGCCGACCGTGAGCACCTTGCCTGCGGTCGCGGCGATCGCGGCGTTGGTGGCCGCGGTCTCCGAGAGAGCACCGTCCCAGCACTGGTTGGCCTGAGTGTCGATCACGTCGTAGTAGCGGCTCGCGGTGATCTTCGCGGTCGCGTAGGTGCGCGCGGCCAGGGTCTGGGCCTGGAGGGCGGCGGCGGGCCAGCTGGAGGGCATCTCGGACGCCACCACGCCACGGAGGTAGGTGTCCATCGGCATCGTCGCGACGAAGCGGGACGCGTTGTCGGAGACCAGGGCGGTGAGCGTGCCGTCGAAGGTCAGCGTCGTGCCGCCGCGGCAGTCGCCCTTGGCCTTGCCGTAGGTGAGCTTGAGGGTCTTCGGCCCGCTGAACGTCACCGGGGCGACGAGCGTGAAGGACGCGCTCCCGGCGCTGACGACGTAGCCGGTGCCGCTGCGGGCGACGTTCCAGGCCTGGGTGGCCAGCGCGACGCTCCGCTTGTCCGCACCGGTGGCGACGAGGCCGGCGACCGGGGCGAACGTGAAGCTGCCCGCGTCGATCGCGGACAGCCGGACACGCAGCGCCGGGTTGCCCTTCGTGGCCACGACCGTGCCCGGGTAGTAGAAGTCGACGATCTTGGCGGCGTCGAGGCCCTGGTTGGCCGCGCCCTTGGCGCCGTACTGGCTCAGGCCACGGCCGTGGCCGAAGCCGGCGCCGTAGACGGTGACGCCGGCTTCGGACACGGTCGCGCCGTTCGTGGTCGCGGTGGTGGCGGCCGGGGTGGGGTTCGCGGTCGGGCTGACCGGCTTGGCGGGCGTGGCCGGGGTGGTCGGCTTGGCGGGCGTCGTCGGCTTGGCGGGCGTGGGCTTGGCGGGCGTGGGCTTGGTGGTGGGCTTGGTGGTGGGATTGGTGGTGGGCTTGTTGACGACCGGCGCCGGCGTGGCCGAGCCGAGCTTGTACGCGGCGACCAGGGCCTTCGAGCGGGTACGGACCCAGCTCATGACGTCCAGGCCGTACTTGCCGGGGCAGGTGGTCGCGCTGGTGCTCTGGTGCGGGTAGATCGTCGGCAGGTTGAGCGTGGTCTTGGTCTTGAACTTGGTCGACGGGCCACCGGTGAGCTTCGTGGTGCCGATCGGGCTGACCTTCGCGGTGCCGAGCTTGAACGCCGAGTAGCGGGCGACGGCCTCCTTGGCGGCGGCGCTCACCGCGACCTTGGTGTGGTCGCCGATGATGCCGATGCCGCTGGTGCCGGAGTTGAAGCCACCGGCGTGCGCGCCGACGACCGCGCGGGTGAGACCGCCGTAGCGTCCCTCCCAGACCCGACCGAAGCGGTCGATGAGCACGTTGTAGCCGACGTCGCCGTACTTCTCGGTGACGGCCATGTAGTAGTAGATCGAGCGGATGATCGCCGGGACCTGCTCGACCGTGTAGTTGTTCGCGGTCGCGGTGTGGTGCACGACGATCGCGTTGACCTTCGGCGCGTAGGCCGGCGTCCACTTCATGTAGGTGGCGTTCGCGCCCCAGGCGGCCCGGCTGTAGATCTTCACGACGCCGTTGCCGTAGCTGGTGGGCGTGGGCTGGGCGGTGGCGGCGGGCACGAGCGGGTCGGACTGGGCGACCTCGTCGCCGTCGGTGACGACGTCGGCGGGCACGCCGGCGGCGGGCACGTCCGCGCCCGGGTCGATCAGGTCGACCTTGACGTCCACGGGCTGGCGGCCGGCGACCGTGGTGACGACGACCTCGGCGCTCACCGCGTCGCCGGTCCAGATCAGGCCGGGGCCCTCCCGGACGTCGAGCGGGATCGCGTTGGTGCCGTTGCGGTCGTCGTTCTCGCCGTTGGCGGCGGTGGTCCAGGCCGACCAGGGCGCGGACGCCTCGGTGCGGGTGCGGACGGCGACGCTCACCCGGCCCAGCGACGGGTCACGCTGCCAGGTGACGCCGACGGCCGAGAACGGGGTGCCGGAGGCGATCGTGCGCAGGACGCGCGGGGTGCTGCCCGGCTCGGCGGCGGCGGCCGCGGCGAAGGCGAGCGGGACACCGGCCGGCTGGGCGGTGCTCACCGAGGTGGAACCGGCGGGGCGGGAGGTGCTGCCGAGCGCGACCGTGCGCACCGAGACCTTGGCCGGCGTCGCCGCGCCCTTGACCGTGGTGCCGGCCGCGACGGCGGCGGCCGTCTGAACGGCAGCGGCCGTCTGAACGGCGGCGGGGGCGTTCGCGGCGGCCGTGTCGCCGGCCGCGGTCGGAGCGGCGGCGTTCGCGGCCGGGGCGTTCGGGGCCGGGGCGATCACGGCGTCGGTCGCGGCGGAGGCCGCCACTGGCAGGGCGGCGGCCGGAGCGAGCGCGATGCCGCCGGCGACTGCCGCGACGACCGTGGCCGGCAGGGCGAGTGCCCAGCGGCGCGCTGTCGTGTTTCGAGCCATGGAAGCAGGTCCCCCGCGTCGTTTCGGTGTGGGCTTCGGGCGTGGATCGGCGTCCACGAATGAGCCGTCGGCGCGGTCGGTTGCGGGTTGAGAAGGGTTGCGGCCGTGCACCCGGTCCCCACCGGGCGTGCAACGATTCGGCAACCGACGAGGCGAGGAGCACCCATGGAGTCACCGGACGCGGCGCTGCGGAGCGCGCTGGCAGCCGACCCCGGGCGTCCGCTGATCACGCAGTACGACGACCGCACCGGCGAGCGCGTGGAGCTCTCCGTCGCCACCGTCGACAACTGGGTGTCCAAGACCGCGAACCTGCTGCAGGAGACCGGCGTCGAGCCCGGGGCGACGGCCGCGGTGCTGCTGCCGGCGCACTGGCAGACCGCCGTGGTCCTGCTCGGGTGCTGGCGGGCCGGGGTCGCGGTCGGGTACTCCCCCGTACCGGGGGCGGCCCTCTCGGCCGACGTCGAGCCGCGGGTGGTTTTCACGGCGGCGGACCGGGCCGCGGAAGCGGTGGCGCTGGGAGCCGATTTCGGCGTCGAAGAGATCTGGGCGCTCTCGCTGGCACCGATGGCCATGCCGCTGCGCGAGGTGCCGCCCGGCGTGGTCGACTACGCCACCGAGGTGCGCGTCCAGGGCGACCGCTTCACGCCGTACGCCCCTGTGGGCTCCACGGGTCCCGGTCTGCACGACGCCCGGACCCGCGCCGCCGAACTAGGGCTGGGGTCCGGCGGGCGGTTGCTCGTCGAGACCGACGAGAAGGTGCAGCCGTCGGTGGTCGACTGGCTGCTGGCACCGCTCGTGGTGGGCGGCGGGGTGGTGTTGCTGCGTCACCCGGACCCGGCCCGGGTGGACCACGTGGCCGGGACGGAGCGGGTCACCGCGCGGCTCGCGTGAACGGAAGAACCCCGGCCCGCTCGTGAGCGGGCCGGGGCCGGTATCTCCTGGAAGAAGTACGGGGCTCCACCCCCTGGGGAGGATCGAGTGGAGAGCAGTACCTCTTCGACCGTGTCGCCGAATCGTCTACCGCGTGCCGCGATCAGCCTCTTCGGCAAAACCGGCTAATAAGCCGCCGTCGGAGACCCGGATCGTTCCGGATCGTTGACGGCGCCTCCTCGAGCCGGCGTCGTGCTCCGTCGTGCACGACGGGCGGGACCGGACGTTCCAGCTGGAGGTCTCGCCCGCACAACGCCCCGGGTTACCGGGAACATCGGCGGAGCCCGGCATCACGGCACGTCGGTGCCGCGTAGCCAGTGGCACTGGCGACTCAGCCACCGACCACGTTGCGACCAACGACTGTGCCATGCCACCCCCTTCCGTGCGTCCAGATATGGACATAACGTGTCTATCAGAATCAAAGCGGCAATGGAAGCCTTCCGTAACACTGCACCCGATTGCACCGGTGCCCTCATGGACCTCTCCTGAGGTGGACGGCAATCCCTAGACTCAGCGCGTGAAGCTGTCGGTCCTGATGCCCGTCTTCAACGAGGAACGCACGGTTGCGAGCGCGATCAAGCGGGTCCTCGACGTCGACTATCCGTGTGCGGTCGAGCTCGTGGTGGTCGACGACGGTAGCCGCGACCGCACCGCCGCGGCACTCGCCGGTATCGGCGACAGCCGGATGATCGTCGGGTCGCACCCGCTCAACCGCGGGAAGGGCGCCGCCGTGCGCACCGCGGCCGCGCTGGCCACCGGCGACTACGTCGTGGTGTGCGACGCCGACCTGGAGTACGCCCCCGAGGACATCCCGAAGCTGGTCCAACCGGTGCTCGACGGCGACGCCCAGGTGGTGTTCGGCACCCGCACGTTCGGCTCGCACGCGTCCTACTCGTACTGGTACGTCCTCGGTAACCGGGGCGTCACCACCGCCTGCAACGTGCTGTTCAACTGCTACCTCACCGACCTCGAGACCGGCTTCAAGCTGATGCCGCTCGAGCTCTACCGCGACCTGGACGTCCGCGAACCGGGTTTCGGCATGGAAGCCGAGATCGCCGCCAAGCTGCTCCGCCGCGGGATCCGGCCGTACGAGGTGCCGGTCAACTACCGGGCCCGCGGCCGGGCCGAAGGCAAGAAGATCACCTGGCGTGACGGCGTCGAGGCCGTCTGGATCCTGGGCAAGATCCGCGCCGGGGGGCGCTGACCGGGGCCGTACGCTGACCGCGTGACCTTTTCCGTTGTCGGACGAGATCCGGTCACGGGAGAACTGGGCGTCGGGGTGGCGTCGTGCGTGCTCGCCGTAGGCCGGGCCGTGCCGTGGGGCAAAGCCGGTGTCGGGGTGGTGGTCACCCAGTCGCAGCCCCGCCGGGGGTACGGCCCGCACGCGCTGGCCGGCCTGGAGGCCGGGGTGCCGGTCGGCCGGGTGCTTCCCACACTGCTCTCCCGCGACGCCGGGGCCGCCGGGCGCCAGGTCGCGATCCTCGCCGCCGACGGGTCGGTCGCAGTGCACACCGGCGAGGAATGCCTCGCCGCCAGCGGCGACCGCTACGGCGACGGCTGGAGCGTCCAGGGGAACCTGCTCCGCTCGCCCGACGTCCTGGACGCGATGGTCGACGCTTACCTGCGCAATCCGCTGCCGCTGGCCGAGCGGCTGCTCGTCACGCTGGAGGCCGGCGAGGCGGCCGGCGGGGATCTGCGCGGACGCCAGTCGGCGTCGCTGCTCGTCGTCGGCGGCAAGCGGTTGGCCGAGCCGTGGGACGGCGTGGCGGTGGATCTGCGGGTCGACCACGCCCGGGATCCACTCGCCCAGCTCCGGCAGCTGCTGTCGCTCCAGCGGGGCTACGAGGGTGGTGACAGCGCCGCGCTGGCCGATCTGGCCCCCGACAGCACGAAGGCGATGCACGCCGCGCTGGAGGCCGCCCGGCGGGGCGACCTGGAGGGCGCGCGGGCGGCGGTGGCGGAGCTGCGGCGCAACCCGCAGTGGGAGGAGTGGTTGCGCTCGGGCGCGGTAGCCGGACGTTTCCCTCATCTCACCCAGTTGCTCGACTGAGGTTTCGTGGGGCGGGAAGATTGTCACCTGACCCACGTCGGCCCGGGGAGATCTTATGCGGCACTTCGGCAGTCTGGTGCTCGCGCTCGTTCTCGCCCCGGTGGTGTGGGTGGCGATCGCGTTCGGCACGAATCGTCTGGCCCGGTCGGTGCTCGCCTTATCCGGCTCGTCGGATACCGACAAATATCTGGGTATCGGGCTGCTCCTGGTGGCGGCCATCGCGCTCGGCGTACTGCTCGTGCCCCGGATCTCGCCGGTGGGGCCGGTGATCGCGGGGGCCGGGTTCCTGGCGGTCTCCGCGCTCGGCCTGTCGTCCGGTTCACCGGTGTACGACCTCGGCAAAGACGTGCTGAGCACGGCGGACCAGCAGACGCTGGTGTCGCCGATCCCCACCGGCTACCTGTGGCTGGCCGGTTTCCTGCTGCTCGTGCCGCTCGTCGTTCCGGCGCGGTGGCGCAAGCAACGCGGAGCGGAACCGGCCGCGGCACCGGCCGCCGGCCCGTACGGCCCCGGAGGGCCGCAAGGGCCCGGCGGGCCCGGCGGCACCGCCCCCGGCTCGGGCGCTCCCACCGCTTACAACCCCACTTCGGGCGCCCCGGGAACCTACGGCTCCGGCCCGGGCGGGCCCAATCCGTACGAGCCCAATCCCTACGAACCCAAGCCGTACGAACCCAGCCCCTACGGCTCGGGCCCGCCGAGCCCCGGCCCGTACGAGCCCGGGAACTCCCCGACGCTCGTCGGCTCCCCGCCCGGCAGCCCGGCCAACGCCGACAACCCGCCGCCGGCCACGCCGTACTACTCCGACTACAACAACGACCGGCCCGCCCAGAGCCCCGGCTCGGCCCAGTTCCCGTCGGCGTCGCCGTACCCGGGCTCCGCGGGCGCGCAGTACCCGCCGTCCACCTACGGATCGCAGTTCCCGGCCCACGACGCCCACCAGGCGCCGAACTACCCCGCGAACTACTCCGCGCCGGAACCGCCGCCCGGCCCCACCAGCTACTCGCCGACGGTCTACGGCCGCTCCCGCCCGGACGACGAGCCGGACCGGCCCGACGACCCGCAGGAGACCCGCCGGATCAATCCGTGACCGCGCCCGGCAGCCACTCGCCGATCGTCGCCCGCACCCGGGCGTCGGCGAAGAACGCCGTGTGCGCGACGGTGCTCGGTGCCGGGACCACGAACGGGTCGGCGATCCGGTACTCCCCGGCCTCGTAGACGCCCCGCGTCGGCACGACGAGGTCGTTCCCGGCTCCGAAGAACGGGTCGACGATCGCGTTCAGCGCTTTCAGGCGCAGGTCGCCGTCCGCGGGGGTGAAGTCCGACGTCACCGCGCGCACCCAGCCGGCGCCACGCACCGCGCCGCCGATCGCGCGCCGGTTGGCGTCCGCGACCGCCGGGTTGCCCGGATCCATCGCGGTCAGGCCGGCCAGCCCGGTGAAGACGCCGGTCGCGATCTGTTTGACCAGCTCGATCACGCTCTCGACGGTCGCCGTCGACAGCTCCTCGGGGAGCAGCGACAGCAGGTTCGTGAAGACGTCGAGCAGCGTCGTCCACCGCTTCGGCGACGCCAGCACCGTGCCGTCGTTCGGCGTTCCGACGTGGATCAGCCGGCGGACGTGCGGGGCCGGCACCCCCGCCGCTCCGGCCGACCCCGGGTCGGCGATCCGGCGGCCGACCAGGCCACCCCGGGAGTGCGTGAGCACGTCGAGCGTGACCGGCCGGTCACGCGGTAATCGTTCGAGGAACCAGCGTGCGTTCGCCGACGGGTCGACGTGCAGCGTCTGGTGGTCGAAGCCGAGCACGCGCCCCTCGTAGCGGGCGACGAGTTCGGCCAGGCCAGGGCCTTCTCCGGGCCGGGCGAGCCCGGCGAAACCGCTGCGTATCGTGCTGAACGTTCCGTGCACGAGCAGCAGAAAGGGCTTGTCGGCCAGCTCGGCGAGACGGGCCGTGGCCACGCCGTCGGGCGGCGGCACGTCGGCCAGCGTCTCCGGCGTGAGCAGGTTGAGCGAGTGGGGACGGTGGCGGTTCTCCCACCAGCCGACGACCACCTGACCGGCGGCGGCCGCGGCCGACTCGATCGGGAACCGGATCAGGTGCAGCACCTTCCGGAGCCCGAAGCCGACGAGCGCCCGGCGGTCGTCCTGCTGCACCGGGACCCGGAACACCTGCCCGAGCCCGGCACGGACCGGGGCGGCACCGCGGCGCGGGGCGCCCGTACCGTCGGCGATCGCGGCCGCGGTGGTGACCGCCTCGACGTCCACGTGCCACCGCACCAGGCCGACGTCGTCGACCTCCAGCACCACCTGGCCCTCGTCGGGGCCGGGCGCGGGCACCGTCACCTCGACGTACGGCGCCTCGCCGGTGAAACCGCGGGCCGAGACGGCGAGGTCGTCGAGCGGCACGCCGAGCACCACACGCATCCCGGCCGCGGCGAGCAGCGGCGCGAGCGGGGCCGCGGCCCCGGACAGGTCGTCGGCCAGCACGCTCCGTACCGTTCCGGGACGGCGGACCGCCCCGACGACCGCGCTGACGCCCGACGAGGAGATCCGGACACCGTCAGCGAGTTCCAGCTCGTGGTCACGCTCCAGCTCGGGCACGGTGACCAAAATAGACGAACGCCGGAACACGAGTGATCTCGGTCACGTACCGAGGGGGTCGCCTCCACCCCGAGTCGGAGCCAGTCGGCCGGTAGATACCGAAAGAAGTGGCCACGGTCAACTTCTCTTCATCCCGTAACGCGACCATTAACGCCCATTAAGTCGTTCTGAGACCACCGGGTGAGGCGTGTGGTTCCGCATGCAGGATCGCGGGCATCATCTACCCTCGAACGGTTGAATCGACCCGGACGGCCCCTGCACCCCGCCCGGCCCAGTAGAGCTGACCCGGTGGGTCTTGCCACAGGAGGAAGCACGCGTGTCGGAATCGATCCCCCAACGACCTCGTCTGACCATTCTCGGCACGGGCTATCTCGGGGCCACCCATGCCGTCTCGATGGCCGAACTCGGCTACGAAGTACTCGGCGTCGACGTCGATGAGTCGAAGATCACCAAACTCGCGGACGGGCAGGTTCCGTTCCACGAGCCCGGCCTGGACGAGATGTTGCGCCGCAACCTGGCCACCGGCCGGCTGCGGTTCACCACCTCGTACGCCGAGGCCGCCGATTTCGGTGACGTCCACTTCGTCTGCGTCGGCACCCCGCAGAAGGCGGGCAGCATGGCCGCCGACATGCGTTACGTCGAGTCGGCCGTGGTCTCGCTCGCGCCGCACCTGACCCGCAAGGCGCTCGTCGTCGGCAAGTCGACGGTGCCGGTGGGCACGGCCGAGTGGGTCGAGGAGCTCGTCGAGCAGCACTCGCCCGAGGGCCTCGGGGTCGAGGTCGCCTGGAACCCCGAGTTCCTCCGCGAGGGCTTCGCCGTCGAGGACACCCTGCGCCCCGACCGCCTCGTGTTCGGCGTGAAGAGCGAGTGGGCGCAGCAGATGCTCGAGGCCACCTACAAGGGTGTGTACGAGCTCGGCGTCGCCGAGGACCGTGAGGTTCCCACCGTCGTCACCGACTTCCCCACCGCGGAGCTGGTGAAGGTCGCGGCGAACTCCTACCTGGCCACGAAGATCTCGTTCATCAACGCGATGGCCGAGGTGTCCGAGGTCGCCGGCGCCGACGTGACCCAGCTCGCCAAGGCGATCGGCTACGACGTCCGGATCGGCAACAAGTTCCTCCGGGCCGGTGTCGGCTTCGGCGGCGGCTGCCTGCCCAAGGACATCCGCGCGTTCCAGGCCCGCGCCGACGAGCTCGGCGTCGGGCACGCGCTGAAGTTCCTCAACGAGGTCGACCAGATCAACAACCGCCGCCGCGAGAAGGCGGTCTCGCTCACCGCCGAGCTGGTCGGCGGATCCGTGGCCGGGGCTCGGGTCGGCGTGCTCGGGGCCACGTTCAAGCCCAACTCCGACGACGTGCGTGACTCGCCGGCCGTCGCGGTCACGCGGCTGCTGGCCGAAGCGGGCGCCCAGGTCACCGTCTACGACCCGCAGGGCATCGACAACGCCAGGCGCGCGCTGCCGTCGGTGGCGTACGCGACCTCGGCGGTGGACGCGATCCGCGACGCCGACGCGGTCGTCGTGCTGACCGAGTGGGAAGAGTTCCGGCACGCCGACCCGGTGGCGCTGGGCAACCTGGTCGCGCACAAGCGTGTGGTCGACGGCCGTAACTGCCTCGACCCCGCGGTGTGGCGCGCGGCGGGCTGGGAGTACCGCGGGATGGGCCGCAACGCCTGAGCGGGTTTCGCCGTCAGGGCCCGGGCAGCTGCCCGGGCCCTGACGTACGTTTGGGGCATGCACAGCTCGGCTGACGACATCCGCACGTTGCTCGCCGCGAAGACGTGGGCGTTCGTGGGGCTCACCGACACCCCGCACCGCACCGTGTACCAGATGGCCGCGTTCCTGCAGCGCAACGGTGTGAAGGTCGTGCCGGTGAACCCCCGGGCCGAGACCGTCCTCGGCGAGGAGGGCCACACGTCGGTTCCGGACGGCGTCGACGTGGTGGCGGTGTACCGGCGCTCGCAGTTCGTCGGGCCGCACGTCGACGAGGCGATTTCCACCGGCGCCACGGGGGTCTGGACGCCGCTCGACGTCGTGGACGAGGACGCCGCCCAGCGGGCCCTCGGCGCCGGGCTCACGGTCGTGATGGACCGCTGCCCGAAGATCGAGTGGCCGGCGTACGGCCCTAGCTGAGCTCTTTCTGCAGCGCTTCGTCCTTGGTGGCCACCAGGGCGCGCAGATCGTCCTGGAACGTGGCCATCCGGGCGCGGAGCGTCTCGTCGGTGGCGGCCAGGATGCGCACGGCCAGCAGGCCGGCGTTCCGGGCGCCGCCGATGCTCACGGTGGCCACCGGGACGCCTGCGGGCATCTGCACGATCGAGAGCAGCGAGTCCATGCCGTCGAGGTACTTCAGCGGCACCGGGACGCCGATCACCGGCAGCGGCGTCATCGACGCGACCATGCCGGGCAGGTGAGCCGCTCCCCCGGCGCCGGCGACGATGACCTTCAGCCCGCGGTCCGCGGCTGACTCGGCGTAGTCGAGCATCGCGCGCGGAGTGCGGTGCGCGGACACGACACGCACCTCGTGGTCGACGCCGAACTCGGTCAGGGCTTCGGCGGCGGCCTTCATCGTCGGCCAGTCGGAGTCGCTGCCCATGATCAAGCCAACGGTCATTCTTGCTTCCCCTCGCGCAGCCAGTGCACCGCGCGCCGGGCCCGGCGGCGGACGTCGTCCAGATCGTCGCCGAGCGCGGTGACGTGCCCGACCTTGCGCCCGGGGCGCAGTTCCTTGCCGTACAGATGCACCTTGACGCCCGGCTCGGCCGCCATCATGTGGTGGATGCGCTCGTCGAGCGTCATCTCGTGCGGCGGCCGGTGGTGCTCCTCGGAGCGGGGGTACGTGCCGGGGCTCGGGGGCGTCACGTCGCCGCCCAGCAGGTTGGCCATCACGACGTACGGCGCGGTGAGGCCGGTCGCGCCGAGCGGGTAGTCGAGCACGGCACGCAGGTGCTGCTCGAACTGCGACGTGCGCGAGCCCTCGATCGTCCAGTGCGCGGAGTTGTGCGGGCGCATCGCGAGTTCGTTGACCAGGATGCCGTCCGCGGTCTCGAACAGCTCCACCGCCAGCACGCCGACGACGCCGAGCTCCGACGCGAGCCGGATCGCGAGCTCCTGGGCCTCGATCGCCTTCTCCTCGGAGAGGCCCGGTGCCGGCGCGATCACCTCGACGTTGATGCCGTCGCGCTGCACGGTCTCGACGACCGGCCACGCGGCGACCTGGCCGAACGGCGAACGGGCGACGACCGCCGCCAGCTCGCGCACCAGCGGCACGCGCTCCTCGACGATCAGCGGCGTACCGGCGTCGAGCAGTTCCTGCACCTGCGACGGGTCGCTCACCATCCAGACGCCCCGGCCGTCGTACCCGCCCCGGGCGGCTTTGACCACCACGGTTGCGCCGCCGAACCGGGCCACGTCCTCGACCGAGGTGACCGGGGCCCAGCGCGGCATCGGGGCGCCGAGCGACGCGAGCTTCGCGCGCATGACCGCTTTGTCCTGCGCGTGGATCAGCGCGTCCGGACCCGGGTACACGGTGACGCCCTCGGCCACCAGCGCACGCAGGTGCTCCGGCGGCACGTGCTCGTGGTCGAACGTCACCACCTCGGAGCCGGCGGCCAGCTTGCGCAGCGCGGCGAGGTCGGTGTGATCGCCGATCAGGACGTCGGCCGCGACGAGTGCGGCGCCGTCGTCGGGGCTGACGGCGAGGATGCGCAACGACTGGCCGAGCGCGATCGCGGCCTGGTGGGTCATCCGGGCTAGCTGGCCGGCGCCCACCATGCCGACCACCGGGAGTCCGGTACGGGGGTGCATGGCCATGAGGCTATCTGGCCAGCGACGATCCCCCGGCCCCCGGTCACCCCGACCCCGACGTGACCGCGGGTCGTATTCTCGATCGGTGAGCTTCGTCCGGCGGCTGCGCGAGCGATGGCACGCCCTGATCAAAGAGCTGACGAAGTTCGGCATCATCGGCGTCGTCAACACGGTGCTCGACTTCGCGGTCTGGAACGCGCTGCTGTTCATCGGCCCGATCAAGGCCCAGGTGATCTCCACCCTGGTGTCGGCCACGTCGTCGTACTTCATGAACCGTCACTGGACGTTCCGGCACCGGGCCCGCTCCGGGCTCCGCCGTGAGTACCTGTTGTTCTTCGGGTTCAACGCGATTGGGCTGTTGATCACAGCGGGCATCCTGGGCGTCGCGTCATACGTGTTCCACATCGACAGCGTCGCCGCGCTGAACGTCGTGAAGTTGTTCGCGATCGGCGTCGCGACGATGTTCCGGTTCTGGGCCTACCGACGGTGGGTGTTCCTGCATCCGGAGGACACGCTGTACGAGCCCGAAGAAACACCGGCCGCCCGTTAGTACAACTGGAGTGACAGTTGTTCATATCTGACCAATGCCGCATGGTTGCGTGCACCGAGTCTCTATCGTGGCCCTCGTGACTTTGTTGGCGAAGCTCCGCGCCGGTCGGGAGAAGCTCATCCGTCAGCTGGCGTCGTTCGGCGTCATCGGCGCGGTGAACTTCGTCGTCGACACCGCGATCTTCAACGCGCTGTTCTCGATCGGGCCGGTGAAGGCCCAGATCGTGGCCACCACCGTGGCGACGACGCTGGCGTACTTCGCGAACCGCTACTGGACCTTCCGCAAGCACGAGCGGTCCGGGCTGCGCCGCGAGTACCTGCTGTTCTTCCTGCTCAACGGCGTCGGGCTCGCGATCACCGCGCTCATCATGGGCGTCGCGAAGTACGGGTTCGACCTGCACGACCAGCTCGCGCTCAACGTCGTGCGGCTGTTCGCGGTCGGCGTCGCGACCGTGTTCCGGTTCTGGTCGTACAAACGGTGGGTGTTCGGCAAGGAACTCGAGCCGGAGACCGTCGCGGTGGAGGTGCCCGGGCAGCGCACCGAGCGCGAGCGGGTCCGCGTCGAGAGCTAGAGCTCCTCGAACTCCTCTTCGAGCTCGTCCTCGCGCTCGTCGTCGAACTCCTGGATCAGCTCGTAGATCGCCGCCTGCACGCTCTCGACGCGCGGCACGTTCTGCACCACGACGACGCCCCGGTCGGCCGCCAGCTCCACGTAGAGAGTGCCGCAGCGCAGGGCCCGCTCGAGCAGCGTGTGCTCGAACGAGACCTCCTCGATCCGGCTGAGCGGGACGTCGCGCCCGTGCCGGGCGAAGACCCCGGAGCGCAGCAGCAGCCGCCGGTCGGTGACGGTGAGCGTCGTCGTCAGCCAGTGCAGCAGCGGACGCGACACCGCCGCGGCGACGATCACCAGCGCCGCGGCCGCGATCCCCCACCGGGTGTCGGCCTGCGGAACGACGGCGATCGCCAATCCGGCCAGTGCCACCACGACGACCGTGACGATCGCCGGGCGGACGAGCACCCGCACGTGCGGGTGCCGATGGACGACGACTTCTTCGCCGTCCATCAGAAGGCGATACGGAACGGCCACCAGCGTCTCCGTACTATTCGGTCAAAACTGGGCGTCGGTGCTCGACCTCGCGCCCGGCAGGCTAGAGCATGTGGACCGGAAGCGGGGGGAACACATGCGGCGACACGACACTTGGCGCATTCGCACGACGGCGGCCGGCCTGATCGCCACCGGCGTTCTCGGCGTCGTCAGCGCGTGCGGAGGCGGTTCCGGGGAACGCTCCGACGATGCGGCGGCCACGCCCGCGGCGTCGGAATCGAGCAGTTCGACGGCCGCGGCCACCGCGGCGGCGAGCCCGATCGCGAGCGCCGCGCTCGACGCGGCGATCACGCTGACCGCGCCGACGCAGGACGCCGCCGTCGGCCGGAGCTTCGTCGTGCGTGGGTCCGGGGTGGCGTTCGAGGGCACGTTGCTCTGGAAGCTCAGCGACGGGGCCGGGGTGGAAGCCGTGAGCGGGTTCGCGTCGGCCGGCGCCACCGAGAAGCAGCCGTTCCAGTTCACGGTCGAGGCGCCGCAGGCCGGTACCTACACGCTCACCGTGTACCGCGAGTCCGCCGACGACGGGAGCCCCACCGACGTGGTCACGCGACGGCTGACCGTGCGCTGAGCTCTACTCGCGGTGGGCCCTACTCCTCGCCCGGGCCGTCGACGATCAGGATCAGGCGCTTCGCCACGTCGTTCGGGTCCAGGCGGCCGTCCGCGACCGCCGCGCAGAGCGAGTCGTGGTCGGGCAGGTCCAGCACGCGGGCCAGCATCGACAGCGGGCGGTCGTGGGCCAGTACCCGGCCCTCGGCCGCCAGCGCCGCGGCGATGTCCCGGCGGCCGGTCTCGACCGACACGTCCGAGACGTCCTCGGCGAACCAGCGGCGGATCTGGATCTGCGCCTGCGGGCTCTTGGTGAACTGCAGCCACTCCTCGCTCGGCCCCGAGTACTCGGACGGCGACGTGAGGACTTCCACCACGTCGCCGTCGGAGAGGGGCCGCGCCAGCGGTACGAGCTGGCCGTTGACCTTGGAGCCGATGCACCGGTCGCCGAGGTGCGTGGACACCGCGTAGGCGAAGTCGACGGGCGTCGCGTTCTCCGGGAGGCTTATCGCGCGGCCGTTCGGCGTGAAGACCAGGACCTCGTGGTCGGAGAGGCCGGAGCGGAGCGAGTCCATGAACTCGCCCGGCTCGGCGGCGTCCCCCTGCCAGTCGAGCACCCGCTGCAGCCACTCGAGCTCGACGGCGGCGTCCCCGGCCCGGTCGCGGCCGAAGCGGTGCAGCGCGGCGATGCCGTACTCGGCGACGCGGTTCATGCCCTCGGTGCGGATCAGCACGTCGCAGCGGCCGTCGGGCGCGATGACCGTGGTGTGCAGCGACTGGTACATGTTGAACTTCGGGACGCCGATGTGGTCCTTGAAGCGGCCCGGCATCGGGTGCCATCGCCCATGGATCGCGCCGAGGGCCGCGTAGCACTCGGTGGGGTCGCCGTCGATCACGATGACGAGCCGGTCCGCGCCGATGAAGTCGTCGGGGGCGTTCGGCGTCTTGTTGATCTGCTTCCAGACCGACTTGAGGTGCCGCTCGCGCCAGGTGACCGTGGCTTTGATCTTGCCGGTCCGCAACTCGGCCATGGCCTCGCGGACCAGGCCGTCGAGGTAGGCCTTGCGCTCGACCATCCGCGTCTCGACGCGCCGCTCGACCTCGGCGTACGCGTCCGGCTGGAGGATGCGGAAGACCAGGTCCTCGAGCTCACGCTTGATCTTGTGGATCCCGAGCCGGCCGGCCAGCGGGATCAGCACCTCGCTCGTGGCCCGCGCGATGCGCTGCTGCGAGGGACCGGACTTGAAACCGAGCGTGCGCATGTTGTGGACGCGGTCGGCGAGCTTGATGACGAGCACCCGCGGGTCACGCCCGGCCGTGATGATCATCTTGCGGTTGGTCTCGGCCTCGGCCAGCTCCTTGCCGAAGCGGACCTTGTCGAGCTTGGTCAGCCCGTCGACGAGCAGCGCGACCTCGTCGCCGAAGTCGGCACGCAACTGGTCGAGCGTGTACTGGGTGTCCTCCACCGTGTCGTGCAGGATCGCGGCGACCAGCGCGGTGGTGTCCATGCCCAGCTCGGCGCAGATCTCGGTGACCGCGAGCGGGTGGGTGATGTACGGCTCGCCGCTCTTGCGCATCTGACCGCGGTGGGCGCGCTCGGCGATCGTGTAGGCCCGCCGGACGACCTCGACCTCGGCGCGCGGGTGCACCTGCCGGTGCAGCGTGAGCAGGGTGTGGAGCGGGTCTTCGACGCGATTACGTGCGGTGTTCGCTGAACCGGCACGGAGCAACCCGCGGAGCGTTCTGCGTGCTGCCGGCCCCCCCGTTACCGCTCCGCCGGAATCCACAGTTTCTGAGGTGCGGTTTCCGAGCGGCTGGGTTCCGAACGGGGTGGCCTCGGCGCTCATGCCTCGGCCCGTCCAGGGAAGACATGACCCGGACACAGGTCGGACATTCGTTGGAGCGCACGCGTCGACATAGCGGGCACCCACCCCCAGTCGGTCGCCGAGACAGGAAGTCGAGTTGTACCGATGGTATGCGCCCAAACGGCACCTTGGCGCCCCTGACCGGGCGTCCGATCCGATGCGCTAGCTCACCATTGGCCGTTCGACGGAGCTCTGCTAACTGAAAGGTCTCGGCGGGGGTTGCATCGAGATGTTCTTCCGATATATCGTTAGTGCATCGGTAAGAACACGCACTCAGGAGGCACTCATGTACCGCACCCCTCATGAACACCACGAACACCGCGGCCGAGGCCGTGGCCGGCAGGGCTTCTTCCCCGGCTTCGGCGGTCAGCCGCCGTTTCCCCCTGGCCCGCCCGGCTTCGGCCCGTTCGGCGGCCCGCACGGCCGCGGCGGGCGCCGCACCCGGCGGGGCAATGTCCGCGCCGCCGTTCTCGCGCTGCTCCGTGAGCGCCCGATGCACGGCTACGAGATGATCGGCGAGATCGCCGAGCGCAGTAACGGCGTCTGGCGGCCGAGCCCCGGCTCGCTCTACCCGGCACTCCAGCTCATGGAGGACGAGGGTCTCGTCACGATCGAGGAGGCCAACGGCAAGAAGCTGGTCTCGCTCACCGAGCGCGGCCGGGCCGAAGCCGAAGCGCTCGCCGAGGGTCCCGCGCCCTGGACGCAGGCGTCGGAAGGCGTCGACCAGAGCGTGCAGGATCTGCACGCCGCGATCGGCCCGGTCCTGCAGGCCGCTGGTCAGGTGGCCCAGGTGGGCACCGAGGAGCAGCGCGCCAAGGCGATCGAAATCCTCACCGAAGCCCGCCGCAAGCTGTACGGCCTGCTAGCCGAAGGTGAGTAACCAAAAGCGGGCTCGCGGCCCTGCTGTTTGGTTTGAACCTGGAGCCCGCTGAGGGCGACGCTGCCGATCGGGCGGCAGGACGCCGCGTATAAGTGATACTCAAGTCCTGCCGCCCGCTCGGCAGCGTCGTTCTCAGCGGGCCGCCCCCTCAGATGAGACGCCGGTCCACGGCCCAGCGGCTCAGCTCGTAGCGGTTGGACATCTGGAGTTTGCGCAGGACGCTCGACACGTGCGTCTCGACCGTCTTCACGGAGATGAACAGCTCCGAGGCGATCTCCTTGTACGCGTAGCCCCGCGCCAGTAAACGCAGCACCTCGCGCTCGCGGTTCGTGAGCAGGTCGAGTTCGGGGTCGCGAACCACGGTCTCGGGGCGCTGCGTGAACGCGTCGAGCACGAACCCGGCCAGGCGGGGCGAGAACACCGCGTCGCCCTCGGCGACCCGCCGCACCGCGTCGGCGAGCTCGTCCGCCGCGATCGTCTTGGTCACGTAACCCCGCGCGCCGGCGCGGATCAGCCCGATCACGTCCTCGGCGGCGTCGGACACGCTCAACGCCAGGAACTTCACCTGCGGCAGCGCCGGCCGGATCGCCTCCAGCACGGCGCGCCCGCCCCCGTCGGGCATGTGGACGTCGAGCAGCACGACGTCGGGCGTGAGCGCGGTGATCACCGACACCGCCTGCGGCACCGTGCTGGCCTCGCCCACCACCTCGACGCTGCCGCCGAGCTCCGCGCGCACGCCGGCTCGGAACATGCCGTGGTCGTCGACGAGCACCACTCGGATCGGTCCGTCAGTCATCGTTACTCACCGTTCGTACGCTTCATCGTCAGCCGGACTTCGGTACCGCTCCCGGGGCTGCTCCGGATCTCGGCCTTCCCGCCGTGCCGCTCCATCCGACCGAGGATCGAGCCGCGCACACCGTGCCGGTCGTCGTCCACGCGCGAGGGGTCGAACCCCTTGCCCCGATCGCGGATGAACACGCTCACCTGCTCGGGTTCGATCTCGGCGTACAGCGACACGGACGCTACCCCGGCGTGCTTGCCCGCGTTGACGAGAGCCTCCCGCGAGGCCTGGACGAGCGCGGTCAACGCCGGATCCAGGTCGCAGTCGCCCACCACCACCGCGTCGACGCTCACCGCGAACGCGTCCTCGACCTCGGCCGCGGCCTCCTCCAGCGCGGCGCCGATCCGCTCGGTCGCCGACGCGGTCGGCTTGTACAGCCAGTTGCGCAGCGAGCGCTCCTGGCCGCGGGCCAGCCGGGCGACCTCCCGCGAGTCGTTCGCGCGACGCTGGATCAGCGCCAGCGTGTGCAGCACCTGGTCGTGCACCATCGCCGCGATCTCGGCCCGCTCCTGCGACCGGATCCGCTCGCTGCGCTCGGCCCGCAGCTCGATCGCGATCTGCGCCAGCCAGGGCGCGATCACCAGCGCGACGCCGGCCAGCAGCACGCTGCCGAAGAGCAGACCGTCGCGGACCGACTCCCACTCACCGGAGAACACCAGGAAGCCGACCAGCCCGACCATCACGAGCAGGGCGCCACCGAGCAGCCGCACCGCGGTCATGCCCCGGCCGCCGGAGAGCACCGGGCCGAGCCACGGCACCTGCGGCGTCGCGGCGGTCCAGCGTTTGCGCTGCACCGGATCGGCTCGACGCCAGACCAGCGCCGCACCGACCGCCACCACGCCGAGGCACCAGACGAGTACCAGCTGCGTGCTCTGACGCAGACCCAGCAGCACCACGATGATGCCGAGGCCGAACACCAGGAACGCGACCAGCTGCCCGGTGTCGCGGTGGCTGCCGCGCTGCTCGGCGGCCGGGTCGAGGCTGAGCACGGCCCAGAAGACCGCGTAGAGCACGGCGCCGAGGCCGCCGAAGGCCAACAACGCCAAGAACACCAGCCGGACGACGATCGGCCGCGCGCCGATGTGCTCGGCGATACCCGACGCGACGCCGCCCAGAACCCGGTCGTCGGTGCGGCGGTAGAGGCGGCGGATCGGGATGCCGGACGGGGTCGAGAGGCCGGAGTTCACCGGGTCGGCGGCCGGGGGCTGCACGGTGCGCGCGGCGGCCCGGCGCACGGCCTCGGCGGCACGCTCGGCGGCGGCGCCGTGGGAGGCCGCGTGCTGAGCGGCGATGCGTGCGACGGATTCCCGATGGGCGTCGGCGTGCTTGGCGGCGATGCGGTCGGCTTCCGCGCGGGCCTGCTGAGCGCTGAGGAACTGAGCGGTCAGCTGCTGCGCCTCGGCGTAGGGCACCGCGTCGGGCAGGCCGGTGGGTGTCCCCGGAGGGAGCAGGCTCGACGCGAACGGGTTCGGAGCGAACGGGTTCGGGGCGGTCGGGTTCGGGGCGGTCGGGGTGGACGCCGGCATCGCGGAGGCCGCCGCCATGGGATCCGCCCAGGTGGGAGCGGGCCCGAAGGGCGCGGCCCAGGTGGGAGCGGGTGCGGGCGGGGTGGGCGCGGGAGGGGCGGTGGCGGGACCGGCGCCGGGCCCGCGGTGGGCTGGCGTAGTGATCGTTCCTCCCGGTGTTCGTCGGCGACTCCGATCGTCACACGCACAGCGGCGGGAGGCCACGGGGTGAGCCCCGGAGATACGGCCCCGAGGCAGATCAGGGTCCGATCAGGGTCGTGCCCGATGGTTCGGGGGCTCTTCGGCCAGGAGTATCGGTGACATGGACAGCCTCGACCCCCGCCGGGAGCCAACGCCGGATTCCGGCTCCACCTCGCCCAGCGGCTCGGCCGCGGCGTCGGACTCCGCATCGGGCGGCCCGACGCCGTCCGCCGGGCCGACCGACCCGACGCCGAACCTCGACGCCGCGTCGGACGTTCCTCCGCCCCCGGACGCGTCTCCGTCTTCCGGTGCCCCCGCCCAGCCCGCTCCCCCGAGCAGCGCCGCGCCCCCCACCAGCGAGCCCGCGAGCACGGATGCCCCGCCGCAGAGCGGCCCGTCTCCAGACGCGGGCACCCCGCCGCAGAGCGGGCCGGTGCCGCCGGGAGGCACGCCGCCGGGGCCGATGCCGCCGCACGGGGGTGTGCCGCCGCACGGGGGGATGCCGCCGTTCGGGGGTGGCGCGTGGAACGCCGGGGGCGGTAACGGCTGGAGCTGGAACCGCGGCCGGACGCTCACCCGTACCCGCCAGGGCAAGCTCGTCGCCGGCGTCTGCGCCGGGCTGGGCCGCACCACCGGTGTCGACCCGATCCTGTTCCGCGTGATCCTCACCGTGCTGGTCTTCTTCGGCGGCATCGGCGCGCTGCTCTACCTGGTCGCGTGGATCGCGCTCCCGGTCGACGAGGAGCCGGCCTCGCCGCTCGAGTCGCTGCTCGGACGCGGCCGTTCCGACACCTCGCCTGCGGTCACGGTCGGCCTGATCGTGCTCGCCGCGCTGCTCCTGATCGGCTCGCTCAGCAACGGGTTCGCTTCGACCGCGCTGCTGGCCGCGTGCCTGATCGGAGGAATGATGCTGCTCCGGCGCGCCGGTGGGCACGGTGGTCACCCCGCCGCACCGGCCGGCCCGACCGGTCCCGTGCCCGACGGCACGCTCGGCTTCACGCCTCCGGCCGGCCCCTGGACCCCCGGCAACACGCCGACCCCCGGCAGCACGCCGACCCCGGGCGGCACGCCGCCGCACGGTGGCACGCCGAACTCCGGTGGCACGCCGAACCCCGGCACGCCGAACTCGGGCCTCACTCCGACGGCCCCGGACGCACCGGTGACCGACGCCTTCCACGCCCCCGGCCACCCGGCTGCCGCGGTCCCCGCCTCGGTGCCGACGGCCGAAACCCCGCTCACCGCGCCGGTCGCTCCCGACCCGGCCGCGCCGACCGGCGGAGAAACCCCGTACCCCGCGGCTCCGCACGCCGCCGCACCCCAGCCCGGGACCCCGCACGCCGGAACCCCGCACGCTGCGGCGCCGTACGGCGCACCGTCCACCGGGACTCCGTACGCCGGCGCGCCCTACGCCCCGAACCAGTTCGGGTCCGGCCCGTACAACACCGGCCCCTACGGCTCGCCGGGTCAGCCCTACACCCAGCCGTTCGCTCCCTACGGACCGTACGCACCGGTCTCCGGTCCGGGTGTCGTGCCGCCCCCGCCCCCGTATCCGCCGGTCGGCTACCCCGGTAAGCGGAAGAAGGAGCGGTCGGTGCTCGGCCGGCTCACCTTCTCGATCGCCTGCCTCGCGATCGTCGTGCTGCTGATCATCAACGCGAGCGGCGTCCACATCCCGTTCACCGGGTTCGTGGCCCTGGCGCTGGGCATCGTCGCACTCGGGCTGTTCGTCGGCGTCTGGGTGGGCCGGGCCCGCTGGCTGATCCCGATCGGCCTGATCCTGGCGGTGGCGCTCGGCGCCGGTTCGATCGCCGAGAACGTCGACGGCGGCCCCGACCACGGCGCGCGCAACGTCAACTACGTCCCGACCACGCTCGCCGATGTGCGGCCGTCCTACCAGCTCGGAGCGGGCGACCTCGACCTCGACCTGCGCAACGTCGACTTCACCGGCGTCACCCGCACGATCGAGGTGGAGTCCGGCTTCGGCGACACCACCATCCAGCTGCCCGAGGACGTGGACGTCACGGTCACCTACGACCTCGGTGCCGGCGACGCCAAGATCCTGGAGAATCAGCAGGGCGGCATGGGAGTTTCCGATTCCGTCACCGACAACGGCGAGAACGGCGCGGACAGCAGCGATCTGACGCTCGTCGTCCACCACGGCGCCGGTGACCTGGAGGTCACGCGATGAAGAGGCACCCCGTCGACAGCGTCTCGCTGGTCTTCGCCCTGCTGTTCAGCGCGGCGGTGGCGTGGTGGGGGGTCGCGATGATCAGTCGTGATCCGCTGCACGTCCCGGCAGCCTGGATCGGCGCCGGCACGCTGCTGATCATCGGCCTGGTCGGGCTGATGAGCGCGCTCCGTCCGCAGCGTCAGGCGGAGGCTCCGCTCACCGTTCCGCCGGCGCCCCAGCCGGCGCTGGACGTCGACCCGTACAACGACCCGTTCCTGGCGTCGGTGTCGCTGCCCCGGGTGGACGGCGTGCTCGACGCGGACGCCATCGCCGCCGCGTACCGCGAGGCCGGCTTCGACGACCCGGCGCCGGTCTCCTCCCCCACCGCGATCTCCGCCCCCACCGCGGTCGCCGACCGCCCGGTGAGCGGCCCGGGTGCGGACACCGCCGCTCCGGCCACCGTCCCGACCTTCGACGACCCGGTCGTCACCCCGGGCGCTCCGTCCCCGCGTGACGACCGGCCGACGGACGCCGAGGCGCCCACCGTGGGCATCCCGGCCAAGGACGCGGACACCGACACGCAACTGCCGGTGGCGGAGCGGGCGGTTCGGGACGGCGACACGAAGCAGCTGCCCGCCGACCGGGACGGCGGGGCGACGTCGTGACGTGGCTCCTGGTCGCCGGCGTGATCGGTCTGGCCGCCCTCGCGGTGGTGGTCCGGGTCGACACCGCTTCGACGTCCACAGCGGACCGGCGGTGCACCGACCACTGAGCGCACGACGAACCGGACGCGCCTCCAGCAATATGCTGGGGGCGCGTCCGGCGGTTGAGGTTCGGACGATTCAGCGCCGAAACCCAGGGTGAGGTATGGCAGACCACGTGATTTCCCAGCCCGACGCGGGCCCGCTCGCGTTGTCCGATCGGCCTGTCGGGCCCGCGGCCGCGAAGGTCCTGGTCAGTGAGGTCGCCCGGCACCCGGGCCCGAAGACCGTGCTGGTGATCGGCGCGGGCGCCGGGGACGCCGTGGTCGACCGGGTGCTCGCGGTGCTGATGCCGGGCGATCACGCGATCGTCGTGGCCGAGGGGCCGGCCGACGAGCTGCTCGCCGCCGCGGCGACGCTCGCCGGGCGGGTGTCCGTCCGTAAGGACCTGCCGACCGACGTGTCGGAGCTGCCCGGCCCGGTCGACGTGGCGGTCGTCGCGCGTCCCGTGCTGCACCCGACGGTCGTGGACCGGATCCGCCCGCTGCTGGCCACCGACGGTGTCCTCGCGGTCGCCACCGACGCGACCGGCGGCGACCCGCTGACCGGCGTCGTCGACGACTACGCCGTCCGCACCGACCGGGTGTTCCGCTCGTTCCCGCCGCTGCGGGTGCACCAGCTGCGGTTCGCGCCGGCGACGCCGCACCTCGCGGCCCGACTCGACCCGGCCGTGGTGCCCAGCCACGTGGCGGTCACGAAGCGGATGGGGATCGACTCGAACGGCGTCGCGTTCGGCGGGCTGGTGGCCGGGGTCGCGCTGCTGACGAAGGTCGTCCGGCCGCGGTCGAAGGCCTGGCTGGTGCCGGCGGCGCTGGCCGTGCCGGTGGCCGCGTTCTTCCGCGACCCGCGGCGGATCGTGCCCGACGACCCGCGGGCGGTGGTGTCCTCCGCCGACGGCAAGGTGCTCGCGGTGGAGCGGCTCACCGATCACCGGTTCGGGTCGGAGGAGTGGCTGCGTATCTCGGTCTTCCTGTCGGTGCTCGACGTGCACGTGAACCGGTCGCCGGTGGCAGGGCGGGTCGTGTCGGTGCTGCGTGAGGAGGGCGGGTACGCGAACGCGATGACCGCGGCCGCGGAGCACAACGTGGCCTGCTACACCGTGCTGGAGACCGTGCACGGGCGGGTCGTGGTGGCGCAGCGGTCCGGGCTCATCGCCCGGCGGATCGTGAACCGTGCGAAGGTCGGGGCGCTGCTCGCGAAGGGTGAGCGCTACGGCCTGATCCGGTTCGGTTCGCGCACCGACATCTACCTCCCGGCCACCGCCGCCGAGCCTCTGGTCTCGCCGGGCGAGCGCGTGGTCGGCGGCGAGACCGTCCTGGCCCACTGGCTGGCCGACTAGGTTCCGCACACCGAGAAGGGCCGCCCCTCCGGAGGGGCGGCCCTTCTTCGTCCGGGTCGATCAGACCGCGGTGATGCCGCGCTTCTGGCGGGCCCACAGGAGCGGGCCGGACAGGAGGTAGGCGCCGATCAGCAGGCCCAGCGTGGTGACGGGGTCGAGCGCGACAGCCACCGCGCCCACCGGGAGGAGCCACTTCGGCACCCGCTTGAGCGCACCGATCTTCAGGTACGGGAACGAGCTCACCATCGCGATGGCCAGCGCGGCCACGAACAGCGGAGCCGCCCAGCGCCCGGCGTCGGGTTGCAGCAGCACGGCGATCACCGCGATGGCCGCCGCGATCGTCGTCGGCACCCCGGAGAAGAACCGGCCGTTCTTCGGCGACACGTTGAACCGGGCCAGCCGGATCGCGGCGCAGATCGCGACCAGCACGCAGGCGGCGCCGGCCACCACGGTCGGGCTCGGCCCGACGAGCCACGCGAACACCACGACCGGTGTCGCGATGCCGAACGAGCACATGTCGGCAAGCGAGTCCATCTGAGCGCCGAACGGCGTCGAGACGCCGAACGCACGCGCCAGTGCCCCGTCCGCGCCGTCGAACAGCACGCAGCCGAGCAGCACCGCCGCGGCGATCCGCACCTCACCGTGCAGGACCGCGAAGATCGCGACCATGCCCAGCAGGAGGCTCGCGAGCGTGCACGACTGCACGAGCGCGAACTGGCAGCGCCGCGACAGGGTTCGCTCACCAGTGAGCAGTGGCACGTCCTGCGGCGCCTCCTCGGCGAGGATCTCCGCGGGGCTGGGCGCCGCTTCGATGGCACGCCGACGAGTGGGGGCGCCGCGCACGACGTCACCGGCTCTCGGGGCTTGCCCCTCGGGCCACGTGAACGTGGTGTACGGACCGACCGGCTGCACGCCGACGCCGGGCGGAGCGCCCGGGTCGAGCCCGCCGCGCCGCCTCACGAGCACGCGTCGAGCGAATGTGCCGCCGCGGCGAAGTCCTCGACTCCACCGACGGCCAGCCGGACGGGGGCGGTCGGCACGCCGCCGCCATGGTCTCGCTTGCACCCCGAATCCTCCTGGGCCTGGGCCGGGTAGGGCTGCGTCGACTAGGTGCGACGCGCCACCTACTTGGACCGCGAGCGTCTCCTACGCCTGGGTCCCGATCTCGCGGACGTACATTCGCATAGACGTCTGCCCGCGTTCAGATGTTCGACCAGAAAGTATGAGTTCCCCGTCGAAGGGCCGCCCAATCGGAGAACGGCTCAATCAGGGGCACAAACTGGGTCCGATCCCCCACGCGAACCCGCCGCACCTGCACGGCTCCGCACGTTCGACCTGCTCACCGGTGTGCGGCGAGTCCACGGTACCGCACTCGAGCGACCCAAGTGATGCTGGTCACATCCGGCGTGCGGCCCCCAAAGCGGGGGTAGGAAACATCACTCCCACTCGATCGTGCCCGGCGGCTTGCTCGTCACGTCGAGCACCACCCGGTTGACGTCGCGTACCTCGTTGGTGATGCGGGTGGAGATCTTCGACAGGACGTCGAACGGCACCCGGGCCCAGTCCGCGGTCATCGCGTCCTCACTGGTGACCGGGCGCAGCACGATCGGGTGCCCGTAGGTACGCCCGTCGCCCTGCACCCCGACGCTGCGCACGTCCGCCAGCAGCACCACCGGGCACTGCCAGATGCTGCGGTCGAGACCGGCCGCCGACATCTCGGCCCGGACGATCGCGTCGGCCTCGCGCAACAGTTCGAGGCGCTCGGCGGTGACCTCACCGATGATGCGGATCGACAGGCCGGGCCCCGGGAACGGCTGGCGCCAGACGATCGCCTCCGGCAGGCCGAGCTCGAGCCCGACCTGGCGGACCTCGTCCTTGAACAGCGTCCGCAGCGGCTCGATCAGCTGGAACTGCAGATCTTCCGGCAGGCCGCCGACGTTGTGGTGGCTCTTGATGTTGGCGGTGCCGGTGCCGCCGCCGGACTCCACCACGTCGGGGTAGAGCGTGCCCTGAACGAGGAACTGCACGGACTCGCCGTGCGCACCGGCCTCGGCGACGAGTTCGCGCTCGGCGGCCTCGAACGTGCGGATGAACTCGCGGCCGACGATCTTGCGCTTCTGCTCGGGGTCGGTGACGCCCTTGAGCTCGCGGAGGAACTGCTCCTGGGCGTTGACCACCTTGAGCTTGATGCCGGTGGAGGCGACGTAGTCCTTCTCCACCTGCTCGGCCTCACCGGCGCGCAGCAGGCCGTGGTCGACGAAGACGCAGGTGAGCTGGTCACCGACGGCCTTGTGGACGAGCGCGGCGGCGACCGCGGAGTCGACCCCGCCGGAGAGGGCGCAGATGACCTGCTTGTCGCCCACCTGCTCCTTGATCGCCGCGACCTGGTCGGCGATGACGTTGCCCATCGTCCAGTCGGGGCTGATGCCGGCGACCTCGTAGAGGAACTTCTCCAGCATCTTCTGGCCGTCGGCGGTGTGCAGCACCTCGGGGTGGAACTGGACGCCGGCGAAGCCGCGGGCGGTGTCCTCGAACGCGGCGACCGGGGCGCCGGCGGTGGCGGCGGTGACGACGAAGCCCGCCGGGGCCTGGCTGACCGCGTCGCCGTGGCTCATCCAGACGTTCTGCTCGGCCGGCAGGCCGGCGAAGACGACGCCGGGGTCGAGGACCGTGAGCTTGGTGCCGCCGTACTCCCGGCTACCGGTGTGGGCGACCTCGCCGCCCAGGGCCTGGGCCATGGCCTGGAAGCCGTAGCAGATGCCGAAGACCGGGACCCCGGCGTCGAACATCCCGGCGTCGACGCCGGGGGCACCGTCGGCGTAGACGCTCGACGGGCCGCCGGACAGGATGATCGCCGCGGGCTTGCGCGCGAGCATCTGCTCGACCGGCATCGTGTGCGGGACGATCTCGGAGTAGACCTTGGCTTCCCGGATCCGGCGGGCGATCAACTGCGCGTACTGCGCACCGAAGTCAACGACAAGCACCGGGGGCGGAAGGCTCATGTCCCCGAAGAGTAGTGGGTTCTACCACCCACCAACGAATCGGTCCAGAGGATCAGTCGTTCCGCACCGGCCGGGCCTCGTCCGCGGTCACCTGGGCGGCGTCGGCCGGGGTGGGTTGGGAACTCGCGTCGCTCGGGGAGACGACGAACAGCGAGAGGCGGAGCGCGCCCTCGGCGGCGTCGGGGACCGCCGGCGAGACCGGGCGCACGGGCGCCACCGGTCGGTAGGCCTCGCCCGGCGCCGGGCGGGGGTCCTCGTCGCCCCGGTTGGGCCAGAGCGCCATCGCCCGCTCGGCCTGGGCGGTGATCGACAGCGACGGGTTCACCCCGAGGTTCGCCGAGAGCGCCGCCCCGTCGACGACGTGCAGGCCCGGGTGGCCGTACACGCGGTGGTACGGGTCGACGACGCCGGTCTCCGGTGAGTCGCCGATCGCACAGCCGCCGATGAAGTGGGCGGTCATCGGAACGTCGAACGCCTCGACGAGCGTCCCACCGGCCATGCCCCCGATGTGCGACGCCGTGCGCCGGGTGGCCTCGTGCCCGAGCGGCAGGTACGTCGGGTTCGGCGTGCCGTGCCCCGGCCGGGTCGTCATCCGGCGCCGCCCGAACCACGTGCGCTTGGTGTACGTCGTCAGCGAGTTGTCGACCGACTGCATCACCAGCAGGATGATCGTCCGCTCCGACCAGCGCCGCAGCCACAGGATGTGGCGCGCCTTGCCAACGTTCCGGACCATCTCCCGCAGCCACCCCGCCCAGCGGGGACGGCCCGGCGGCGGCAGCACGGTCGTCAGCAGCCCCATGAAGTTGCTTCCCCGCCCGTACCGCACCGGCTCGATGTGCGTGTCGGCGTCCGGGTGGAACGACGACGTGATCGCCACCCCGTCCGCGAAGTTGTCGTCGGGCACCACCCGGAGACGGTTCGCCCCGAGCAGCGCTTCGGAGTTGGTCCGCGCCAGCACCCCCAGCCGCGGCGAGAGCCGCGGCAGCGAACCGCGGTCGCGGCACGCGTGGAGCAACCGCAGGGTGCCCAGCGCGCTCGCCGCCACGACCACCTGATCGGCGGTGAACGTGCGCCGCCCGCGCCCCCACCCGGTCCGTACCGTTTCGACGGCGTAGCCACCCGACGGCAGCGGCCGGACGTCGGTCGCGGTGGTGCGCTCGACGATCGTGGCCCCGTTGGCCTCGGCCAGGTACAGGTAGTTCTTGACGAGCGTGTTCTTCGCGTTGTGCCGGCACCCGGTCATGCACTCGCCGCAGTGCGTGCACCCGGCCCGGCGCGGTCCGGCCCCGCCGAAGTACGGGTCGGGCACGTCCGTGCCCGGAGCGCCGAAGAACACCCCCACCGGCGTCGGGTGGTAGGTGTCCTCGACGCCCATCTCGGACGCCACCGACCGCATCACCCGGTCGGCCGGGGTCTCCCGCGGGTACCGGCGTACCCCGAGCATCCGCGAGGCCTGGTCGAAGTACGGCGCGAGCTCGGTCTTCCAGTCGGTGATGTGGCGCCACTGGGGGTCGTCGTAAAACGCCCGGGGAGGCTCGTAGAGCGTGTTGGCGTACACCAGGGACCCACCACCCACCCCGGCGCCGGCCAACACGAGCACGTCCTTCAGGAGCGTGATGCGCTGAATGCCGTAGCAGCCCAGCCGGGGCGCCCACAGGTACCTGCGCACGTCCCAGGAGGTGCGCGGCAGTTCGTGGTCAGCGAAGCGGCGGCCGGCCTCGATCACCGCGACCCGGTAGCCCTTCTCGGTCAGCCGGAGCGCGCTGACGCTCCCGCCGAACCCGGATCCGATGACCACGACGTCGAAGTGCTCGCCCATGACCCAGAACCGTTACATCGGCTAATGGGACTGTCAACGGGTCGCGTGTCCCAGATACGTCGTCGTCGGGTCGGGCACCGCGATCTCGTGGAAGCCCAGACGGTCGTAGAACGCCCGGGCCTTCACGTTGGCGGGCACCATGCCCAGGTGCACCGCGGCCACGCCCCGGTCGGCCAGCGTGGCGAAGAACCGGTTGATCAGCGCCCGGCCGAGGCCCCTCCCCTGCGCCGACGGCAGCAGGTCGATGTGCAGGTGCGCGGGGTAGGGCTCCAGCTGCGGCCAGAGCATGCGCTCCGGGTCGTGCAGTGTGCGCACCAGTTCGTCGGTGCGCGAGGTGCCGTCGGTCAGCGGCCACCGGCCGGCCACCGACGGCAGCCACTCCCCCCGGAACCGCTTCACGAACGCGACCGTGTCGGCCGTACCGAGGACGTACCCGACGGCACGCTCCCCGTCGTCGACGACGTACGCCAGTTCGGGCTCGAACGCCACGTACGGTTCGGCGAACGCCGTCGGGAAGATCGAGGGGTCGGGGTAGAGCGGGCGCGCGTCGCCGCCCTCGTGGCCGGTACGCACGCAGATGTCGCGGACGGCCTCGAGGTCGGCGTCGCCGTAGGGGCGGATCGTCAGCTCACCGGCAGACAACCAGATCGACCTTCTGGAACGCCTTCACGTCGGAGTAGCCGGTCTTCGCCATCGACCGCCGCAGGCCGCCGAACAGGTTCAGCCAGCCGTTCGGGTCGTCCGCGGGGCCGTCGACGACGGTCTCCAGGCTGCCCAGCGGCCAATCCGACGACGCCGGGACGTAGCTGCCGCGGGGCAGCTTCGGGTGCGAGGCCATCGGGTGCCACCAGGCCCCGCCGGCCGGAGCCTCGGCGGCCACCGAGAGCGGCTGACCGAGCATCACCGCGTCGGCGCCGCACGCGATCGCCCTGGCGATGTCCCCGGAGGTCCGCAGCTCGCCGTCGGCGATCACGTGCACGTACCGGCCGCCGGTCTCGTCCAGGTAGTCGCGCCGGGCCGCGGCCGCGTCGGAGATCGCGGTGGCCATCGGCACCCGGATCCCGAGCACCGAATCCTCGGTGGCCCACTTGTCGGCACCGGTACCGACGATGACGCCGGCCGCTCCGGTACGCATCAGGTGCAGCGCGGTCTGGTAGTTCGCGCAGCCGCCGACGATCACCGGGACGTCGAGGTCGGCGATGAACTGCTTGAGGTTGAGCGTCGGCCCGGACGTCGTCACGTGCTCGGCCGAGACCACCGCACCCTGGATCACCAGCAGGTCGACGCCGGCCGCGACGGCCTCGAGCGCGAGCTCCAGCGTGTGCTGCGGCGAGATGCGCACGGCGGTGGTGACACCGCCCTCACGCATCACCCGGATACGGTCGCTGATCAGCTCGGGCTTGATCGGCTCGGCGTACGCCTCCTGCAGTCGACGGGTGCGCCGCGAGCCGTCGGAGAGCGAGGCCAGCTCTTCGAGCAGCTTCGTCGGGTCGTCGTAGCGGGTCCACAGACCTTCGGCGTTGAGGACGCCGAGCCCGCCGAGCCGCCCGATCTCGATCGCGGTCTGCGGGCTCATCGTGGCGTCCGACGGCGTGGCGACGAGCGGCAGGCCGAAGCGGAACGCGTCGATCTGCCAGGCCAGCGAGGTGTCGTTCACGTCCCGGGTGCGGCGCGACGGAACGATCGCCACCTCGTCCAAGTGGTAGGCGCGGCGGGCGTTCTTGCCCATCCCGATCTCCACCGACATGTTCAATTCAAGCCCCTTGTCACCTCGGCGCCGCACCGTCAAAGATCCGAGTCTATGCGGGGACCCGGCGGGCCCCCGCATACGGCTCAGCTCCTACGGGACCGAGTCGCTCAGCGGAACCTCCACCGAAACCCGAGCCCTCGCACTCCGGGTCAGCCCTTGCGGGACCGGGTCGCTCAGCGGGGCCTCGACCGAAACCCGAACCCTCGCGCTCCGGATCAGCTCTTGCGGGACCGGGTCGCTCAGTGGGGCCTCGACCGAAACCCCGAGCCCTCGCGCTCCGGGTCAGCTTTTGCGGGACGCGTAGTTGGGGGCCTCGACCGTCATCTGGATGTCGTGCGGGTGGCTCTCCTTGAGCCCCGCCGCGGTGATGCGGACGAAGCGGCCGCGCTGCTGGAGATCGGCCACCGTGCGCGCGCCGACGTAGAACATCGACTGCCGCAGACCCCCGACGAGCTGGTGCGCGACGGCCGAGAGCAGACCGCGGTAGGGCACCTGACCCTCGATGCCCTCGGGGATGAGCTTGTCGTCGGTGGCGACGTCGTCCTGGAAGTAGCGGTCCTTGGAGAACGACTGCTGACGCCCACGGCTCTGCATCGCGCCGAGCGAACCCATGCCCCGGTAGGTCTTGAACTGCTTGCCGTTGATGAACTGCAGCTCGCCCGGGCTCTCCTCGACGCCGGCCAGCAGCGACCCGAGCATCACCGTGTCGGCGCCGGCCACCAGAGCCTTCGCGATGTCACCGGAGTACTGCAGGCCACCGTCGCCGATGACCGGAACGCCGGCCGCCTTGGCCGCGCGTGCGGCCTCGAAGATCGCGGTGACCTGCGGGACACCGACACCGGCGACGACCCGGGTGGTGCAGATCGAACCGGGGCCGACGCCGACCTTGATCGCGTCGGCGCCGGCGTCGATGAGCGCCTGGGCGCCTTCCTTGGTCGCGACGTTGCCGCCGATGACCTGTGCCCTGGTGTCGGCCTTGACCCGGCGGATCATCTCGGCGACCGCCCGGTTGTGACCGTGCGCGGTGTCGACGACGATGATGTCGCAGCCGGCGTCGACGAGCGAGCGCGCGCGCTTGTACGAGTCTTCCCCGACGCCCACCGCGGCGGCCACGACGAGCCGACCGTCGGCGTCCTTCGTGGACAGCGGGAACTGGTCCTTCTTGACGAAGTCCTTGTGGGTGATGAGGCCGCAGAGCCGGTTCTCCGAGTCGACGAGCGGCAGTTTCTCGACCTTGTTCGCGCGCAGCAGCCGCAGCGCGTCGTCGGGGTCGACCCCGACCGGCGCGGTGACCAGCGGCATCGACGTCATGACGTCACGGACGCGCCGGCCGGGGTCGGTCTCGAAGCGCATGTCGCGGTTGGTGACGATGCCGACGAGCACACCGTCGGCGTCGACGACCGGGAGCCCGGAGATGCGGTACCGGCCGCAGGCGCGGTCGACGTCGGCGAGCGTGTCGTCGGGCGAACACGTCACCGGGTTGGTGACCATCCCGGACTCCGACCGCTTGACCTTGTCAACCTCCTGGGTCTGGTCGTCGATCGACAGGTTGCGGTGGAGCACGCCGACGCCGCCCTGGCGTGCCATCGCGACCGCCATCCGCGCCTCGGTCACCGTGTCCATCGCGCTGGACAGCAGCGGGATACGGACGGTGATCTCCCGGGTCAGCCGGGTGCTGGTGTCGACCTCGCTCGGCATCATGTCCGACTCGCCCGGCAACAACAGCACGTCGTCGAACGTGAGGGCAGTGGGGGCGAACAACTCCGCCAGCGAGTCAGGGGCAGCGAAAAGTTCTGGGCTCGGGGGAAGCGAGGTGACCTCAGGCAGCATGCCTCATCGTAACTGTCAACCGGGGCCGCCCGAGTTCCCCCGTCCGGCACCTGTGGATACCGCTGTGACCTGGGGTAACCAGTGGGATTTGCTGAATCGGTGCGGTACGACTGATCCATTACTCGCCGGTACACGGGGTTCGCCGGGTGGTAGATCTCACCCCTGTGACCGTTCGCCGGATCCTCGTCCCGTTATTCGCGCTCGCCGTGGTGCTCGGCGTCACGGGCCCGGCCGCGGCGGCGCCGCCCGCCGCGCGCAGCACCACCGTCGCGTCGTTCGACGGCACGTCGATCGTCGTCAACTTCTTCCCGGCGGCCGGGCTGACGGCCGGTCGGCGCGCACCCTCCGTGTTGGTCGGCCCCGGCTGGGGCGCCGCCGGCGAGACCAATCCGGATGCTCCGGCGGTGGCCGGGCTCCGGCAGCGCGGCTACAACGTGCTCACCTGGGACCCCCGCGGGTTCGGGCGCTCCGGCGGAGCCGCGTCGGTGGATCACCACCGCTACGAGGGCCGGGACATGCAGGCGCTGCTGAGCTGGCTCGCCGCGCAGCCGGAGGCCCGGCTGGACCGTACGGGCGACCCCAGGGTCGGCATGGCCGGCGGCAGCTACGGCGGCGGCATCCAGTTCGTGACCGCGGCGATCGACCGCCGGGTGGACGCGATCGTGCCGACGATCGCCTGGAGCTCGCTCGTCGACAGCCTCTACCCCAACCGCACGCCGAAGACCGGCTGGGGGAACCTGCTCTGCGCGTTCGGGTCGGCCGGCACGAACCGGCTGGTCGCCCAGGTGAAGGAGACCTGCGGGCTGGCCGCGAGCGGCGGTCTCCCGGACGCCGCGCTCGAGGCCTGGTGGCGTGCGCACGGGCCGGCCGGGTCGTTGATCAACCGGGTCCGGGTCCCGACGATGATCGTCCAGGGCACCGTCGACACGCTCTTCCCGCTCCGCGAGGGCATCGCGAACTACCAGGCGCTGCGGGCCAACGGCACGCCGGTGAAGATGGTCTGGTTCTGCGGCGGGCACGGCACCTGCCTGACCCCGGCCGGGGCGGCCGGCCACGTGGAGGCGCTGACCGTGGCCTGGTTCGACCGGTGGCTCAAGCGGTCGAAGATCAGCACCGGCCCGGGGTTCGAGTACGTCGACGACGCCGGGGTGTGGCGCGGGGCGGCGAAGTACCCGCTCGCCACCACGCGGCGGGTCACCTCGTCCGCCTCCGGCACGCTGGCGTTCAGCCCCGCGGACGCCTCGGGTAGTGACGTCGCGGCCGCACCCGCGGCCAACGCCCGGCCGGTTCCGGGGCCGAGGTACCGCGGCCAGGTCGTCGGCAGCCCGACGTTGCGGCTCACCTACCGCGGCACCGGCAGCGCACCGAGGACGTCGCTCTACGCCCAGCTCGTCGACACCGGGAAGAACGTGGTCGCGGGTAACTTCGCCACCGCGCTCCCGGTGACGCTCGACGGCCGGACGCACACGCTCGAGGTGCCACTGGGTGCGGTCGCCTGGAGCAGCGCCGCGCTCGTACTGCAGATCACCGGAGCGTCCCGTCTGTATTACCCCCAGCGGGCGACCGGGTCCGTGACCTATCGCGCGACAGTGGCCTATCCGGTAACGCCGCCAGCACACGCTGTAAGGATTGGCGGCACCTGATCAGAAACCCCTCCCAGCGTCGTGTCAAGGGGGAAGGCGCGGAGAACCCCGTCGGGCTACGGTGGGAGCGTGCAGGAGGAACCGCTAGACCCGTTCGCGGGCGACCCGACCGACCCGACGTCCGCTCTCGAGGACGACGGGCCCGGCCGTGGTGCGCAGCCGCTCACGGCCGAGGAGCGGCAGGACGTGCTCGACGACCTCGCCGACCTCGACGTCTACGAGGCGCTGCTCACCGCACGCGACATCCGCGGGCTGGTCGTCGACTGCGAGGACTGCCGGGTTCCGCACTACTTCGCGTGGGACCTGCTCCGGGCCAATCTCCAGCACCTGCTGGTGGCCGGCCGCACCCGCGTGCACGAGCCGGCCTTCGACCCCGATCCGGCCGAGTACGTGACGTGGGAGTACGCCCGCGGATACGCCGATGGCATGCAGGACGCCGTCGAGGACGCGGACGACCCTGACGCCTGAGCGTTAACGCCGCGGCTTACCGGCGCTAACCGGGTTACTCGGCCGGGGCCGACTCGGCCTCCGGCTCGGCCGGCGACGATCCGCCGGTCGAGGGCGCCTCGGTGGGCACCGGGTCGGGGCTCTGCGTTTCCGTCGGCGTCGGCTCGGGGTTCTGCGTGCTCGGTTCGGGATCCGGCGCGCCCGTCGTCGGACCGGGGTTCGTCGGTGTCGTCGCGCCGGTGGGCGGCGTCGGCACCGTCGAGGTGCCCGGCGGGGTGGCCTGGGTGGAGCCCCGGCCGTCGCGCGGCCGGTTGCGCTTCCACTTCGACCGCGCCGACGGATCCGACGAACTGCTGCTGCCCGCGCTCGAGGACGGCGCCGCGGTGGACGGGTTCCAGCGGCTGCCGGGCACCACCGGGAAGTCGGGTATCGCGGCGGTCGTCTCGAGGTCGTCGGCGAGGCGATCGGCCTCGTCGGAACCCTCGCGGACGTTCTCGTCGAGCTTCTGCTGCGCCTCGTCGTAATAGCGCTGCGCGGCGCCGGTGTCGCCACGCTCCAACGCCTCGCGCGCCTTCTGCAGCGACGCGTGCGCTTCCTCGCTGGCCTCGATCGAGCGGGCCCGCTCGGCGTAGACGACCCGGCTGATCGGCCACAGCTTGTCACCGGGGTGGGCGGTGGCCGCCGCGGCGACGCTCCCCGCCGAGCCGGCGGCGAGCACCGCGGCCACCGCGGCCGTCGCGACGACCACGCGGTCGAACCGGCGCCGCCGGGGACGGCGTTCGCCCAGCGTGGTGACGGGCTTCTCCTCGACGGCGGGCGGCAGCCGGTCGAACGACGGCTGGAACTGCTCCGTCGCCGCCTCGCTGGGCCGCACCGGCGGGAGCTGCTCGGTGGGGCGCGCGTAACCGGCCGCGACGAACGCCGAGCGAACCGACTCGTCGATGCGGTCGGGGTCGGAGACTCCGTCGCTGAACAGCCGCGGCAGCTGCGCGGTGTCGTCGCCCGAGTCTCCCCACGGGGAGCGGAAGACCTCGGTGTCGTCGTCCCGCGCCGGCGCCAGCAGCACCGGGGCCTCGGCCTCGGCCGACCGCAGCGGCGGCAACCCCTCGTCGAGGTCGTCGCGCCAGGTGGTGAGCAGGCGCGCGGTCACGTCCGCCCGGTAGGTGGCGGGAAGTTCACCCCGCCCCAGGGCATCGAGGAGAGCGTCGTCGCGAAGGATGGCGTCCACCCCGGCATCGGTCTCGGCGTCGGCGAACGGATCGGACGGACGCCGTTGATCAGGTCCGCCGTAGGGGCTGGGGATACGCGGATCACTCATGCCGTCTCCCGGACCACTGGGTCGACGGTGCGGCGCAGGCGGTTGAGCGCGCGGTGCTGGGTGACCCGCACCGAGCCCGCGCTCATCCCCAGCGCCTGCCCGGTCTCCTCGGCGCTCAGCCCGACCGCGATGCGCAGGAGCAGGACGTCACGGTGCTGCGGGGGCAACGTGTCGAGGAGGTCACGCATCCGCCGGGACGCGTCGGCTTCGATCGCGTACCCCTCGGGACCCGCGTCGGTCGCGGCGGTCTCCGGGACGGTCTGCACCGGAACACCGAGCTCGCGCGCCGCGACCCGGTGCGCGTCGGTGACTTTGTTGGCCGCGATACGGAACAGGAACGCGGTGAAAGGGCGTCCCTGATCGCGATAGCGAGGCAGTGCGTGCAACACCGCGAGACACACCTCCTGCGCTACGTCGTCCGCCGTCGTATAGGTACCGCCGCCTGCGCGCCCCAGCCGGGCGCGGCAGTAACGCACCACCATCGGCTGCACCTGCCGGAGCAACTCGGACGTCGCAGCCGGATCCGACCGCGCCGCCAGGGACGCCAGTACGTCCAGTTCGCGCCCGACCTCGCCCCCGGTGTTACCAGTGCCGGTGATCGTCGTCCCCGTCATCGCCGTCCTGTCCCAGGACCGCATTCGTCTCCGCGCCCGCCTGGCTCACACGTGCGGGGCTCACGTCCAAGCCTGACCACGATTCCTGACCGTAGCCTGCCAGCCCGGGCTGCGGGCGGCACCTGTCCGCTCGGCCCAATCGCATCCGCCGGACGGACGAGGCGGTCTGGCCCGGAGCGAGACGTCAATCCGCAGGTCAGAGGGGACCAGATCAAATTCTCAACTACTCCGTTAGGACGTGAGCACTCCACTCACCACAAAGGTTGCGCAGCGTGACGACGAATACCGACGGGGACGCTGAGTAACCAAGACCTGACACATCGGACGGTCCGGAAACTACCCAGGTTGGTATTTCACCCGGGAATGCTCGCTCCGCCAATCGGCCGTCCGGCCAATGCGACAAGTCGGCCGGGTGGTTCGACGCAACGGGGCCGGACAGTTCGACGCAAGCGAATCGACGCAACCCCGTGTCATCGCACGCGCTATCGACGCAAGATCGATGCAAAAGTTGCCTCGGCCGCGTTTCCCCGCCGCTACCAGGGGCATTAGCTGGATCGACCGCACTTGCTTGGAGGACCCCATGGCCGACGTCCGCCGCCTTCCCGGACCGAACACCGACGTGTGGGACTGGCAGCTGCACGGCTCGTGCCGCGGCCTCGACAGCGCGCTGTTCTTCCATCCCGACAACGAGCGGGGCCCTTCGCGGGCCCGGCGTGAGAACGAAGCCAAGGCGATCTGCGCGGCCTGCCCGGTCGTCGACCCGTGCCGGGCGCACGCGCTCGCGGTGCGGGAGCCGTACGGGGTGTGGGGTGGCCTGTCCGAGGCCGAGCGCATCCAGCTGCTCGGTACCGGCCGCGGCGACGCGCTGCTGCCCCCGGTGGAGTCCGAGGAGATCGTGCGCACGGTCTGAGCCTCGGCCCGGGTCCGGACACAGAGAAGGCCGGTGGGGAAACCCCACCGGCCTTCTCTGTGTCTACGGACCGGTCAGAACCCCGGGCCGTGGCTGTGCGAGTGGCCGTGGCCACCGTGCGAGTGGCCCGCGGGCTCCTCCTCGGCCGGCTTCTCGACGACCAGGCTCTCGGTCGTGAGCAGCAGACCCGCGATGGAGGCCGCGTTGGCCAGCGCGTTGCGCGTGACCTTCACCGGGTCGACGACGCCCTGGCCGACCAGGTCGCCGTATTCGCCGGTGGCGGCGTTGAGACCGGAGCCGACCGGCATCTCGGAGACCTTGCTGACGACGACACCGCCCTCGAGGCCGGCGTTCTCGGCGATGTTGCGCAGCGGGTAGGACAGCGCGGCGCGGACGATCTTGACGCCGGTCGCCTCGTCGCCGGTGAGACCGAGCTCGCCGTCGAGCGCCGGGGCAGCGTGCACAAGAGCGGTGCCGCCACCGGCGACGATGCCCTCTTCCACGGCCGCCTTGGTCGCCGAGATGGCGTCCTCGATGCGGTGCTTCTTCTCCTTGAGCTCGACCTCGGTGGCCGCACCCACGCGGATCACGCTGACCCCGCCGGAGAGCTTCGCGAGCCGCTCCTGGAGCTTCTCGCGGTCCCAGTCGGAGTCGGACGCCTCGATCTCGTTCTTGATCTGGGCGATCCGGCCGGCCAGGCCCTCGGCGGTGCCGCCACCGTCGACGATCGTCGTGTTGTCCTTGGTGACGGTCACGCGACGAGCGGTGCCGAGCACGTCCAGGCCGACCTGGTCGAGCTTGAGGCCGATCTCCGGGGCGATGACCTGCGCGCCGGTCAGCTCGGCGATGTCGCCGAGCATGGCCTTGCGACGGTCGCCGAAGCCGGGCGCCTTGACCGCGACGACCGTGAAGGTCTTGCGGATCGAGTTGACGACCAGGGTGGAGAGAGCCTCACCCTCGACGTCCTCGGCGATGATCAGCAGCGGCTTCTTCGCCTCGACGACCTTCTCCAGGAGCGGGAGCAGGTCGGTGATCGACGAGATCTTCTCGGTGGTGACGAGGATGCGAGCGTCCTCGAGGACCGCCTCGAGGCTCTCCGCGTCGGTGGAGAAGTAGGGCGAGATGTAGCCCTTGTCGATCTGGAGGCCCTCGGTGACCTCGAGCTCAGTCTCCATCGCCGAGGACTCCTCGACGGTGATGACACCGTCGGTGCCCACGACGTCCATGGCCTCGGCGATCAGGTCGCCGATGGTGGCGTCCTGGGCCGAGATCGTCGCCACGTGCGCGATCGACTGCTTGGACTCGACCGGGATGGCCTTCTCCAGCAGCGCGGTGTTCACGGCGTCGACGGCGGCCTGGATGCCCCGGCGAACCGCGATCGGGTTCGCACCCGCGGCGACGTTGCGCAGGCCCTCGCGGACCAGCGCCTGCGCCAGCACGGTGGCGGTGGTGGTGCCGTCACCGGCGACGTCGTTCGTCTTGGTGGCGACCTCCTTGGCGAGCTGGGCGCCGAGGTTCTCGTACGGGTCGGTCAGCTCGACCTCACGCGCGATGGTGACACCGTCGTTCGTGATCGTCGGGCTGCCGAACTTCTTGTCGAGGACCACGTTGCGGCCCTTGGGGCCGAGCGTGATCTTGACGACATCAGCGAGCGCGTCGACACCGCGCTCGAGGCCCTTACGGGCGTCGTCGGAGAAGGAAAGAATCTTCGCCATCTGTTTGGCAGTCCCTATCTAGGTCTAGCAGCGCGAAACACGTACGCCCCGGCGGCGAGCGGCCGATGATGGCCGCCGCCACCGGGGCGCACGTGTCAAGACAAGGCTTACTTCTCGACTACCGCGAGCACGTCGCGGGCCGACAGCAGCAGGTACTCCTCGCCGGCGTACTTGACCTCGGTGCCGCCGTACTTCGAGTAGATAACGACGTCGCCGGCCTTCACGTCCACCGGAACGCGGGCGCCCTTGTCGTCGATACGGCCGGGGCCGACCGCGAGGACGGTGCCCTCCTGGGGCTTCTCCTTGGCGGTGTCCGGAATCACGATGCCGGAGGCCGTGGTCGTCTCGGCCTCGTTCGCCTGGACCAGGATGCGGTCCTCGAGCGGCCTGATGTTGACCTTGGTAGCGGTCGTCACGTCTTTGTCCTCCCCCTTCGTGGGGTGCAAACCGTTGCAATCCACCGGTGCTTCACGGGGCGGCTCGCCGTCGCGGGGATCAAGACGCCCTCGTGCACGAGTTGGCACACTCGAAGGTCGAGTGCTAAAGGGAACCCTAGCAGCTGTTGGCACTCCGTCAAGCCGAGTGCCAGCTGGTCAGCGGGAGGTTTAGGGGAGCCGGACCGCGGTACACGGAAGGCGGTCACCTGGCATCTTTCGCGATCTTTCTCGTAGACAGGCGAAAGTTTGCGCGTATAGTTGCCGGGAGCGATCACATAGTCACTTTGCGTGCTGATGTTACAGAAATAGTTGTGACCCGGGCCGCAGAGTTCACGAACCGTTGACACGCCTACTCTTCACATGCCGGGTGCGTAAGAGAAGAGTTGGTTCCAACCGGGGCCATGAGGCGGACCCCGCTGGAGGTGCGAAACTGATGCAGGCTCACATCGGCGACCGGGTCCACGTCCACGGCCACACGGCCGGGGTTCCGGACCTCTGGGGCGAGGTGCTGGAGGTGCGCGGCTCGGAAGGCCAGCCGCCCTACCTCATCGCCTTCAACGACGGTCACCAGGGCTTGATCTTCCCCGGCCCCGACGCGGTCATCGAGCACACTGTTTCTCGGTAGTCGGCGCTGGGCAACGGCCCAGCATGGGACGGATTCGGGTCGGCACGGCGTCGTGGACCGATCGGACGCTCATCGCCTCCGGCTGGTACCCCGACGGGGTCGAGTCCGCCGCCGAGCGGCTCGGCTACTACGCCTCGAACTTCGACATCGTCGAGGTGGACTCGACCTACTACTCCCCACCGGCGGAGAACACGGCCGCGCTGTGGGCCGAGCGCACACCGGCCGGCTTCACGTTCAACATCAAGGCGTTCTCGCTCCTCACTCAGCATCCGACACGGCCGGGGTCGCTCTACAAGGACCTCCGCCCCGCGGTGCCGGAGAAGAAGAACGTCTACTTGAAGGATCTCGACGACGCGGTGGTGGACGCGGTCTGGGAGCGGTTCCTCGCGGCGCTCGAACCGCTGCGCGCGGCGGGCAAGCTCGGTGCGCTGCTCTTCCAGTTCCCGCAGTGGTTCCCGATCGGGCGCCGTAACCGCGAGTACCTGCTGCAGGTGAAGGAGCGGTGCGCGCCGGACCGGATCTGCGTGGAGTTCCGGAACAAGACGTGGCTCTCGCCGGAGAACCGCGAATCGACGCTGGAGTTCCTGACCGACTACCAGCTGCCGTACGTCGTGGTCGACATGCCGCAGGGGCATCCGAGCTCGGTGCCGCCGATCGTCGTCGCCACCAGCGACCTGGCGGTGGTCCGCTTCCACGGCCACAGCGAGAAGTGGACGTCGAAGGACATCCACGAGAAGTTCGGGTACCTGTACAGGCCGGAGGAGTTGGAGTCCTGGGCCGGGCGGATCAAGGACCTGCCCGCGGCCGAGACCCACGTGCTGATGAACAACTGCTACTCGGACTACGCCCAGACGAACGCGCGCCAGCTGGTGGACCTGCTCGGCTTGGACGGGAAGGCGTAGCCGCCCGCCCAGGCCGCGCTCGTCAGTTGTGGCGGGCCGGCTCGGTGTCGGCCTGCGGGTAGGTCGGCAGCGGGCGGTCGGGCACCAGGCCGGTGGGCGAGGGGCGGAAGACCCTCTCCTCCACCTGGCCCGGGTTCGTGTCCACGGTCTGGCCGACCTTGATCGCGCCGGCCACCGGGGTCACATGGGTCACGTTCCACTGGCCGCTGTTGGTCTCGCTGGCGGAGCTGGACGTGATGAACGTTTCCCGGATGGCCGAGAGCCCCGGCCCGTACGGCGCCTTGTAGAAGCTGTACAGGTAGTAGTAGTGGAACCCGGTGTCGGTACCGGCGACCGTGCAGCCGTACCGGACCACCTGGTCCGGGAAGCCGTCGCCGGTCACGTCGGCGATGTCACCTTCGACGGTGGTGTATTCGAGCCGGTTCCACTGGCCCTTGCCCCAGGTGCCGCCCACCGGCCCTTCCAGCGTCACCACGCCGCCCGGGCACGTGGTGCCGTCGGGCAGCGTGATGTTCTCCCAGGGAACGACGTTGCGCCGGCCGAAGTCGATCTTCGTGTTGTTCGTGTTCGGCTCCACTGCCGCTGACGCCGGTGCCCCCGTCAGCGCGACCCCCGCCGCCGCGCTCACCAGGACCACCGTTGCGGCCAGGTACTTGCGAATTCGCATCGGACCCTCCACTCTCGCCGGTCGTTCCGGCGACCGGGGGAGCGTCTCGGACCGCCGAGCACATCGCCAGGCAACGTCCCGATTCCGACATGTGGGCAACGCGGATGTCGGCCGAAACGTGTACCGGCGCAGATCTACCCAAATAACCCCTGAGTCCGGTTAGCTGAACGGTATGAACCGGAGGATCAGGGCGTATCGCCGGGCGATGGCGGTAACGCTGGCGTTGGCGCTGGCTGCTGTTCCGGGGACGGCGTGCAGCGCCGAGGAACCTCCCCCGCCGCCGCCGTCCCCGCCGCGTCCCCAGGCGGTGAAGCCCTCGCTGCCGCCGGAGTTGCCGCTCGGAGGACGGCAGATCTTCCCGCGCTACCGGGTCGTCGCGTACTACGGCAGCACTGGCGGCGGCACGCTCGGCGTCCTCGGGGAGGAACCACCGGACCTGATCGTGCCGCGGTTGCGCGCGGCGGCCGCGCCGTTCGCCACCCCCGAGCGGCCGGTGCAGATCGCGTTCGAGCTCATCGTCCGGATCGCCGACCGGAAGCCCGGGAAGAACCGCGTCTACAGCCACAGCATCAAGCCGGCGGTGATCCGCCGGTACATCGAGGCCGCCGAGAAGGCGAAGGCGCTCGTCATCCTCGACATCCAGCCGGGCCGCCTGAACTTCCTCGACGCGATCAAGCCCTACCGGTGGGCGCTCGAGCACCCGAACGTCGGGATCGCGCTCGACCCGGAGTGGCGGGTCGCCTGGAACGAGGTACCCGGCGAGGTGGTGGGGCGGGCTTCGGCGGCCGAGATCAACGCGGCCTCCGCATACGTCTCGGAGCTCACCCGGGCCGAGCAACTGCCCGAGAAGTTGTTCCTGCTCCACCAGTTCCGGCGGGCGATGCTGCCCGACGTCGAGAAGATCGTGCCGCGGCCGGGACTGGTGATGGTGCAGCACGTCGACGGTTTCGGGACCCGGCGGGAGAAGGACGCGACGTACGCCGCGGTGCGGCGCCCCGCCCAGTTCAAGCTCGGTTACAAGCTCTTCTACGACGAGGACGTCGACCCGTACCGACCCGCCGAGGTCCTGGCCTTCACCCATCCCCCGGACTACATCAGCTATCAGTGAGCCGGGCGCCCACGCTCGATCTCGCGCCGCCTCGATGGCATCTGGTTGCCTGCGCCCCAGCCGAGCACCTGCACGGTGGTGGTGGTCGAGGTGAGCGCGCGTTTCGCGTTGCGCTCGTCGGACTCCAGGCGCGCGTGCGCCCGGTCGCGGATCTTCGTGACCGCGAGCATCAGCGTCTCGTCGCGGCCGGGGCCGATCCCGGTCATCAGCTCCACTGCCTGGTCCGCCGCCGACACCGCGTCCTCGAGCCGCCCGACCGCCGCCATCGTGGTGCTCGCCGCGGCCAGCGACCGGGCCAGGTCGGGCAGGTGCGGCTCCGGGTCCAGGTCGGCGAGCCCGCTACGGATGTCCACGGCCTCGGCCACCGGGGACAGCGCCTCGATCGGCCGCGACAGCCGCACCAGGCGGTTGGCCAGGTTGTGCAGCGACAGCGCCAGCTCCGGCAGGTAGCCCTCACCGACGGTGTCCACGAGCCGCCGGTAGACCGCGACGGCCTCCTCGACCGGCTCCAGCGCCTCCTCCATCCGACCGGCCTCGGCCAGCCGGATCCCCAGGTTGTTCAGCGACGCCGCGAGGTTGGGCAGGTACTCCAGCGAGTTCGACGCGACGAGCCGCCGGTACACCGCGACGGCCTCCTCGGCCGGCTGCAGGGCGTCCGCGGACCGCCCGGTCTCGGCCAGCCGGTTGCCGAGGTTGTTGAGCGCGAGCGCCAGCTGGGGCAGGTGTCCCACCGAGTCGGCGGCCACCAGCCGCCGGTACACCACGACGGCCTCCTCGGCGGGCTCGATCGACTCCTCCCAGCGCTCCAGATCGGCCAGGCTGATCGACAGGTTCGTCAGCGAGAACGCAAGTTCGGGCTGGTAGGTCGCCCGGTTGAGCACCGAGAGCCGGCGGCAGACCGCCACCGCCTCCTCGACCGGATCCAACGCTTCCTCCCGCCGGCCGACGTCGGTGAGCCGGATGCCGAGCGTGTTCAGCGAGGTCGCCAGCTCGGGCAGGTACGCGACCGAGTCCTGGGCGGCCAGCCGCCGGTAGGCCACCACGGCTTCCTCCGCGGGCGGCAGCGCCTCGCCCGGGCGCCCGGCCTCGGCCAGCGCGGTGCCGAGCAGGTCCAGCGACATCGCCAGGTCGGGCAGGTACGACGGGTCGGCGACGGCGAGCCGCCGCTGCACCGCGACCGCGTCCTCGGCCGGGGCCAGCGCGTCCTCGACCCGGCCCAGCGCCGAGAGCCGGATGCCCAGGTTGTTCAGGCAGCGCGCGTACTCGCTCAGCTCGGCCGCCTGCGGATCGGCGCCCGGACGCGCGGCCGCGACCAGCCGCTCCGACACCGCGGCCGCGATCGCGGCCCGGCTGGGCGTGAACCCGACCGACAGCACCAACGAGTCCAGTTGGCGCACGGTCTCCAGCGGCATCTCGCGCGCGCCGATCAGGTCGGTGATCACCTTCGTGTACCGCGTGGGCGCCAGCAGCACGAGCGGCACCGCGTAGCGCCCCGGCGCGGTACGCAGCAGCCACGGCAGCGACACGCTGATCCGGTTCTTCGCCCGTTCCTGCCGCCGCGACGGGGTCGGCGCGGACAGGCACCGGATCAGCGTCGTGGCCGCGTGCAGCGCGGCGAGCGGGTCGGCGTCACCGGCGATGCTGGAGACGACCGCCGACCACTCCGGGTCGGCCAGGCTCCCGGCCAGGTCCAGCAGGTGTGCGTCGGCCAGCCGCGCCGGACGCGGCGACGACCAGCCCTGCTCGGCGGTTCCCCGGTAGAGCCGGGCCAGCGCGACCGCGACCTCGGACCGGCGGTCGGCCGGCACCTGCCAGGGCGCGGGCACCGACCGCAGCGCCCGCACGGCCGCTTCCGGCGTGGCCGCAGGCAGCAGGCTCACCACGGCCATCGCCCAGTCGCGCTGACCGTCCTCGATCCCGCAGCCGGCCGCGGCCAGCACCGCGGACACCTGCCGCCGCTCGTAGGCCAGCACCGCGGCGACGGGATCAGGGCCCCCGCCGTCACGCCGGGTGTGGCGACGCAGCGACGGCGCGGTGGCGTCCAGGACACGCAGGGCGGCGTCGGCGTAGAAGTCGAGCGTCGTCGCCCAGAGACCGGCGGGCGCCGGGAACGTGAGCCGCTCCAGGTCGACGCGCGGAAGCACCCCGTCGGCCACCGCCCGGTTCGCGAACGCGGCCACAGCACCGCGCCACACCGCGTCGGACGCCTGCGGGCCGAGCTGCTGGGGTAGCGGCGGCAGCCAGACCGGGGCCGGCGCCACCCACGAACGCAGCCGATGGGCGTCGGAGAGATCGGTGAACCACCCCTCGGGCGACCGGGCGAGCAACAGCACCCGGATCCAGGCCGCGGCGTCGTACTCGTCGATCGTGGAGAGCAGTTCGCCGACCAGCGGGCCGACCGACTCGGCCTGGTCGACGACGAGCAGCGTCGGCGTGCGCAGCTCGACGATCGCGCGGATCCCCGCGATGATCTCCGGAGCCCGGCGCAGCTGCTGCTCCCACTCGGCCTGGTCGGGGCCGCTCAGCTCCAGCTCGGTCGGGCCGGTCGTGCGCCAGGCCGCCGGCGGCAGGTCCACGAACCCGGCCAGCCAGCCCTGGGCCTCCAGCGCGGAGCAGATCTGCTGCGCGGCGTGCGTCTTGCCCTGGCCGCCGGCTCCGCACAGCAGCCGCAGCACCGGGCCGCGGTCGGCCTGGGTCGCCCACGCGACCAGCTCGTCGACCTCGGGGCGGGGCTCGGTCGGCACGATGCCCGCCTCCGGGCGCAGCCACTCCGACGCCAACCCGACCGGGACGAAACCGAACGGCTCGAACAGCAGGTCGCGCACCTCGGCGATCGAGGTCGGCACCGGGAGCGGCGCCCGGACCCGGTCACGCAGGTCGTCGTAGTAGTGGGGCTCCGCGAGCACCGGCAGGTTGTCGGGCTCGTCGGCGCTGGGACCGGCCTCGATCGCCAGCAACCCGCCGTAGCCGGCCACGCCACCGGCGCCGTACTCGGATCCGCCGTATCGGGACCCGCCGTACTGAGGCCCGCCGTACTGAGGCTCGCCGTACTGGGGCCCGCCGTAGTGAGGCTCGCCGTAGTGAGAACCGCCGTGGTGAGGCTCGCCGTACTCGGGCCCGTAGTTCGGGCCGGCGTAGTAGCCGGTGTCGTAGTCCTGGTAGCCGCGCCCGCCGTTCGGCCCGTAGGGCGCACCCGGGTCGTACGCGGACACCGAGCCGAGGCCGGACTCGTACGGGTCGTACGCCGGTGAGCCGGGGCCGTGGCCGGGCGGGCCGTGGTAGGCCGCCTCGAACGAATCGCGCTCGTCGCCGAACCCGTAGCGGTCGGGCGCTCCGTACCCCAGTTCTCCCCCGTACCCGGGAGCCGGTCGCTCCGCCGGTTTTTCGATGCCTTCGGACCGGATGTCTACTTCCACCCAGCCGCGCGATGCCCGCCGAGCATCAGCCACCGCAGGTTCCCATGCTGTTGCGGCTCCTTCGGCTCCCGATTACACAGCGACATCGTGAGCACCGTCGCTCGCCACCCACCTCTGCCATCACGCCGTTGGGCCCGCCTCGGTTCAACGTGTGAAGATCTTCTTCCGTGGAGATTTCGGACGTCGAGGCGCTGAGGTCCGCGGCGGGTGTGGCCGCGCTGGCGGACGCGGCGGCGGACGGTGATCCGCTGGTGCTCGCCACCCGGCTCCGCGCCGCCGGGCACCACCCCCACCTGGTCTCGCTGGCGCTCACCCAGCAGCGGCTACGCCGCTCGGCCGCGACCAAGCTCGGGTCCGACGCTGCCGCCATGTTGTTCACCCCCGACGCCGTCGAGCAGGCCACCCGCGCGAGCGTGGCCGAGCGCCGGGCGGCCCGGCTGGCCGGGAGCGGCGCGACGCGCGTCGTCGATCTGGGCTGCGGCGCCGGGTCCGATCTGATCGCGCTGGCCCGCGCCGGCCTGGACGTCACCGGGGTGGAGCGCGACCCGGTCACCGCGGCGGTGGCGGCCGCGAACGTGGAAGCGCTGGGGTTCGCCGACCGGGCCCGGGTGATCTGCGCGGACGCGACGTCGGTGGAGCTCGACGGGTACGACGCCGCGTTCTGCGATCCGGCGCGCCGGGCCGGAGGCCGCCGGGTGTTCGACCCGGACGCGTACTCGCCGCCGTGGTCGTTCCTGCTGTCGGTCGCCTCGCGCGTCCCGCGGACCGCGGTGAAGGTCGCGCCGGGCCTCGACCACGACCGGATCCCGCCCGGTGCGGAGGCGGAGTGGGTGTCCGAACGCGGCGCCGTGCTGGAGGCCGCGTTGTGGTTCGGCCCACTCGCGCGGACGCCCCGGCGTGCGTCGGTGCTGCCGGCCGAGATCACCGGTAGCGGAACCCGGGAGGCCCCGGTCGGGGAGATCGGGCGGTATCTCTACGACCCCGACGGTGCCGTGATCCGGGCCCACCTCGTGGCTGAGCTCGCGGACCGGATCGACGGGCGGCTGCTCGATCCGGCAATCGCCTACCTCACGACCGACTCGCCCGCGGACACCCCGTTCGCCCGGGGCTACCGCGTCGAACACGTGATGCCGTTCGGCGTGAAACGGCTCCGGGCCGAGCTGGCCCGCCGCGGTGTCGGCCGGTTGGAGATCAAGAAGCGCGGGACGGCGGTGACGCCGGAGCAGCTGCGCCCGCAGCTCAAGCTCCACGGCCCCGGCGAGGCGACGCTCGTCCTGACCCGGGTGGGCGCCGCCCCGCTCGCGGTGATCTGCTCTCAGCTCACGGTCTCGACGAACAACCCGGCGTAGCGGGCGGCGTCGACGCCCAGGGCCACGTCCGCGACGGGCGCGGGGTGGCCGCGGTGCGGGTCCCAGTCCTTGTCGCTCTCCGCCCGCCGGTCGACGACCGTGCAGCCCCGGGTGTAGCGCCCGTCGAGCTCGACGCGCACCGGGAGCGCCTCGGTGGTCAGGCCGTCGGGCGCGACGACCGCGGCGACCGCACCGGCGTCGCCGATCTCGGCCGAGTCCAGTTCGCCGTTCATCCGGAACAGCAGGAGCTGACCGGCCAGCCGGGCGGACGGCACGTCGGACGCGGCCAGCGCGGTGGCGTCGGCCCGGGACACCCGGACCGAGTAGAAGACGTCGAGCCCGTACATCGTGACCGGAACGCCGGCGCCGAACACGATCGCGGCCGCCTCCGGGTCGGCGAAGACGTTGAACTCGGCCGCGGCGGTGACGTTGCCGCCGTTCACCGCGCCGCCCATCAGCACGATCCGCTCGATCTTCGGCCGCACCTCCGGGTAGGTGCGCAGCAGCAGCGCGATGTTCGTCATCGGGGCCAGCGGCACCAGCGTGATCGGGGTCTCGGCACCGAGCAGCAGGTCACGGAGCAGCTCGACGGCCGGCCGCCGGTCGAGCGGGCGCGTGGATTCGGGCAGGTCGACCTCGGCCAGCCCGTCGGCGCCGTGGACGTGTTCGGCCGTCTGGGTGGCGTCGGGTTCGGCCAGGTGCGGAGGATCCAGCAGCGGACGCCGGGCCCCGGCCGCGACCGGCAGGTCGAGCGGCGCCCCGGCGGCGTCGAGCACGCGCAGGGTGTTGCGCACGACCGGTTCCAGACCGGTGTTGCCGGCCACGCACGTGACCCCGCGCAGGTCGAGCGCCGGCGACTTCACCGCGAGCAGGAGCGCGAGCGCGTCGTCGACGCCGGTGTCGACGTCGAGGATCACCGGTCGACCGGAGAGAAGTCCCATGAGTGCGCCTCCCGTCGGAGCCAGTGTTTCGGGGGGTCGGCGAGCGCGACCGGCTCCGCGCGCCAGCGCGAGATCACCACGAGCCGGTTGTCGGCGGACGTGAAGACCTCGGAGCTGACGTGGCCCATCTTCCGCTCGAGCTCGGGCACGGCCACCGCACACGCCCAGTCGACGAGATCCTGGTGGGCCTCGGGGTGGGCCGCCATCTCGACCATCCGCACGATCATCGCGGCGCACCCACCTCGTGTGCGGCCATGACCACCTCGGTGACCGGCAACGACGAGTCGGCCGGCAGGTCGAGCGGCGACGGCGCGACCCCGGCGGCGACCAGCCGCGAGCCGAGCGCGGCGACCATCGCCCCGTTGTCGGTGCACAGCTTCGGGCGCGGCACGCGGAGCTGGACGCCGGCCGCGGCGCACCGGTCGGCCGCCAGCGACCGCAGCCGCGAGTTCGCCGCCACTCCCCCGCCGATCAGCAGCGTCTCGACCCCGTGCCGTTTGCACGCGTCGATCGCCTTCGCGGTGAGCACGTCGGCCACCGCCTCCTGGAACGACGCCGCGACGTCGGCCACCGGAACCGGCTCGCCGTTGCGCTGCCGGGTCTCCACCCAGCGCGCGACCGCGGTCTTCAGGCCGGAGAACGAGAAGTCGAACCGGTGCTCGGCGTGGTCGCGCGGGCCGGTCAGCCCCCGCGGGAACGCGATCGCGGCCGCGTCGCCGTCGCGGGCGGCCCTGTCGATCGGCGGGCCGCCGGGGAACGGCAGGCCGAGTACCCGGGCGACCTTGTCGAACGCCTCGCCGGCCGCGTCGTCGATCGTGGCGCCGAGCGCTTCGACGTCACCGGTCAGGTCGTCGACGAGCAGGAGCGAGGAGTGGCCGCCGGAGACGAGCATCGCGATCGCGGGCTCGGGCAGCGGGCCGTGCTCCAGCGTGTCGACCGCGACGTGGGCGGCGAGGTGGTTGACGCCGTACAGCGGCTTGTCCAGGGCCACCGCGTAGGCTTTCGCCGCCGCGACGCCGACCAGCAGTGCCCCGGCGAGCCCGGGACCGGCGGTCACCGCGATCGCGTCGACGTCGGCGAGCGTCACGTTCGCGTCGGCGAGGGCGCGGTGCACGGTGGGCACCATCGCCTCCAGGTGCGCGCGGCTGGCCACCTCGGGCACCACCCCGCCGAACCGCGCGTGCTGATCGACGCTCGACGCGACGGCGTCGGCCAGCAGCTCGTAGCCGCGGACGATGCCGACGCCGGTCTCGTCGCAGGACGTCTCGATGCCGAGCACCAATGGCTCGTCAGTCATTCGCTCTCCCTGGTGCTTCCAAGCGCATCACGATCGCGTCGGCGCCGCTCGGCTGGTAGTAGCCGCGGCGCAGGCCGATGGCCTCGAACCCGCGGCGGGTGTAGAGCCGCTGGGCCGGTGCGTTGTCCGCGCGGACCTCGAGCAGCACCTGCCGGGCGTCGCGCCGGGTGGCCTCGGTGAGCAGTTCGTCGAGCAGCCGCGCGCCCAGGCCGTGCCCCTGCCGGTCGCGCCGCACCGCGATGTTCTGCACCCAGGCGTCGTCGGGGCCGTAGACGCACAGCCCGGCGTACCCGACCACGTCGTCGCCCTCGAGCGCGACGCGGTACCAGCGGGTGTCGGCCTGGGCCAGTTCGGACCAGAACATGCCCGGCGACCATTCCTCGTCGCCGAACAGGTCACGTTCGATCGGGCCGACGGCCTCGATGTGCCACCAGCGCATCGGCGCGGTGACCGACTGCACCACTCCGGTCACGTCAGCACCGATTTGGCGGCGCCGGGCTCGACGGCGTCGGGCCGGCGCAGGTAGAGCGGGGTGAGCGGCTCCGCTGGCGCTTTCGCGAGCACCCGGGACGCGGCGCGGGCGGCGAGGTACTCCACCGCCGGGTACTGCGGCTCGCCGACCGGCCGGCCGAGCTGCTCGGCGTAGAGCGCGGCACCGCTACCGACGGCCAGCAGGTCGTCCCCGAGCTCGCCCGAATCCAGACGGGCGCGGAGGTCGGCGGGCTTGGCGACGTCGGGACCGTGGACGCGGGCGCCGGTGGCGTCGTAGGTGGCCCAGTACACCTCGCGGCGCCGGGCGTCGGTGGCCACCAGCACCGCCCGGCCCGGTACGGCCAGACCGTCGAGCGAACAGACCGGGTACGCCGGCACGCCCAGGGCGTCGGACAGGGAAGCCGCGGTCACCAGGCCGACACGCAGACCGGTGAACGGGCCGGGACCGACACCGGCGACGATCGCCGACAGGTCGCCGGCGGACACGCCCGCGTCGGACAGCGCCGCGGTGATGCTCGGGGCCAGCGTCTCGCCGTGCCGGCGGGCGTCCACGACGACCCGCCGCGCGCGGACCGTGACCGCTGAGGGGGCGGAGATCTCGGCGACACCGACGGTGACGGCGGCGGTGGCCGTATCGACTAGCAGAACCAGCACCCCGCAAGCCTACTGATCTCCGGCGGCGACAGCGGACGGCGCGGTGCGTAGCGGAGCCGACACAGCCTGCGTCAGCGCCCCCACGGTCGAGCCGGTCCGGAGCCCCCACGCTGTGGGACGGGCCGCTTCCAGGACCGGGAGGTCGACGTGAGTTACGAGCTGTACGAGCCGAACCCGCAGTACGCGCCCGCTCCACCGCCTCCCCCACCGCGGCGGGGACACTCGGGGTGGATCGCGCTGGGGATCGTGGCCGCGGTCGTGATCCCGGTGCTGATCGTGCTCGGCTGCGGCTTCGGGGGGATCCTGCTGGCCGCCCGCAGCGGTGCTTCGCCCAGCCCGTCCGCCGAGGCCACGCGGCCGGCCGTCCCGCCCGCCGGTGCGCCCTACCGCGTCCGGCTCCCGAGCGGATTCGTCTCGATCGAAGCACCGGCCGATCTCCGCGGCACCCTGGAGCACCCCGCAGCCGCCGTGCTCGCCGAGGGCGACACCACGAACATCCTGCTGACCGGCTCGGGCACGCTCCCGGTCGACACCGGGTCGCTGGCCGAGAACGCGCTGCGCACCGAGATCGACTCCGGCGTCACCGCGCTGGGGCACGACCCGAAGACCGGGCAGGCCACGTCCGTGCACGGCTACTCCGCGTATCGCTACGACTTCGCCTACGGCGGCGCGCACGCCTACAGCTACTTCGTCTTCAAGGGCACGACGATGGTGCAGGTGCTCTGCCGGTGGGCCGACCGGAAGGACGACGTGCTCCGGGGCTGCGACGACCTGCTCGCGACGCTGACGATCACCTGAACGGGGGTGTGATAGCTGTGTCCGGTACGCGACAGTGATTGCGTCGGCATCAGCACAGCGAAAACGACGTCGGCGCAGCAAGCTGGACAGAAGTCAGGGCTGGTGAGCCCGGCCGACCAAGCCCGGGGCGCCCGAACCAGGAGATACGGAACATCCCGTCGTCACACTGGTCACGCTAGTAGTGCGGTGAAGCCTCCGAGATGGTTGTCTGGCCCTCCCGCTCCACCTAGCGTGCTCTTCATTCACGCCGCGCTGGACCTAGACGGAGAGAACGGAACGAGGCAGTGAGCTACGACCCGAACCAGCCCTATGGCGGGCAGCCGTCTGACCCTTACGGTCAGCCGGCGAACCCGTACGGCCAGCCGCCCTCCTCGGGCTCGCCGTACAACCAGCCATCCTCGGGCTCGCCGTACGACCAGCCCGGTTCCGGTGCCCCCTACGGCCAGCCGGGTTCCGGCGCGCCCTACGGACAGCCGCCGGCGAATCCGACCGCGCCGTTACCCAACGACCCGTACGCCAACCCGAGCGCGGGTGCGTACGGCAACCCCAGCGCCGGCGCCTACGGCGCTGACCCCTACGCCCAGCCCGCCGACCCCTACGCGCAGCCCGCCGGCGCGTACGGCGCTCCCGGTGGCTTCCCGCCGCCGACCCCGCCCAAGAAGAAGAACACCGGCGTGATCGTCGGCGGCATCATCGCCGTGGCCGTCATCATCATCGCGGTCTGCAGCATCGGCGGCTGGCTGGTCGCCAACAGCGACACGAACGAGACGTCCGCGAGCAGCAAGCCGACCGCGCCGTCGGCCACCACGCTGCCCTCGCAGGGTGCCTCGGCCTCGCCGAGCGCCACCGGGCCGTCGATCGACACCAGCCGTCCCGAGGTCGCCCCGGCCGGCGCGCCGTTCACCACCCGGGTGCCGAAGGGCTTCCAGGAGGTCGTCACGCCGAGCTCCGACAACACCGGTGGGGCCCCCGACCACACGGCCGCGATGGCGAAGAGCGCCGGTGAGGCCGACGACCTGCTGGTCGTGGACTCGTACACGCTGAAGATCGACTCGACGTCGGTGAGCGACGCGGCGCTGCAGAACGAGTACGACGGCCTCGTGAAGCAGATCGGCCAGGACGCCACGACCCGGCAGAACGTGAACTACAACGGGTACCGGGGCTTCCGGTACGAGTTCAAGTTCGACTTCGCGAACGCGTACAGCTACTTCCTGCTGTACAAGAACCAGCAGATCCAGGTGCGCTGCCAGTGGGCGGACCAGGAGGCCGACATCAAGACCGGCTGCGAGTACCTGCTGAAGAACCTCCAGATCACCGGCTGACCTCCGGGCCCGCCCGATGGAGCTTCGTACCGGCACGACCGGTACGAAGCTCCATTTGTTTCTCGGGCGGTCGGCCGGGTGCGGATCACTCTTCGATCACGGATCGGCAACCATCGACCGCTGCGGCCCCACTCGCATGCACCATCAACGCACACACCGAACGCCGCCGACTAAACCCCTGGTCGGCGGCGTTCGCGGTGTTCGCTAGTTGAACCGGGTCTTCAGCTCGCGCTTGAGGACCTTGCCGGACGGGCCGAGCGGGAACGAGTCGACGAACTCGATGATCCGCGGGTACTTGTGGCCGGCCAGGTTCGTCTTGGCCCAGCCGATGATCTGCTCCTTGTCGGGCGACGCCCCGGGGGTCGGGACGATCACCGCGCAGACCTCTTCGCCGTGCGTGGGGTGCGGCACCGCGATCACCGCGACCTGGGCGACGTCGGGGTGGCGCATGAGCACTTCCTCGACCTCGCGCGGGTACACGTTGAACCCGCCGCGCAGCACCATGTCCTTCTTGCGGTCGACGATCGTGATGTAGCCGTCCTCGTCCTTGGTGCCGAGGTCGCCGGTGCGGAACCAGCGGTCGACGATGGCCTCGGCGGTGGCCTCGGGCCGGTTGAGGTAGCCCTTCATGATGTTGTGGCCGCGGATGACGATCTCGCCCAGCTCACCGGTGGGCAGGAACTCGATCCGCTCCTCGATCTCCGGCCGCGCGATCTCGGCGTCGACACCCCAGATCGGCCGCCCGACCGTGCCCGGCTTCGTCGGCCAGCCCTTCTGGTTGAACGTCGCGACCGGGGAGGTCTCGGTGAGGCCGTAGCCCTCGTAGACCGGGATCTGGAAGACCTGCTCGAACTGTTCGAGGACGGCCAGCGGCAGGGAGGCGCCGCCGGAGATCGCGAGGCGCAGCGGCGGCTTCTCGTCCGAATCGGCGTCGCGCAGGGCGTCGAGCAGCGCGATGTACATCGTCGGCACCGCGATGAAGTTGGTGACCTTCTCCTTGAGCATCAGCGCGAGCGCGCCGGGCCCGTCGAAGCGCGGCATCAGCACGAGCGTGCCGCCGGCCCGGAAGGTCACGTTCAACGAGACGGTCTGGCCGAACGAGTGGAACAGCGGCAGACAGCCGAGGACGACGTCGTCCGGGCTGGTGTCGAACGACGAGATCACGCTCGTGTCGACGTTCATCACGATGTTGAGGTGCGTCAGCATCGCGCCCTTGGGCTTGCCGGTCGTGCCCGACGTGTACAGGATCACCGCGACGTCGTCGGGCTCGGCCTGCTCGTAGGTGGCGATCGGCTCGGCCTGCTGGGCGAGCTCGTCGAGGCGCGGAGCCTCGGCGTCGCCGCTCAGGACCGTGAACAGTGGCACCCCGGCCAGCTCCGCGCCCTTGGCGCCCTCACCCAGCAGCGGGCCTGCGCAGACGAACAGCTTGGAGCCGGAGTCCTTGAGGACGTACTCGATCTCCTCGGCACGCAGCAGCGCGTGCACCGGGACGACGACCGCGCCCAGCGCCGCCGCGCCGTAGTACGCGAAGACGAAGTGCGGCGTGTTCGGGATGAGGATCGAGACCCGGTCGCCCGGGCCGATGCCCTGGGCCCTGAACACCGCGGCGTACCGCTTGGCCTGGTCCCAGACCGCGGCGTAGGGCAGCCGCAGGTCGCCGAGGACCAACGCGGTGTGGTTCGGACGCCGAGCGGCGGTCTCGGCGAGGATCGAGGCGACGGAGAGGGGCAAGGCGGACCTCCGGGCGGCGGCAGCGACGACGTCCTTTCGATCGTGCCACCGCGACCCGCACCCCGCACGGAGTTCCCGCTGCTCGCAGCCCTGTTGCACTCCGATCGCACCGGTGCGGCATACTTCGCCCATGCGTTCGCTCGAGGTTCAGTTGCCGCTCTACGGCGACGACCGCGAGCGTGGTGACTTCCCCGGAGCCGCGGGCCGCTGACCCCGTCCCTGCTCACCGAGGAATACCCGTGTCACCGTTCGCCCTGCTCCGACGACCTTTCGTCGCCCGGCTGCTCGCCTCCAGCCTGCTCGGACGCCTCCCCACCGGTATGGTCCCGGTCGCGCTCGTGCTGTTCAGCCGCGGCTCCGACGTGGGGTACGGCGTCGCCGGCCTGTTCGCCGCGGCGTACACGGCCGGGGGCGCGGTCGGCCAGCCGCTGCTGGCCCGCTGGATGGACCGTACCGGCCAGACCCGGATCATCGTCGGCGGTGGCGTGATCAGCTCGGTCGGGCTGGCCCTGCTGCCGTTCTCCGGCGTCGTCGGTGGCCTGGTGATCGCCGCCGTCGCGGGTGCGGCCACCCCGCCGCTCGAACCCGGGCTGCGCGCGATCTGGCCCGGTCTGCTGTCCGGCCCCGACGTGCCCAAGATCTACGCGCTCGACGCCGCCGCGCAGGAGTTGGTGTTCGTCGCCGGCCCGCTGCTGGTGCTGCTGGCCAACTCGTTCGGCCCCGCCGGTGGGCTCTACGCGGCGGCGGCGATCGGGCTGACCGGCGCGCTCTGGTTCGCGGTGGCGCCGGCGTCGCGCCAGTGGCGTCCGACCGAGGTGGGCGAGCGGCACTGGGCCGGTGCGCTGCGCCCGCCCCGGCTCCGCCGCCTCTACCTCGGCATCTCGCTGATCGGGCTGGCGATCGGGACGTTCCCGGTGGCCGCGTCGGCGTTCAGCGAGGCGTCCGGCGACCGCGGCTGGACCACCTGGCTGGTCGCGGCCAACGCGGGCGGCGCGCTGATCGGCGGCGTCTGGTTCTCCGGCCGCTCGCACCGGTACTCGCCCGGCCGGGTGCTCCCCTGGCTGTTCGTCACGCTGGGATTCGGCTACCTGCCGCTGGCGTTCCTGCCCACCGACCCCGGAATCTTCCCGCTCGCGCTCGGGCTGACGCTGGTCAGCGGCCTGTCTCTGCCCCCGCTGATGACGCTGACGTTCCTCGTCATCGACCGGCTCGCCCCCGAAGGCACGGTGACCGAGGCGTTCGCGTGGCTGATCACCGCGTTCCTGGTCGGCAGTTCGACCGGCGCCGCGGTGGCCGGTGCCATCGTCGCGCAGACGTCGCCGAGCTGGGTGTTCGTCCTCGCGTGGGCGTCCGGCCTGCTCGGCGCGCTGCCGACGTTCCGGCTACTGGGCCAGCGCGCGTAGCCGGTCGGGCCAGTCGCCGCCGTGCGGCACCAGGGTGGCGACACGCACGTCGGAGTCCTCGTCGCGGTCGAGCCGGATCTCCAGGTAGGCATCGGTGAGCTGCTCGACGAGCCCGGCGCCCCACTCCACCACGGTGACCGCCGCGTCGACGTCCGCGTCCAGGTCGAGATCGTCGACCTCGGCGACGTCGCCCAGCCGGTAGGCGTCGGCGTGGACCAGGGGAAGCCGGCCGCCGGGGTGGATGCGTGAGATCACGAAGGTCGGGCTGGTGACCGCGCCGCGGACCCCGAGACCGGCCCCGATCCCCTGGGTGAGCTGGGTTTTCCCGGCGCCGAGCGGGCCGACGAGCACGATCAGGTCACCGGCCCGGAGCAGCGGGGCCAGCGATCGGCCGAGCGCACGGGTGTCCTCGGGGGTCTTGAGCTCCATCAAGCACCCTTCCGGCGCAGGATCTTCTCCAGCGCTCGTCGTTGTTGTCCGCCCGCGCGCCGTGCCCAGCTGCGACGCTGCTTGGCCGCCGCCACCTCGGTGCGGTGCGGCGCCTCGGTCGGCCGGCGTCCCGCCGCCACCTGCGCGGACCGCCGGAACAGCTCGAGCAGGGCCTCGTTCGTCGCGTCGGCGTGCTCCATCAGCGTGCAGTGGCCGCCGTCGGCGACCTCCAGCAGCGCGGCTCCGGGCAGCAGCTTCGCGATCTCCCGGGTGTGCTCGACCGGCGTGAGCAGGTCGCGGTCGCCGCAGACGACGAGCGTCTCGATGCCCGCGAACGCCTCCAGAGCGGCGTACCGGTCGTGCTTCGACAGCGTGCCCAGGTACCCGGCGATCACCTCGACCCGGGTGCCGTCGTTCATCCGCTCCACGTACTCCACGAGCGCGGGGCTGGGGTTCGCGGTGCCGAACCCGTACCGCTCGGTGAGCAGGTACGCGAGGTCGCTGCCCGAGCGGCGGCCCCGCTCGGCCATGATCGGCTGCCAGCGCAGCACCTTCGCCAGCGTCGGCGTCAGCGCGCCGCGCAGCCAGGCGACGATCGGCGGGAACCCGAGCGCGACGTCGTCGAGATGGCCGGCGGACGTCGAGATCAGCGCGGCGCCGACGACCCGGTCGAGCACCAGATCGGGATGACGCTCGGCCAGCGCCATCAGCGTCATGCCGCCCATCGAGTGCCCGGCCAGCACGAGCGGGCCGTCGGGGGCGACCTTGGTGATCACCTCGGCGAGCGAGTCGGCCAGCTGGTCGATCGTGTAGTCGCCGTCCGGGCGGGGTCCGGAGTGCCCGTGGCCGGGCTGGTCGTAGAAGACCATCCGCAGCTTCGGGTCCTCGTGACCGGTGAACACCCGCCGCTGGAAGTGCCAGGTGCCCATGTCCAGGGCGAACCCGTGCACGAAGACCACGGTCAGGTCCGGCTCGCCGTCGGCCTCGACGACCTCGACGTAGACGTCGACGCCGTCCGCGGTGACGATCTGCGCGCTGTCGTAGGGCAGCGCGCCGAACGGCTCGTCAGCGTAGGGATCACCGATGCGGCGCCGGCGGCGGGTCGCGAACCGCTCGGCCGCTACCCCGGCCGCCGCGCCGGCGGCCATCGAGCCGACCAGCGCCCCGGCCAGGCCGAACGCACCTTTCGCCAGTCCCATGCCTAGGCCCCCGTCCCGACGTAACGGCGCGGGACGCGCGCCCCGATCCGCGTCACGATCTCGTAGTTGATCGTGCCGACCACGTCGGCCCAGTCGTCGGCGCTCGGCCCGCCCGGGCCGAACAGGACGGCCTCGTCGCCGGCGGACACCGGATCGTCCCCCACGTCGAGGACGAACTGGTCCATGCAGACGCGCCCGGCGATCGTCCGCCGTTCCCCGCCGAGCAGAACCGGGCCCCGGCCGCTCGCCTGGCGCGGGATGCCGTCGGCGTACCCGAGCGGGATCAGCGCGAGCGTCGTCTCCGTGGCGGTGTGGTACGTGTGCCCGTAGGACACGCCGTGGCCCGCCGGGACGCGTTTCGCGATGAGCACCTCGCCGCGCAAGGTCATCGCCGGCCGCAGTGGGGCCTCGATCCGCGCGGGGTTCGGCGAGAGCCCGTAGAGCGCGACGCCCGGGCGCACCAGGTCGAAGTACGCCTGCGGCAGGGTGAGCGTTCCGGCCGAGTTGGCCAGGTGGCGCACCTGCGGACGGATGCCCTGCTTCTCGGCGATCTCCAGCGCCTGGGAGAACACGCCGAGCTGCGCCGCGATCGACGGGTGGCCGGGCTCGTCGGCGCAGGCGAAGTGGCTCCAGACGCCGACCGCCTCGATGATGCCGTCGGCCTGGGCCTTGGCCGCGGCGGTGAGCAGGTCGGGCCAGTCGGCCGGGGCGGCGCCGGAGCGCCCGAGTCCGGTGTCGACCTTCAGGTGCACGCGTGCGGTCTTCCCGGTGGTTCTCGCGGCGGCGACGACCTCGTCGAGCACGCGGACGCTCGGGACACCGAGGTCGACGTCCGTGCTCACCGCCGGGGTGAAGTCGGTGCCCGGCCCGTTGAGCCAGCTGAGCATCGGGGAGCCGATGCCCGCGGTGCGCAGTTCGACGGCCTCGGCGACCGTGGCCACCCCGAGCCAGGTGGCGCCGCCGGCCAGCGCGGCCCGGGCGGCCGGCACCGCGCCGTGCCCGTACCCGTCGGCTTTCACGACGGCCATCGTGGCCGCGGAACGCGTGGCCGCGCGCTCTGCCAGGTGTGCGGTGTTCGCCCGGATCGCATCCAGGTCGATCACCACTTCCGCTTGCACCATGGCGTCCATTCTCCCAGGCGTGGGCTCATACACGGACATCCGGTGGAGGACTGGACGTGCTCGGGCTCGGGCTGGGGCTGGGGGCGCGCGGTGACGTCTCGGTCGGCCGGGGCTGCGGCCGGTCGCACAGCGCGTGCAACTCGGTGCGGGCCCGCTCGGCTTCGGCCACCTGGATGAACGGCGCCGGGTCGCTGGTGGCGAACCAGTAGAGGGCCTGCCGGACGGCGCGGTGGACGATCCGGATCGGCTGGCGCATCGAGCGCGGCGCCCACGACACGTCGGCCAGCAGGTCGGCGCTGTTCCGGTTCCAGGCCGCCAGATCAGGGTCGATGGTGGGCAGCGAGCGCAACAGACCGATCGCGGTGTCGACGTGGCGGAGCACCCGGTCGCACGCTCCGGCCACACCGGCCGGCGGCGGCTCCGACGGCACTGATCGCGGCGGCGAAGGCGGCACGACACTCGGCGGGAGCTGCCCGCGGAAGGGCACGTCGACCTCGTCGCTCGGCGTGCGGGTCACGTTCCGGCTGCCGGGTAACGCCAGTGGTTCGTTCTCGTCCAGCCAGACGAACACGAGGACGACGAGCAGCGCGAGGAACACTGCTCCGATGCCCGTCAGCAGGCCGGCGAGGTAGGGGCGCCGCATGGCCTGAGAGTAGGTCTCGGAGCCACTCGTCAATGGTTCGTTATCGAACGGTCCGCTGAACCGCCGCCGGAAGGTGATCGAGGACGCGCGACGCGACGACCGGGCCGGCCTCGGCGGCGAGCCGCCCCGCGGTGCCGTGCACGAACGCACCCGCCGCCGCGGCCTCGGCCGGTGGCACGCCGCCGGCGAGCAGCGAGCCGATCACCCCGGAGAGGACGTCGCCGGTGCCTGCGGTGGCCAACTCCGGCACGCCGGCCTTGACGACGTACACGGGCGCGTCGTCCGGGCTCGCGATCACCGTCCGGTAGCCCTTGAGCAGCACGGTGACGCCCAGTTCGCGGGCCGCGCGGCGGGCGGTGTCGATCCGGTCGGGGCCGACGTCACCGGCCAGGCGCGCGTACTCCCGGTCGTGGGGGGTGAGGAGGGTGGGAGCCTCGCGATCACGCACCAGCGCCGGCTCGCGGGCGACGATCGTCAGGCCGTCGGCGTCCAGCAGCACGGGGAGATCGGTGGCGAGTACCTGCCGGACGGCGTCCACCGCGTCGTCGTCGGTACCGAGACCGGAGCCCACCACCCAGGCCTGCACCCGGCCGGCGTCGGCCACCGACGGCGCGGAGACGACCTCGGGGTGTGCCGTACGGACCGCGTCACGGGCCGCGCCGGCGTACCGGACATAGCCCGACGGGCCGGAGAGTGCCCCACCCGTGCAGAGGATCGCCGCACCCGGGTACTGCTCCGAGCCCGCCGCGACACCGACGACACCACGGGTGTACTTGTCGTCGGACGGGCCGGGGCGGGGCCACCAGCGGGCGACCGCGTCCGCGGTGACCAGGCGGGCGAGCGGCTCGGCCGGGAAACTCAGCCCGATGTCGACGATCTCCACCAGCCCGGCCCGCACGGCACCCTCACCCACCAGCAGACCGGCCTTGAGGCTCCCGAACGCGACCGTGACGTCGGCGGTGACCGCCGCGCCGGCCACTTCGCCGGTGTCGGCGTCGACGCCGCTGGGCAGGTCGACCGCGACGACAACCGACCCGTGCGCACGCCACTGTTCCGCGGCGAGGGCCAGCCGGGCGGCGTCCGGGCGCAGACCACCGCGCCCACCGATGCCGAGCAGCCCGTCGACGACCACGGCCGGCCGTTCCCGGACGTCCTCGAGTTCGACGAGCCGCCCGCCGGCCGCTCGCAACGCGGTCAGACCGGCGCGGTGCACCCGCTCGTCCTGGACGCCCGCGACCGCCCGCACCACCGCACCGCGGCGGGCCAGCGCGGCACCGGCGAACAACGCGTCACCACCGTTGTCGCCCTTGCCCACCAGCAGCACGACCGGCGCGCCGTAGACCCGGTCCAGGACCTCGACGCACCGCCGGGCCAGGCCGGCCGCGGCCCGGCGCATCAGAGCACCCGGGGGGACGTGCGCCATCGCCTCGTGCTCGGCCGCCCTGATCGCCTCCACCGACCACGCGCCGGTGAGGACATCGTCGTCAGGCCGGTTCCGCGGGCCGGAGCTCATGCGCCCTCCGCCACGACCATCGCCGAGGCGATCCCGCCGTCGTGGGAGAGGGAGAGATGCCAGCGGGCGATGCCGGCCTTCGCGGCGGCCTCGGCGACGGTGCCCTTGACGTCCAGCCACGGACGGCCGGCGTCGTCCGGAACGATCTCGCAGTCGTGCCATTTGAGCCCGTGGGGAGCGCCGAGCGCCTTCGCGACGGCTTCCTTGGCCGCGAACCGCGCCGCCAGCGAATCCGCCGGACGCGGGTGGCCTTCCTGATTGACGCGTTCGGCCGCGGTGAACAACCGCTCCGCGAGGTGCGGGGTGCGGGCCACCGCGGCGGCGAACCGTTCGACGAGCACGACGTCGATACCGACACTGACGATCACGCTTCACACCCTGGCATGTCGGGTCGCAACAGTGGCACCGTGTCTCCCGTGCCACCTCTCACTGGTCGAGTTGCCCTGATCACCGGAGCCAGCCGCAAGGCGGGTATCGGCGCCGCGATCGCCGGCCGTCTCGTCGCGGACGGCGCGTCGCTCCTGCTCCACGGCTGGGACGCGCACGACGAGGCCCAGCCGTGGGGTGCCGACGGTCTGCGCTCGGTGGCGATGGACCTGGCCACCGGCGGGGGGCGGGTCGCCACCGCGGCGGCCGACCTGTCCGATCCGGCGGCGCCACGCACGCTCGTGGGGTCCGCGCTCGATCAGTTCGGGCGGCTGGACATCCTCGTCGCGAACCACGCGCGGTCGGTGCCGTGGGGCCCGCTCAGCGAGGTGACGGCAGCCGAGATCGACCTGTCGTACGCGGTGAACACCCGGGCCACGCTGCTGCTCGTGAAGGAGTTCGCGGCGGTGCGCGGCGAGGCTCCGGACGGGCGGGTCGTGCTCCTGACCTCGGGACAGGGCCAGGGGCCGATGCCGCTGGAGATCCCGTACGCCTCGAGCAAGGCCGCGCTGGCCGGCATGACGCCGAGCCTGGCGGCGGCGTTGGCGCCGTACGCCACGGTGAACTGCGTGAACCCGGGCCCGACCGATACGGGGTGGGCGAGCGCGGACCTCATCGAGGAGTCGCGGCCCAAGGCCCCGTTCGGACGCTGGGGGCAGCCCGATGACGCCGCGAAGCTGATCGCCTGGCTGGTGGGCCCGGAAGCCGGGTGGGTCACCGGCCAGGTGATCAGTTCCGACGGCGGTTGGGGTCTTACTCGACCGTGACCGACTTGGCCAGGTTGCGCGGCTGGTCGACGTCGTTGCCGCGCGCGGCGGCGATCTCGCACGCCAGCACCTGCAGCGGCACCACGGTGGTCAGCGGCGCGAGCAGCGTCGTCGTCCGCGGCACCCGGATGAGGTGGTCGGCGTACGGCTCGACCGCGGTGTCGCCTTCCTCGGCGATGACGATCGTCCGCGCGCCCCGGGCCCGCACTTCCTGGATGTTCGACACGATCTTGTCGTGCAGGAGGCTGCGCCCACGCGGCGACGGAACCGTGATGACCACCGGCACCCCGTCGTCGATGAGCGAGATCGGGCCGTGCTTGAGCTCGCCGGCCGCGAAGCCCTCGGCGTGCATGTAGGCGAGCTCCTTGAGCTTGAGCGCGCCCTCCAGAGCCACCGGGTACCCGACGTGCCGGCCCAGGAACAGCACCTGCTGCGAGCCGGACAGGTCCCGGGCCAGCTTGCGCACCGGCTCCATCGTCTGGAGCACCTCGGCGACCGCGTCCGGTGTGGCCTTCAGCTGGTCGACGATCGCCGCGACCTCGTCGGAGTACTTGATGCCGCGGATCTGCGCGAGGTGCAGGCCGACCAGGTAGACCGCGATGATCTGGGTGACGAACGCCTTCGTCGACGCGACCGCGATCTCCGGCCCGGCGTGCGTGTAGAGCACACCGTCGGACTCGCGCGGGATCGTCGAGCCGTTCGTGTTGCAGACCGCCAGGACACGCGCCTTCTGCTCCTTGGCGTGGCGCAGGGCCATGATCGTGTCCATCGTCTCGCCGGACTGGCTGATCGCGATGACCAGCGTCGACCGGTCGAGCACCGGGTCGCGGTAGCGGAACTCGCTGGCCAGCTCCACCTCGACCGGGATACGCGTCCAGTGCTCGATCGCGTACTTTCCGACCAGGCCGGCGTTGTACGACGTTCCGCAGCCGATGACGAAGATCTTGTCGATGTCGCGGAGATCCTGGTCGGTGAGGCGCACCTCGTCGAGCGAGATCTCGCCGTGCTCGGTCAGGCGCCCACGCAGCGTGTCGGCGATGGCCTGCGGCTGCTCGGCGATCTCCTTGAGCATGAAGTAGTCGTAGCCGCCCTTCTCGGCGGCCGAGACGTCCCAGTCGACGTGGTAGTCGCGCACCTCGGCGGCCCCGCCGGCGAAGTCGGTGACGACGATGCCGTCCGCGGTGACCTCGGCGACCTGGTCCTGGCCGAGCTCGACCGCGTCCCGGGTGTATTCGATGAACGCGGACACGTCGGAGGCGAGGAAGTTCTCACCCTGGCCGCGACCCGCCACCATCGGCGAGTTGCGGCGCGCGCCGACGACGACGCCCGGCACGTCCCGGTGGACGGCGAGCAGCGTGAACGCACCCTCGAGCCGGCGGCAGACGATGCGCATCGCCTCGGCCAGCCGGCCGGTGCTCTCGTCGGTGCTGGTGTGGCCGTAGTTCTGGCCGTCGAGCGACCAGTACGCCTCGGCGATCAGGTGTGCGGCGGTCTCGGTGTCGGTGTCGGAGCGGAACTCGACCCCGCGGTCCTCGAGCTCGGCGCGGAGCACCGCGAAGTTCTCGATGATGCCGTTGTGGATGACCGACACGCTGCCATCGGCCGAGAGGTGCGGGTGCGCGTTGCGGTCGGTGGGGCCACCGTGGGTGGCCCAGCGCGTGTGACCGATGGCGGTGGACGCATCCGTGCTGCCGAGGACGCTGCTCGGGTCGGCCAGCACGCTCGTGAGGTTGGCCAGCTTGCCGGCCTTCTTCTCCACGGCGATCTTGCCGCCGTCGACCACGGCGATCCCGGCGGAGTCGTAGCCCCGGTACTCGAGCCGGCGGAGGCCCTCTACGACGATGTCGACCGCGCGACGCGGGCCGGTATAGCCAACGATTCCACACATGGTGCCGAGGTTACCCAAGCGACTACCCGGACCCCTATGCCGGGATGACACAGAGCGACGTTCGGCGTTAACTCTCGACCTTTCGGACAGTAAGCCGGTCAGCGGCCGGTGATTTCCGCAACATCAGCACCGCGACGATCGTCAGCCACACCGCCCCATAGGCCGCGCCGCCCACCACGTCGGTCGGATGGTGCATACCGCGATAGACCCGGCTCAGCCCGACGAGGACCGCCAGCACGCCGACGGCGGCCAGCCAGCGCCCCGGGTGCTTGCCGGTCCGGCGGGCGAACAGCACCGCGAGCGCGCCGTAGCAGGCCACCGTCGCGGCCGTGTGACCGGACGGGAAACTGCTGGTCGGCGGCGCGATGTCGAGGTGCTGGACGTCCGGCCGGGGCCGATCGACGATCGAGGAGACCAGCAGGAAACCCCACACCTCGCCGACGACGGCGAGCACGATCGCAGCCGGCTCCAGCCAGCGTCGGTACACCAGCCGGGCGGCGAGCCCGCTGACGACCGTGACGATCGTGATCGTCGACGTCTCACCGAGCAGCGACGCGAACGCGGTGACGTCGTCCAGGGTGGGCGTGCGGTGCGTGGCGAACCACCCGGGGAGCCCGCCGTCCGGGTGTGTCCTCGCGACGAGCCACCCCGCACCGAGCGTGACCGCGACGAGCCCGGCCCAGGGCAGGATCAGCCGCGGAACCCAGTGCGCCACCTCGCCGACGGCGGCGCGGAAACCCGGCAGCGGCCGCGGATCGACGTCCGGCTCGGTGCGCTCGGGCTCGATCCCCGCGGTCAGCACGTGCGTGTCGCCCCACCCCGCCTCGCGTCGCCAGGTCCGGAACACGATCGTCGTCGCGGCGACCCAGCCCAGGCCGACGAGGCAGCCGCCGATCACGTCGCTGAGGAAGTGCACGCCCAGCGCGATCCGCGAGAAGCAGACCGCGGCCACGACCGTCACCGCCGCGACCCAGCCGACCCTGGGCACCCTCCCCCGGTCCAGCCAGAGCAGCAGCAGGACCGCACAGCCGACGAACGCGCCGAGGGCGTGGCCCGACGGGAACGAGTACCCGTCGGCGTAGGCGACCGCGTCCGGAAGCCCTGGCCGCGCCCGTTCCACCACTTCTTTCAGTACGACGCCGAGCAGCGCGCCGCCCCACGTCGTCACCAGGGCCCAGAGCGCGAGCCGGGGACGGTCCACGGCCAGCAGCCAGAGCGCGGCGACCGTCGCGACCAGCCGGAACGTCTCCGGGCGCCCGACGCTCGAGATGGCTTTCTGCACGTCGACGAACCACGGGTGCGCGGTGGCGAAGCCGTTCAGAGCCTGCGCGATGTCGAGATCGAGCCCCGCCACCGGGCCGTCGACGTTCTTGACGACGACAGCCAGGATCGCGACCGGCACCGCTACGACGCACGCGGCGACGAGCGCTAGCCCGAAGCGAACCAGGAGCCGCCGGTCCGCAATGACGGTGGAACTCATGACGGCAACCATTGCCGCTCAGCGCACGAACGACACGTCAGCCGACGTCGGCGACCACTTTCGCGATGCGGTGGGCGACGGCTTCGGCGTCTTCCTGGCTGGCGGCCTCGACCATCACCCGGATCAGCCGCTCGGTGCCCGAGGGGCGCAGCAGCACCCGCCCGGTCTCGCCCAGCTCCCGCTCGGCTTCCGCGACGGCGGCGGCGACCGACTCGGCCGCGGCGACCGCGGCCTTGTCCTGCACCCGGACGTTGATCAGCACCTGCGGCAACCGCGTGACCGCGCCCGCCAGCTCGGCGATCGTCTTGCCGCTGGAGGCCATCCGGGCCATCAGGTGCAGCGCGGTCAGCAGTCCGTCGCCGGTGGTGGCATGGGCGGGCATCACGACGTGGCCGCTCTGCTCACCGCCCAGCGCGAGACCCCGCGCCCGCAGTGCCTCGAGCACGTACCGGTCGCCGACGCCGGTGGTGACGAGCGAGATCCCGGCGTCCTTCATCGCGAGCGTCAGGCCCAGGTTGCTCATCACGGTGATGACGAGGGTGTCCTCGATGAGCGTCCCGGCGTCCTTCATCGCCAGCGCGATGATCGCCATGATCTGGTCACCGTCGACCGTGTTGCCGTCGGCGTCCACCGCGAGGCAGCGGTCGGCGTCGCCGTCGTGGGCGATGCCGATGTCGGCCCGGTGTTCGAGCACGGCCTTCCGGACGACGTCGAGGTGGGTGGAGCCCACGCCCTCGTTGATGTTCAGGCCGTCGGGCTCGGCCGCGATCGGGATGACCGTCGCACCGGCGCGCCGGTAGAGCTCGGGGGCGACCGCGGACGCCGCGCCGTTCGCGCAGTCGACGACGACGGTGATGCCCTCCAGGCGGTGGGTGAGCGTCGTGAGCAGGTGCTCGACGTACTGCTCGCCGCCGTCGTGGAAGTCACCGATGCGGCCGACGCCGGCGCCGGCCGGACGCGTCCACTCGCGGGCCGCGTTGTGCCGGATCGCTTCCTCGATCGCGTCCTCGATCTCGTCCGGAAGCTTGTGACCGCCCCGGGCGAACAACTTGATGCCGTTGTCGGGCATCGGGTTGTGGCTCGCCGACAGCATGACGCCGAGGTCGGCGCCGAGCTCGGCAGTGAGGTGGGCGACCGCGGGAGTCGGCAGCGAGCCGACTCTCGTCACGTCCGCGCCCGCGCTGGCGAGGCCGGCGCAGACCGCCGCCTCGAGCATCTCGCCGCTGGCCCGGGGGTCACGCCCCACGACGGCCTTCGGTCGTGGTCCCTCTACCCCGGCCAGTACGTGCGCCGCCGCGACGGCCACCGCCATCGCGAGTTCCGGCGTGAGGTCGCCGTTGGCGAGGCCTCGTACTCCGTCGGTACCGAACAGACGACCCATCAGTCCCGCCACTCCGCGGAGGTCACGACCGCTCGGTGCGAGCGGTACGGGTTCATTGGCCTCACGGGGCCGACCGTAATGGGTCGAGCAGTGCAATCCTGTCGGGCGCGCGACGTTGCACTGCCCGGACCAGGCCGCCCCCCGTGTAACACACCGGCCGGTGGCGAGACTGCCACCGGCCGGGTCGAACCTCGCTGAATCAGCGCTTGCTGTACTGGGGCGCCTTGCGCGCCTTCTTCAGACCGTACTTCTTCCGCTCCTTGACCCGGGGGTCACGGGTGAGGAAGCCGGCCTTCTTCAGCGCCGGGCGGTCGTCGGGCTCGACGGTGATCAGCGCACGCGCGATCGCGAGCCGGAGCGCACCGGCCTGACCGGTGATGCCGCCGCCACGCAGGCTCGCGATGACGTCGTACTGCTCGGCCTTCTCGAGGGTCACGAACGGCTCACGGATGAGCTGCTGGTGCACCTTGTTCGGGAAGTACTCCTCGATGGTGCGGCCGTTCAGCTTGAACTGGCCGGTGCCCGGCACGAGCCGGACCCGGACGATGGCCTCCTTGCGGCGGCCGACCGTCTGGATCGGCTTCTCCGCGACGACAGGGATGGTCACGCTAAAAGTCTCCTACTGCTGGCTGCGATGTCGCGGATTTACTGGGCGACCTGGTTGATCTCGAACGGCGTCGGCTTCTGAGCGCTGTGCGGGTGCTCCGGGCCGGCGTAGACCTTGAGCTTGCTCAGCAGCTGGCGACCGAGCTTGTTCTTCGGAAGCATGCCGCGGACCGCGAGCTCGATGGCCCGCTCCGGCCGCGTCTCCAGCAGCTCGTTGTAACCGACGCGCTTGAGGCCGCCCGGGTAACCGGAGTGCCGGTAGGCGACCTTCGTCTCACGCTTGTTACCGGTCAGGGCAACCTTGGACGCGTTGACGACGATGACGAAGTCACCGGTGTCGACGTGGGGCGCGAAGATCGGCTTGTGCTTGCCGCGCAGCAGCTGCGCTACGTGGGTCGCGAGCCGTCCGAGGACGACGTCGTTCGCGTCGATGACGTGCCACTGACGCTGGACGTCTCCGGCCTTCGGGCTAAACGTACGCACGGGTCTACCTTGTCTCGTCAGTTCTCGGGTCCGCTGGCCGCTCACCGGCGGTTGAGCGCGCAATTGATCCGGGCGAGTCAACCCCGCGGAAGCATGAAGCGCGCAACAGCAGCCAAGGATACCCGGCAAATTCGAGCATGGTCAAAAGCGGCGCCCCGGGCCGTGTGATAGGCGGCCTGGGGAATGCGACGCACGGGTGCTGCGGAGGGTAAGTAGGCTCGGCGGCATGACCACGCCGCCTCCGGGCCACCCGGGTTGGGACAGCCCACCCCACGGTCGGCCCGGTGCCGACGAGCCCGACCCCGCGAACCAGCCGCCGTCGGGTGATCTGCCGTACCAGTACGGGGGTCAGCAGCCGGGTTACCCGCCGCAGCAGGCAGGTTACCCGCCGCAGGACTACCCCGAACAGGAGCGCAGCTGGTTCGAGCCGTCGCCCAAGGGGCCGGGGCACCAGGAGGGCCCGTCGGGCCAGCACGCGACGCCGCCGCAGCAGCCCGACCCGCAGGCATATGGCGGCTACCCCGACCAGCAGGGTGGTTATCAGGGGTACCAGGAGCAGCAGGGCTATCCCGACCAGCAGGGTTACCCGGCGCAGCAGGCTCCGTACGCCGAGCAGCAGTACACCGATCAGCAGTACGACGACCCCCGTCAGCACAGCGACGCCCACTACGGCGGCCAGCAGCAGTACGGCGGCGCCCAGCAGTACAGCGGCCAGCAGCAGTACGGAGAGCAACCGCAGTACGGCGGTGGCCCGCAGCAGCCGTACGACGGGCAGCAGTACGAGGGGCAGCAGTACGGGGGCCAGCAGCCGTACGGCGCCCAGCAGCAGTACGAGAACCCGCAGTACGGCGAGCAGCAGCAGTACGGCGGTGGGCAACCGCAATACGGCGAGCAGCAACAGTACGGGGAGCAGCAGCAGTACGGCGGCCAGCAGTACGGCGACCCGCGGTACGACGACTCCACCCAGCAGTACGGCGCCGACCCGCGCTTCCAGAACGACCCGCGCTACGCGGACACCCAGTACGGCGCCGCGCCGGCGAACGCCCAGCCGAGCGCACCCCCGTACGACACCGGCGCCCCGTACGGCGGCGCACCCCAGAGCGCCCCGCCCTACGGCGGCGCACCCCAGAGCGGCGCACCCCAGAGCGGCCCGCCCTACGGCGGCCCACCGCAGAGCGGCCCCCCGTACGGCGGGGCGCCTTCGAGCGGCGCACCGGCGGCCTACCCGCCGCTGGAAGGCCCCGGCGGTGACCCGTACGGCTCCTCCTACGGGTACGGGAGCGATTTACCGGCCCGCGCGGAGGGTGACCGTTCGTCGTCCCTGAACCCCACCCGTCCCCGGCTCGACGAGCCGCCGGCGGAGGAGAACGGTGGTCGCGGCAAGCTGATCGCGATCATCGCCGGCGCGGCCGTACTGGTACTCGTACTGGTCGGCATCGGCGGCTTCCTGTTCTTCCGGGACGACGACTCGACCGACAAGGCGGCCGCCCCGAAGCCCTCCGCGTCCAGCGATACCCCGTCCCCGAGCGAGCCCGCGAGTGCGAGCCCGTCCACGTCGGCGAGCGGCGGCGGCGACAAGCTCGCCTCCCGCGAGACCGACCCGGCGCCGCTCGAGCTCACGGCCATCAGCCTGCCCAAGTACACGCTCTCCACCAGCGGCAGCTACAACCGCACCGGCCAGGACAAGGCCGCCGACTGCGGCAAGTCCGTCGACGGCGGAGCGGTCGCGCTGGTGAAGAAGCTGAAGTGCTCCGAGGTGACGAGCGTCACCGCGGTGAACACCACGACGAGCTGCGCGGTCACGTTCGGCGCGCTGAACTTCCCGGACGCCGCGACCGCCGCCCAGGCCGAGACCGCGATCAAGGGCAGCACCGCGGGCAGCTTCGTCCCGCGCCGGCACAACGTCGCGGCCGAGGGGCAGTCGGGCAAGAAGGACTGGTGGTTCTACCGCAAGGCGTACGGCCACTGGCTGGTGTTCTCCAGCGGCGCGTACACCTCGGGCAAGAAGGCCGAGAAGGACCCGGTCATCGACACCTGCTCCCAGGACTTCCTCTACTACGTGATCGACGCCCTGGACAAACGCCGCTAACGCGAATCACGCACGATCAGCGCGATCTGCACCCGGTTCTCGCAGCCGAGCTTGGTCAGCACCCGGCTGACGTACGTCTTCACGGTCGCCTCGCTGGTGTGGAGGCGCTCGCCGATGCGTGCGTTCGAGAGCCCGTCGGCGACCAGTCCGGCGACGTCACGCTCCCGCGGGGTGAGTACCGACAGGCGGGCCCGAGCGGCCGGCCGCGCTCCCGGGTCCGCGGGCGCGACCTGCTCGAGCACGATCCGGGCGGCCGACGGAGACAGGTACGCCTCACCCGCGTGCACGGCCCGCACCGCGGCGGTCAACTCGGCCGGCGAGCAGTTCTTGAGCAGGAACCCCGCCGCGCGGTTGCGCACGGCCCTGAGCACGTTCGGCTCCGCGCCGAACGACGTCAGCACGACGACCTGCACCGCGAGGTCGCGTCGGCGCAGTTCCTCGACGACCCCCAGGCCGTCCAACCCGGGCATCCGGATGTCGACGAGCACGACGTCGACGCCCGGCGCACCGGCCCGCTCGACGGCGGCTCGCCCGTCGGCCACCTCGGCCACGACCGTGAGGTCGTCGGTCGACTCCAGCACGGCGCGGATGCCGGCCCTGATCAGCGGCTCGTCGTCGGCGATCAGCACCCGGATCGTCATCCGGCGCCGACCAGCATCGCGGCCGGCAGCACCCCGAACAACAACACCGCGGTCGTCGCGCCGAGCAGAGCCGCCCGGCGGCCGGTCGACGGTCCCGCGTCCTGGGCCTCGGTGGGAAGCAGCACGCTGAGCCGAGCCTCACCGCCCACGCAGCGAAGCTCCGCGAACCCACCCAACGCCTCGACGCGCTCACGCATCCCGGCGACACCGTGGCCACCGCCGGACGCCGTGACGCCGTCGACGGGGTTCACGATCGTGAGCAGAAGCGCGTCCGACTCCCAGTCGAGCGTCACCGTCACCGGGCGGCCCGGCGCGTGCTTCCCGGCGTTGGTGAGCCCTTCCTCCACCACCCGGTAGGCCGCGCGATCCGCGTCCGGGCCCAACCGGCCCACCGGCCCGCTGCGCGAGAGGCTGGCGGCCAGGCCGGCCCGGACGTACCCCTCGACCAGTGCGTCGAGGCCGTCGAGCCCCGGAGCGTCGAGGTCGTCGCCGTGCCGGAGCGCGCCGACGACCTCGTGCAGCTCGCCGAGCGCGTCCCGGGCCGATTCGGCGAGCCGGGTGATCGCCTGCCGCTGCCCGACCGGCAGGTCGCCGGCCTCCAGCGCCGCCGCCTGGATCGACACCAGGCCGAGCCGGTGTCCGAGCGCGTCGTGCATGTCGCGCGCGATGCGCAGCCGCTCCCGGAGCCGTTCCCGTTCGGCCGACAGTTCCCGGGCCCGGCGGAGCTCCCGGTTGCGCTCGCGCAGCGCCGCGAGGAGGTCCGCGTGCTGGCGCAGGTACCGGCCGGCGACCACCGGCAGCACCACGAAGACGAGGTAAGGCGTGATCGCCCGCAGCGACGGCTCGGTGAGCGCCACCACGACCGGGACGCCGAGGCCCCCGACGGCCGCCACCGCGGTCAGCGGCGATCGCCCGTGCCGCCCCGCCCGGAACGCCGTCCACAGCAGCAGGACGTACGCCGAGCCGGTGACGCTCGCGAGAACCACGGCGACGACGAACGCGACCGTCGGCCACCGGCCCGCGGCGAGGATCGCCGCTCCGGCCACGACCACGTGTACGGCCGCGCCGAGGGCGGACGAGTGGACCGCGGGGATCGTCAGCAGCTCACCGGCGAATGCGGCCGACGGCAGGAGGGCGGCGGCGACGCGATGTCCCATGACCAGCAGGCTACGAGCCGGCGTCACCGCCTACTTTCGTTTCCGCCGGGTGCGACTTTCGCGAGCTGACGCGCCCGCTCGGCGTCCTTAGCGTCGAGACGTGCTCGAACTGCGCAACCTCTCCAAACGCTACGGGCGGACGCCGGCCGTCGTCGACGTCACGTGCACCGTCCGGCCCGGGCGGGTGACCGGCTTCCTCGGGCCCAACGGTGCGGGCAAGTCGACGACGCTACGCATGCTCCTGGGCCTCGACCGACCGTCCGGAGGTGAAGCCCTCGTGGACGGCGTGCGTTACCGGGATCTCACGCACCCGCTCCGAAGGGTCGGCGCGCTGCTGGAAGGTACCGCCGCGAACGGCGGACGCCGCGCGTACCACCACCTGCTCTGGCTCGCCCGGTCCAACCGGATCCCGCCCGCCCGGGTCGACGAGGTGCTCCGGCAGGTCGATCTGGACGACGTCGGGCGCCGCCGGACACGCGGCTTCTCACTCGGCATGGCGCAGCGGCTCGGTATCGCGGCAGCGTTGCTCGGCGACCCGCCGGTGCTGGTGTTCGACGAGCCCACCAACGGGCTGGACCCGGCCGGCGTCCGCTGGCTGCGCGGGACGTTGCGGGCGTTCGCCGCCGAGGGCCGCACCGTGCTGGTCTCCAGCCACCTGATCAGCGAGATGGCGCTGACCGCCGACCATCTCCTGGTGCTGGCCCGCGGACGGCTGCTCGCGGACACCCCGCTGGACGAGTTCGTCGGCGGCGACGGCGACCTCGAGAGCGCGTTTCTCCGGCTCGTGGAACGCGGGGCCGGATGAGCGCCGTCCGCGCCGAGCTGATCAAGCTCCGGACCGTGCGATCGACGGCGATCACGTTCGCTCTGGCCGTCGCCGTGTCCGCCGGGTCGGGCGCGCTGCTCGGAGCGGCCTTCCGGGGCCGGGCCGTCGCCGACGTCGATCCGCTGTTCACCGCGTTCTACGGCCTGACGATCGCCCAGATCCCGCTCGTGGTCTTCGCGGTGCTGGCGGTCGGCGAGGAGTACCGGTCCGGTCTGATCCGGGTGTCGCTGGCCGCGGTCCCCCGGCGCGGACGGTTCGTCGCCGCCAAGATCGGAGCGGTCCTCGGGTTCCTGGCGCCGGGCGCCGCGGTGGTCGTCGCCGTGGCGTTCGTGGCGGCGCGAGCCGCGCCCGGCGGGCCGGGAGCGGCACCGGCGATCCTCGGCGCCTGGCTCTACCTGGTCCTGATCAGCCTGTTCGCGCTCGGCTTCGCGATGCTGGTGCGCAGCCCGGTCGTCGCGCTCGGCGTGCTGCTGCCGCTCCTGTTCCTCGGATCGCAGGGCCTCGGGAACGTCCCGGCGATCAGCCGGGTCACGCAGTACCTGCCCGACCAGTTGGGCTGGGTGGCCATGCACCTCGCCGGGCCGCAGGACGACCCCCGCTGGGCCCGTGACTACGGCCCGTGGACCGGGCTCGCGCTGCTCGGCCTCTGGGCCGCCGCCGCGCTGATCAGCGGATGGGTCGCGGTCCGACGCCGGGACGCCTAACGCACGCGCTCGACGCGGCCGGAGTCCCACACCGGCTCGTCGGTCTCGCGGACCTCTCCGTCGGCGGCGAAGGACAGGAACCGGTCGAAGCTGCGCGCGAACCAGCGGTCGTGCGTCACGGCGAGCACGGTGCCGTCGAAGGCCGCCAGCCCGTCCTCGAGCGCCTCGGCCGACTGCACGTCCAGGTTGTCGGTCGGCTCGTCGAGCAGCAGCAGCGTGCACCCCGACAGTTCGAGCAGCAGCACCTGGAACCGGGCCTGCTGGCCGCCGGAGAGCGTCGCGAAGTCCTGGTCGGCCTGCGACTGCAGCCCGTACCGGCGCAGCGCGGAGATCGCACGGCCGCGGTCGAGGCCCCGCCGGGTGCCGGAACCGCGGCCGAGGATCTCCACCAGCGGCTTGCCGACCCACTCCGGGTGCTCGTGCGTCTGTGCGAACAGCCCGGCGACGACCCGGGCACCCAGCTTCCAGGACCCGCTGTGGATGACCGTGTCCCCGCCGAGCAACCGCAGGAAATGGCTCTTGCCGCTGCCGTTGGCCCCGAGGACCGCCACCCGCTCGCCGTAGTAGACCTCCAGGTCGAACGGCTTCATCAGCCCGCTCAGCTCCAGGCCGACGCACGTCACCGCCCGGACGCCGGTGCGCCCGCCGCCCAGCCGCATCTTCACGTTCTCGGTCACCGGGCGCTCCGGCGGCGGCCCGGCCTCCTCGAACTTCGCCAGCCGCGTCTGCATGGCGTGGTACTTGGCCGCCATCGCCTCGCTGTTCTTCGCCTGCTGCTGCAGCGTCCGGACGAGGTCCTTCAGCCGTTGGTGCTCCTCGTTCCACCGCTTGTGCAACTCGTCGAGCCGATCCAGGCGGGCGGTGCGGGCGTCGTGGTAGCTGGTGAAGCCGCCGCCGTGCACCCAGGCCGAGTGCGCCTCGAGCGTGACGACGTGGGTGGCCGTGCGGGCGAGCAACTCACGGTCGTGGCTGACGAAGAGCACGGTCTTCGGGGTCTCTACCAGCCGATCCTCCAGCCAGCGCTTGCCCGGCACGTCGAGGTAGTTGTCCGGCTCGTCGAGCAGCAGCACCTCTTCCTGGCCACGGAGCAGGGCCTCGAGCGCGAGCCGCTTCTGCTCGCCGCCGGAGAGCGTGCGCACCATCCGGTGCTGCGCCCGGTCGAACGGCACGCCGAGCGCGGCGACGGTCACCGTGTCCCACAGCACCTCGGCGTCGTACCCGCCGGCGTCACCCCAGCCGACGAGCGCGTCGGCGTAGCGCAGTTGGGTGGGCTCGTCCTCGCGCTCCATCATCGCGAGCTCAGCGGCCTCCAGCGCCTCGCCGGCGGCGCGCAACGGCGCCGGCGAGAGCCCGACGAGCAGGTCGCGCACTGTCGTCTGGTCACGCACCGAACCGATGAACTGGCGCATCACGCCGAGGCCACCGACCCGCACCACCGACCCGGCCTGCGGAGGGAGGTCGCCGGAGATCATCCGCAGCAGCGTCGTCTTGCCGGCGCCGTTCGCGCCGACGAGCGCGACGGTGGCGCCCTCCCCCACCCGGAACGACACGTCGCGGAACAATTCACGTCCGTCGGGCAGCGTGTGCCCGAGCCCCGATGCTTCTACGTAGCCCACGGGGGGAAGATTCTCCTCCGAAACCCGCTCGCCGGTCACCCCAGTTTTCTTAGGAGCGCACGATGTCGAACAATCCCCGCGCCGGACAGCCGGCCGAACCGTCCGACCTCGTCGATGTCGCCCACCTGATCACGGCGTACTACGCCGAACACCCCGACCCGGCCGCGATCGAGCAGCGGGTCGCGTTCGGCACGTCCGGGCACCGCGGTTCGAGCCTCAAGCGGGCCTTCAACGACGACCACATCGCCGCCACCAGCCAGGCGATCGTCGAGTACCGCGCCGATCAAGGCACCGACGGCCCGCTCTACCTGGGGCGCGACACGCACGCGCTGAGCGAGCCGGCCTGGACGACCGCGCTCGAGGTGTTCGCCGCCAACGGCGTCACCGTGCTGATCGACTCCCGGAACGGCTACACGCCCACGCCGGCGCTCTCGCACGCGATCCTGGCCTGGAACCGCGGGCGCACCCAGCACCTCGCCGACGGTGTCGTCGTGACGCCGTCGCACAACCCGCCCGACGAGGGTGGCTTCAAGTACAACCCCACGCACGGCGGCCCCGCCGACACCGACGCCACGAAATGGATCCAGGAGCGCGCGAACGAGCTGATCGCCGACGGGCTGCGCGGCATCAAGCGCGTGCCGCTCCAGCGCGCGCTGCAGGCCGACACCACGTCGAGGTACGACTACCTCGACAAGTACGTGAGCGACCTGCCGAACGTCGTCGACCTGGACGCGATCGCGGCCTCGGGCCTGCGGATCGGCGCCGACCCGCTCGGCGGCGCCAGCGTCGCCTACTGGGGCGAGATCGCCGATCGGTACAAGCTCGCGATGACCGTGGTGAACCCACTGGTCGAGGGCGACTTCCGGTTCATGACGCTGGACTGGGACGGCAAGATCCGGATGGACTGCTCTTCGCCGTCGGCAATGGCGTCGCTGATCAGCCGTCGCTCCGAGTACGACCTGGCCACCGGCAACGACGCCGACGCCGACCGGCACGGCATCGTGACGCCGGACGCCGGCCTGATGAACCCCAACCACTACCTCGCGACCGCGATCGAGTACCTCTACGCCCACCGCGAGGGGTGGCCGGCCGACGCCGCGATCGGCAAGACGCTGGTGTCCTCGTCGATGATCGACCGGGTCGCGGAGTCGCTGGGCCGGCGGCTGGTCGAGGTGCCGGTCGGGTTCAAGTGGTTCGTGCCGGGGCTGCTCGACGGCTCGGTGGCGTTCGGCGGCGAGGAGAGCGCCGGAGCGTCGTTCCTGCGCCGGGACGGCCGGGTGTGGACCACCGACAAGGACGGGCTCATCCTCGACCTGCTCGCCGCCGAGATCACCGCGGTGACCGGCAAGACGCCCAGCGTCCACTACGCGGCCCTGACGGAGCGGTTCGGTGCACCGGCCTACGCCCGCGTCGATGCGCCCGCTACGCGCGAGCAGAAGGCGCGGCTGGGCCGGCTCTCGCCCGAGCAGGTCACCGCGACCGAGCTGGCCGGGGAACCGATCGTCGCGAAGCTCACCGAGGCGCCCGGCAACGGCGCCGCGATCGGCGGGCTCAAGGTCGTCACCGGCTCCGGCTGGTTCGCCGCCCGCCCGTCGGGCACCGAGGACGTCTACAAGATCTACGCCGAGTCGTTCAAGGGCCCGGACGACCTCGCGCGCATCCAGGAAGAGGCACGCGAGGTCGTCGGCGCCGCTCTCAAGGGCTGACGTACGAGCGCATCTCCTCGTGGGAGTCCGGGAAGCCGTACTCCCCGAGGAGCATCGCGAAGTTGCCGAAACGGTTGCCGTCCCAGAGCCAGGGGCCCGGCGCGGCCGCCAGCACCTGGGCCAGGCGCTGCTGCCGGTCGTCGAGCTCACCGAACGGCGTGCCGTCGGCGATCGGGCCGTGCGGGCAGGCCAGGCGCAGCGCCTCACCGGCGATCGTCAGCGCGGGTGAGGCCTCGACCTGCGGTAACCGGGCGAGGAACGCGTTGAACGCGGCGACGTCGTGCTCGCGCCCCAGCTGCCGCAACGCGAGCGCTGCGTAACCGGCGAGGTCACCGTCGAGATACGGCATGCGGACGTCGGGCGCGCTGCCGCCGCCCGCCCAGTGCAGCAACTCGGGGGCGACGCGCGGGTCGGCACGGGGCCCGTCCAGCTTGGCGGCGGCCACGGCACCGGCCCACCGCACCACCGGCCGGGCGTCGACGAGCGCGCGGGCCGCCATGCGCTCGGCCCCGGCGGCGCCGAGCAACCCGGCGGCGACCACCGCCACCGCGGTCTCGGCCTCGTCACCGACCGCCGCGAGAGCGTCGAGCACCGCGAGCGAGAGCTCCGGCTCGGAGTCCGGGAACCACCCGAGCGTGTACGCGGCGATCAACGCGACGCCGTCGTCGGCCGGCAGCGCACCCAGCGGCGTCGCCCCGACCAGCACCCGGTCGCCCGCCGCGGCCTCGGCGACGGCCGCCGGCCGGACCGCGAGGCGCCGGAGCAGCGGCAGGCCGGCCGCGACGGCCTCGTAGGCCCGTTCCTCGGCCAGCGCGTCGACCTTGGCCTGATCGTCGATGCTGAGGCCGTCCCAGCCCTCGCGCAGGACGCGCGCCATCGCGTCCTCACCGCCGATCGACTCGACCCGCAGGTCCTCGATCGGGAGCGTCTCCGGGAGCCAGGCTTCGTCGCCGCCGATCGCGATCAGCGCGACGAGCTGCCCGATGAACGCCCGGTCCGGCACCGAGGGGTCGGCCAGCAGCTCGAGCAGCGGCGGCACCGCGTAGGCGCTGGCGGGGTACCGCGTGCCCTGGTGGACGATGCTGCTGAACAGGTCGCCGAGTGCCTGGTAGCGGACGTCGTCGTCGTCCGAACGCAGTGCGGCGATGGTGGAGGGAACGTCTTCGGCACTGCCGTAGGCGTGGGTGAGGCGGGACCAGTCGACCACGTCTGTCACACGGACATCTTCTATGCCAGCGTGCGGACCCGCCGCGTCAGGTCGATGCGTGCGGCGAGCTCCTCGTCGGGCGGGTACTCCACCGCGACGAGCGTCAGCCCGTGCGGCGGCGCCACGCCGACGTCGCTCGCCCGGTCGGTGCGGCTGAGCAGCGTCGCGGGCCACGAGGGCGGCCGGCGCCCCTCGCCCACCGCGAGCAGCGCGCCGATCAGGCTACGGACCATCGAGTGGCAGAACGCGTCCGCGGCCAGGTGGGCCTCCAGGACCCGCCCGGGGCCCTCGGCCGCCACGCTCCACCGGAACTCCTCCAGCGCCCGGATCGTCGTCGCACCCTCGCGGCGACGGCAGAACGCGGCGAAGTCGTGCTCACCCAGCAGACCGGCCGTGGCTTCGCGCAGCGCGTCCAGGTCCAGCGCACGTGGCCAGGCCAGCGTGTCGCGGCGTCGCAGCGGCTCCGCCCCCCAGGGGGCGTCGGTGACCCGGTAGAGGTACCGGCGACGCCGCGCGCCGAACCGCGCGTCGAACGCGGGGTGCGCGCGGGTGACGGCACGCAGCCGGACGTCGGCCGGGAGGACACCGGAGAGCCTGCGTACCAGCGACGGCCCGAGCGTCTCCCAGACCTCCTCGGGCAGGTCGCAGTGGGCCACCTGGCCGGCGGCGTGCACCCCGGCGTCGGTGCGCCCAGCCACCGTGAGGCTGACGTCGACGCGGGTCACCCGCACCAGCGCCTCGGTCAGCTCGCCCTGCACGGTGCGCCGGTCACGCTGGATCGCCCAGCCGGAGAAGTCGGTGCCGTCGTAACTCAGGTCCAGCCGGACGCGAACGAGCCCGCCGGTCCCGGCAGTACCGGGAACGACGGGCTCGTCTGCGGTCAGCGTCAGGCCTTCTCGGCGTCGTCGGCCTTGGCCTCGGCGGCCTCCGCCTTCGCCTCCGCGGCGTCAGCCTTGGCCTCGGCGGCCTCCGCCTTCGCCTCCGCGGCGTCAGCCTTGGCCTCAGCGGCCTCGACCTTGGCCTCGGTGGCGTCGTCCGACGTGTCGTCGGAGGCCGGGGCCTCGTCGGTACCGGTGTCGCCGGACAGTGCGGCGGCCTTGTCGTCCTTGGCGAACTTGGTGCCGCGGGCGCGCTCGGCCTCACCGACGGCGGTCTGCGCCACGGTCAGCGCCTCGACCAGCTCGATGATCGCCATCGGAGCGTTGTCACCCTTGCGGGGCTCGACCTTGACGATGCGGGTGTAACCGCCGGGGCGGTTGACGTACCGCGGGCCGATCTCGGCGAACAGGTGACCGACCACGTCCTTGTCCCGCACCAGGCTGAGCACCTGGCGACGGGCGTGCAGGTCTCCGCGCTTGGCGAAGGTGATCAGCCGCTCGGCGTACGGGCGAAGCCGCTTCGCCTTCGCTTCGGTGGTGGTGATCCGGCCGTGCTCGAACAGCGCCCGTGCCAGGTTCGACAGCAGGTGCTTCTCGTGCGCCGGGCTACCGCCGAGGCGGGGACCCTTGGTGGGCGTGGGCATCTTACTTGCTCCTCGGTTGGCCGCTCCGCGGCCGGATCCGTCTCTACGGACCCGGCCCCGGCCAGCGGGTTACAGCTGCTCGGTCTCGGCGTAGTCGGCGCCGTCGTAATCGGCGTCGGAGAAGGTGTCCACGACGTTCGCCGGGTCGAACCCGGGCGGCGAGTCCTTGAGCGCGAGACCCATCGTGGCCAGCTTCATCTTGACCTCGTCGATCGACTTCGCGCCGAAGTTGCGGATGTCGAGGAGGTCGGCCTCGCTGCGCGAGATGAGCTCACCCACGGAGTGGATGCCCTCACGCTTGAGGCAGTTGTAGGAACGGACCGTCAGGTCGAGCTCCTCGATCGGCAGCGCCAGGTCGGCCGCGAGCGCGGCGTCCTGCGGCGACGGGCCGATGTCGATGCCCTCGGCGGTCTCGTCCAGCTCGCGGGCGAGCCCGAACAGCTCGACCAGGGTCGAACCGGCCGAGGCGAGAGCCGTCCGCGGGGTGAGCGAGTTCTTCGTCTCGACGTCGATGATCAGCTTGTCGAAGTCGGTCCGCTGCTCGACACGGGTGGCCTCGACCGCGTACTTCACCTTCAGCACCGGGGAGTAGATCGAGTCGACCGGGATCCGGCCGATCTCCTGCCCGGGCTGCTTGTTCTGGACAGCCGAGACGTAACCACGGCCACGCTCGACGGTCAGCTCCATCTCGAGCCGGCCCTTCGCGTTGATCGTGGCGATGTGCAGGTCCGTGTTGTGCACGGTGACGCCCGCCGGCGGCGCGATGTCCGCGGCGGTGACCGTGCCCGGGCCCTGCTTGCGCAGGTACATCGTGACCGGCTCGTCGTTCTCGGAGCTGATCACGAGCTGCTTGATGTTGAGGATGAGCTCGGTGACGTCCTCCTTCACCCCCGGAACGGTGGTGAACTCGTGCAGGACGCCGTCGATCTTGATGCTGGTGACAGCGGCACCGGGGATCGAGGACAGCAGCGTGCGCCGGAGCGAGTTGCCCAGCGTGTAGCCGAATCCGGGCTCCAGCGGCTCGATGACGAACCGGGAACGGTGCTCGTTGACCTGCTCTTCGGTCAGCGCGGGGCGCTGGGTGATGAGCACTACTTACTCCTGTCGGTCAGGGCGTCCGCTATATGACGCCCGCCAAAAAACCCAACACAACCAATGGTACGGCCGACGCCGAGGCGCCGGCCGTCACCGATTACTTCGAGTAGAGCTCGACGATCAGCTGCTCCTGGACCGGCGTGTCGATGACCTGCCGGGCCGGGAGAGCGTGGACCAGGATCCGCATCTGGCTGGAGAGGACCTCGAGCCAGGCCGGGATACCCCGGGAACCGGCCTCGGCGCGCGCCACGACGAACGGCGTGAGCTCGCGGGACTTCTCCCGGATCTCGACGATGTCGTTCTCGCTGACGCGGTAGGACGGGATGTCGACCTTCACGCCGTTGACCAGCACGTGGCCGTGGCGGACGACCTGGCGCGCCATGTCACGCGACTTCGAGAAGCCGGCGCGGTACACGACGTTGTCCAGGCGGGACTCCAGGATCTGGAGCAGGATGTCGCCGGTCTTGCCCTGCTTGCGGTTCGCCTCGACGTAGTAGCCGCCGAACTGCTTCTCCAGAACGCCGTAGATGCGCTTGGCCTTCTGCTTCTCACGCAGCTGGAGCAGGTACTCGCTGTCCTTGGTGCGCCCGCGGCCGTGCTGGCCCGGCGGGTAGGGACGAACCTCGATCGGGCACTTCGGCGACTCGCACTTGCTGCCCTTGAGGAACAGCTTCATCTTCTCGCGCCGGCAGCGCCGGCAGTCAGCACCGGTGTAACGGGCCATTTCTCCTCAGTCTCCTATTACGTGGTGCTGAATCAGACGCGGCGGCGCTTGGGCGGGCGGCAGCCGTTGTGGGGCATCGGGGTGACGTCGGAGATCGAACCGACCTCGAGGCCGGTGGCCTGGAGCGAACGGATCGCGGTCTCGCGGCCGGAGCCCGGACCCTTCACGAAGACGTCGACCTTGCGCATGCCGTGCTCCTGCGCCTTGCGGGCCGCGTTCTCGGCGGCCATCTGCGCGGCGAACGGCGTCGACTTGCGCGAGCCCTTGAAGCCCACGTGGCCGGCGGACGCCCAACTGATCACGTTGCCCTGGGGGTCCGTGATCGACACGATCGTGTTGTTGAACGTGCTCTTGATGTGCGCGTGGCCGTGCGCAACGTTCTTCTTTTCCTTGCGCCGGACCTTCTTGACCCCGGCGCCACGGCTCTTCGGTGGCATTACTAAAAGTCTCCTCGAGAAAATGCGGTAGCTAGCTGGGCAGCGGGGCGGTTACTTCTTGCCCGGCTTCTTCTTGCCGGCCACGGTCTTGCGCGGGCCCTTACGGGTACGCGCGTTGGTGTGGGTGCGCTGTCCGCGCACTGGAAGGCCGCGGCGGTGCCGGATGCCCTGGTAGCAACCGATCTCGATCTTGCGCCGGATGTCGGCGGCAACCTCGCGGCGCAGGTCACCCTCGACCCTGAACTGACCCTCGATGTAGTCACGAAGGGTCACCAGGTCTTCGTCCGACAGGTCACGAACGCGGGTGTCCGGGTTGAGCCCGGTCGCCTTGATCGTTTCGAGCGAACGGGTCCGGCCGATACCGAAGATGTACGTGAGCGCGATCTCGAGCCGCTTTTCGCGGGGGAGGTCTACGCCGACGAGACGTGCCATGGGTGGGCGTACTCCTTCTGCTTGCGGAGGTCTGAGCGTTTCGAATTCCCGCCTGCCCGGGCGGGCCCCGGCCTCCGACCGGGGGTGGGACGCGTTACCGCGCCTCGAACGCTTTTTCGTGGTGCCGTACGAGAGTGCTTCACACCGCCCTGAGGAGAGGGCGACGGTGCTACTAGCCCTGGCGCTGCTTGTGGCGCAGGTTCTCGCAGATCACCATGACCCGGCCGTGGCGGCGGATCACCTTGCACTTGTCACAGATCGGCTTGACGCTCGGGTTGACCTTCACGGCTGTTCGCCATCTCCTAGAAAACGCCGCCAGCCGTGAGGGACCAGCGCGCTGCTGTCGATTACTTGTAGCGGTAGACGATGCGCCCACGGGACAGGTCGTAGGGCGAGAGCTCCACGACTACCCGGTCCTCGGGCAGGATGCGGATGTAGTGCTGCCGCATCTTCCCGGAGATGTGAGCCAGGACGAGGTGGCCGTTCTGCAGCTCCACGCGAAACATCGCGTTCGGCAGCGCCTCGACTACCCGGCCTTCGATTTCGATGGCCCCGTCTTTCTTGGGCATGTCCTCCGCAATCGTGACGTCGTTCCGGGCCCGCAGGCACCGGCGGTAAAACTCAAGTGAGGCACGTCAGGTCTTCAGCCGCGTCCCTCGCGCGCACGCGAGAAGAACAGACGCAACGCGCCAGCAATGAAGTCTACGTCGTCGACGACTGACCCGCCAAACCGGCCCTCAGTGACGCCGGCCCGTCAGCCGGTTGGCCAGGATGAACAGGCCCCAGATACCGAGCGGGAAGATCGGCCAGAAGAACACGAACTCGCCCCGGGTGACGCTCGTGATGGCCCAGATCCCGGTCAGGATGATGCCGATGCGCAACCAGGTGGCCTCGGAATCCCCCAGCCGGCGCTTACCCCGGACCGGCGCCTCGGCACCCGGCACCGGCGGCCGCGGCGTGTGCCCCGGCTGGGCCGGCAGGTCGGCGGTGAGCGGCACCAGCTCGGCCTCGGTCTTGGCCGCGTAGGCCAGCGCCGACCGCTCGTCGAACTCGGTCAGGTCGAGCCGCCCCTCGTCGAGGGCGGCTTTCAGACGGTCGACGACCGCCTGGCGCTCGGCGTCCCCGACACGCAGGGACGGCGGCCTCGACTCGGGAACGTCGGGTAAGGGCGCGGACATACCACCAGTGTCGCTCGCCGTGGCTACCCGCGCGACTGCTGCTTGGTGACCGCGTCACCGAGACGCGCGACACCGCCGTCGAGCGCGGTCAGCACCCACGGGCCGTCCTCGGTCAACACGAACGAGTGCTCGGTGTGCGCCGCCCGCGAACCGTCGACGGTCACGACCGTCCAGCCGTCCTCGAGCTCGACCGTGTCGGGATCGGCCATCGTGATCATCGGTTCGATCGCGAGCGCCATCCCGACGCGCAGCTTCGGGCCGCGACCGGGCTTGCCGTAGTTGAGCACGTGCGGGTCCTGGTGCATCTCGGTGCCGATGCCGTGGCCGCCGTAGTGCTTCACGATGCCGAACTTGCCGCCGGCCCGCACGGCCTTCTCCACCGCGTGGCTGATGTCGGTCAGGCGGCCGCCGACGCGCGCGGCCGCGAAGCCCGCCCACATCGCGTCCTCGCAGACCTTCGCCATCTCCAGGTAGGCGGGATCCACCGTGCCGACGCCCACCGTGATGGCCGAGTCGCCGTGCCAGCCGTCGACGATCGCGCCGCAGTCGATCGAGATCAGGTCGCCGTCCTCCAGGACCTGACCCTCGCTCGGGATGCCGTGGACGACCTGGTCGTTCACCGACGCGCAGATCGACGCCGGGAAGCCGTGGTAGCCCTTGAACGACGGGATCCCACCCAGCGACCGGATCGACTCCTCGGCGATCGCGTCGAGCGCACCCGTCGACACGCCGGGGGCCACCGCCTCACGCAGCCGCTCCAGCGTCTTGCCGACCACCAGGCCGGCCTCGCGCATCAAGAGGATGTCGGCCGGTGACTTGAGCTGGATCTCCTGCGTCCTGAACACACTTGCGACAGTAGCGCGCGACAGAGGGCCAGGGTGCCTCGCACCCTGGCCCTCTGTGAACGCTGCTTACTCGAACGGCGCCAGTGCGTCGATCGCCCGGTCGGTGACGTCCTCCACCGGACCGGTGGCGTCGATGCCGACGAGCTTGCCCTGGGCGCTGTAGAAGTCGACCAGGGGCTCGGTCTGCTCGTGGTAGACCTCGAGCCGCTTGGCGATCGTCTCCGGCTTGTCGTCGTCACGCTGGAACAGCTGACCGTCGCACCGGTCGCAGACACCCTCGACCGTCGTCGGATCGAACTCGACGTGCCAGATCTTCCCGCAGCCCCGGCAGGTACGCCGCCCGGACAGCCGGCGGATCACCTCGTCGTCCTCGACCACCAGTTCGAGCACGACGTCGATCTTGACGCCGAGCTCCTTCAACATGTCGTCGAGCACCTCGGCCTGCGGGACGTTGCGAGGGAACCCGTCGAGCAGGAACCCGTCGACCGCGTCCGGCTCGGCCAGCCGCTGGCGCACCATGTTGATCGTGATCTCGTCCGGAACGAGCTGACCAGCGTCCATGTATTTCTTCGCCTCGACGCCCAGCGGCGTGCCCTGGCCCACGTTGAAGCGGAACAGGTCGCCGGTCGAGATTTTGGGCGCGGCGAGGTGAGCTGCGATGAACTCGGCCTGAGTCCCCTTGCCCGCACCCGGGGGGCCGACCAGTACCAGCCGCACTAGCGGAGGAAACCTTCGTAGTTGCGCTGCATGAGCTGGCTCTCGATCTGTTTAACGGTCTCGAGACCGACACCGACGATGATCAGTACCGCCGTACCCCCGAAGGGGAAGTTCTGGGTGTTGTTGCCGCCGTCATCGAGTAGGGAGATGAACAAGTTCGGAAGAACCGCGATGATACCGAGGTAGATCGACCCGGGAAGGGTGATCCTGCTCAGAATGTAGCCGAGGTACTCGGCCGTCGGCCGACCGGGCCGGATGCCCGGCACGAATCCACCGAACTTCCGCATGTTGTCCGCGACCTCGGTCGGATTGAACGTGATCGCCACGTAGAAGTACGTGAAGAAGACGATCAGGCCGAAATACAGCGCGATGTGCACCCAGGAGTCCGCCGGCGTGATCCATTTGTCGACGAACTTCTGCACCGATCCGGGGTCGTCCGGGTTGCCCAGCTGGCTGAACAACTGCGGCAGATAGAGCAGCGACGAGGCGAAGATCACCGGGATGACACCGGCCTGGTTGACCTTCAGCGGGATGTAGGTGGACGTGCCCCCGTACATCCGGCGGCCGATCATCCGCTTCGCGTACTGCACCGGGATGCGGCGCTGAGCCTGCTCGATGAAGACCACCAGGCCGATGACGACCAGGACGATCACGAGCACGATGCCGAAGACGAGACCGCCCTTGGTCTCCAGGATGTTGTTGCCCTCGTACGGCATGCGCGCCGCGATCGAGGTGAAGATCAGGACCGACATGCCGTTGCCGACGCCGCGGTCGGTGATCAGCTCACCGAGCCACATCACGACCGCGGTACCGGCGGTCATCGTCAGCACCAGCGTGGTGAGCGTCAGCCACTGCGGCTGGGCGGTGTTGCTCGGGATCACCGAGAGCGTGCACCCCTGGAAGAGGTTGCCGCTCCGGGCCAGGGCGATGTAGCCGGTCGACTGCAGGATCGCCAGACCAATGGTCAAGTAACGCGTGTACTGCGTGATCTTGGCCTGTCCCGCCTGGCCCTCCTTGCGGAGCTGTTCCAGCCGTGGAATGACCACGACGAGCAGCTGCAGGATGATGCTGGCGGTGATGTAAGGCATGATCCCGAGCGCGAACACCGACAACTGCAGGAGCGCTCCACCGCTGAACAGGTTCAGCAGCGTGAGTACCTCGCTGCCACCACCGGTGTTGAGCTGCTCGATGCACTTGTTGATGTTCGTGACCGAAACGCCTGGCGACGGCAGCGTGGCGCCGACTCGGTATATCGCAATGATGAACAGCGTGAAGAAGATCTTCTTGCGCAGGTCGGGCGTACGAAACGCCCTACCGAAGGCGGCGAGCACAAGTCCTCCTGCGCACGGACCCATCGTCATGGCCCGCTGATCGGTCTGGGCCGGCGACCCGTGGGGGTCGGCCGCGGCCCTTGGTCGGGGCAGCCCGCTCCGCCGTCAGGCGCGGGCCTGTGGTGCGACTCTAACAGTCAGTTGGTCTCCCATGGCCCACGCTGGACTCTGCCGTGAGCACGACGCCCCTGTGAGAGCGCTGAGAAGCCATAGGGACCAACGGAATCCGGCCCGGGCGAGTTCCGCCCGGGCCGGCCGGTGTTGCTGAGGTTGCGGTTACTGCTCGATCGCGGTCGCGGTTCCGCCCGCGGCCTCGATCTTCTCCTTGGCGGTGGCCGAGAACTTGTGCGCCGACGCGGTGAGCTTGACGCCACCGAGATCGCCGTCACCAAGAATCTTGACCAGACGTCCGGGACGGACGGCACCGGCGAGCGCGAGCTCCTCCGGGCCGATCTCGCCGCCGTCGGGGAACAGCTCGGCGAGCCGGTCCAGGTTGACGACCTGGTACTCGACGCGGAACCGGTTCTTGAAGCCCTTCAGCTTCGGCAGTCGCATGTGGATGGGCATCTGCCCACCCTCGAAGCGCGCCGGAACCTGGTAGCGAGCCTTGGTTCCCTTGGTACCGCGACCGGCCGTCTTACCCTTCGAGCCTTCACCGCGACCCACGCGGGTCTTGGCGGTGCGAGCGCCCGGGGCCGGCTTCAGGTGGTGAACCTTGAGGGCCATGGCGTTACTCCACCTCCTCGACCGTCACGAGGTGGCGCACGGTCTGAACCATGCCGCGCATCTCGGGGCGGTCTTCCTTCACGACGACGTCGTTGATCCGCTTCAAGCCGAGCGACCGCAGCGTGTGGCGGTGGTTCTGCTTGGTGCCGATCGACGACCGGATCTGGGTGACCTTGAGACGAGCCATGTCACTCTCCTCCGGCCCGAGCACGCAGCAGCGCACGCGGCGCGACGTCCTCGAGCGGCAGACCGCGGCGGGCCGCGATCGCCTCGGGACGCTCGATCATCTTCAGCGCCGCGATCGTGGCGTGCACGATGTTGATCGCGTTCGACGAGCCGAGGCTCTTGCTCAGGATGTCGTGGATGCCGGCGCACTCCAGCACCGCGCGGACCGGGCCACCGGCGATGACACCGGTACCGGGGCTGGCGGGCTTCAGCAGGACGACTCCGGCCGCTTCCTCACCCTGAACCGGGTGAGCGATGGTCGAGCCGATCCGCGGCACCTTGAAGAAGTGCTTCTTGGCCTCCTCAACGCCCTTGGCGATGGCGGCCGGCACCTCCTTCGCCTTGCCGTAACCGACACCGACGGTGCCGTCACCGTCGCCCACCACGACCAGCGCGGTGAAGCTGAAGCGACGACCACCCTTCACGACCTTCGCGACACGGTTGATCGCGACGACGCGCTCGATGTGCGGCGACTTCTCCGGGGCCGATCCGCCCCGCCCGCCGTCGCGACGGTCCCGGCGTTCGCCGCCTCCACCGCCTCGGCGCTGCTGACCAGGCATCAGACGTTCCCCTCGTAGCTCTTGTCGGTGCTGGTGATCATCAGAACTCCAGCCCACCTTCGCGAGCGGCGTCGGCCAGAGCCGCGATCCGCCCGTGGTACTTGTTGCCGCCACGGTCGAAGACGACCGCGTCGATGCCGGCCGCCTTGGCCCGCTCGGCCACCAGCGCGCCGACCTTCTTGGCCAGGGCCGACTTGTCGCCGTCCCCGCCGCGGATCGAGGTGTCCAGGGTCGAGGCCGACGCGACCGTGCGGCCGGTGCCGTCGTCGATGACCTGGGCGTAGATGTGGCGGGTGGACCGGGTGACGACCAGACGCGGACGCGCCTCGGTGCCGACGACCTTCTTCCGCAGGCGGAAGTGGCGGCGCGACTTGCCCACCCGGCGCACGGCGGAGACGCCGGCACCCGACTTGCGGTGAAGCAGATTCGCACCCATCACTTACCTGCCTTTCCGGCCTTGCGCCGGACGTTCTCGCCCTGGTATCGGACGCCCTTGCCCTTGTAGGGCTCCGGCGGACGAATCTTGCGGATGTTGGCGGCGACCTCGCCGACCAGCTGCTTGTCGATGCCCTCGACCACGAACTGGGTCGGCTTCTCGACGCGGAACGTGATGCCCGCGGGCGGCCGGACGACGACCGGGTGGCTGAACCCGAGCGCGAACTCGAGGTCAGAACCCTTGGCCGTGACGCGGTAACCGGTGCCCTGGATCTCCAGCGTCTTGCTGTAGCCCGAGGTGACGCCGGCGACCATGTTCGACACCAGCGTCCGGGTCAGACCGTGACGCTCCTTGGCCCGACGCTCGTCGTTCGGACGCGACACCTCGATCGAACCGTCGTCGCCGCGACCGATCGAGATCGGCTCGACGACCTGGTGGGTGAGAGTGCCCTTCGGGCCCTTCACGGTGACCGTCGAACCGTCGATCGCGACGTCGACGCCGGAAGGCACCTGGATCGGCAGCTTACCGATGCGTGACATGCTCTCCCCTACCAGACGTAGGCGAGGACTTCCCCGCCCACTCCACGCTTGGTCGCCTGCCGGTCGGTGAGCAGACCCGACGACGTGGAGATGATCGCCACGCCGAGGCCGCCCAGCACGCGGGGCAGACTGTTGGACTTCGCGTACACCCGCAGGCCGGGCTTCGACACGCGCCGGAGGCCGGCGATGCTCCGCTCACGGTTGGGGCCGTACTTCAGATCAACGGTGAGGACCTTGCCAACGGCGCCCTCGGCCGGGTCGGCCACGCTCCAGCCGGAGATGTAGCCCTCCTGCTGGAGGATCTCGGCGACGTGCGCCTTCAGCTTGGAATGCGGCATCGTCACCCGGTCGTGGTACGCCGAATTGGCGTTGCGCAGACGCGTCAGCATGTCTGCGATCGGGTCGGTCATCGTCATGGGTTCATGCCTTTCTCGCCGCGGTTCCCGAAGGCCTTCGGCGAAGCAGCGGACCTGTGCCCAGGTCCTTCGTTCGAGCGTGGCGACGCGGTCACCACGAGGACTTGGTGACTCCGGGAAGCTCGCCGCGGTGCGCCATCTCGCGCACGCAGATGCGGCACAGGCCGAAGGCCCGGTACACGGCGCGCGGACGGCCACAACGCTGGCAGCGAGTGTACGCACGCACCTTGAACTTCTGCTTGCCCGACGCCTTCTGGATCAGGGCCTTCTTCGCCATGCTCAGTTCTCCTTGAACGGAAAGCCGAGGAGCTTGAGCAGCGCCCGACCCTCCTCGTCCGTCGTCGCGGTGGTCACGACCGTGATGTCCATGCCCCGCGGGCGGTCGATCTTGTCCACGTCGATCTCGTGGAACATCGACTGCTCGTTCAGGCCGAACGTGTAGTTGCCGTGACCGTCGAACTGGTTGCCGGACAGGCCGCGGAAGTCGCGGATGCGGGGCAGGGCGATCGACAGCAGGCGGTCCAGGAACTCCCACATCCGGTCGTTGCGCAAGGTGACCTTGGCGCCGATCGGCTGTCCTTCGCGCAGCTTGAACTGCGCGATCGACTTGCGGGCCTTCTGGACCTGCGGGCGCTGACCGGTGATGGCGGTGAGGTCGCGGACCGCACCGTCGATCAGCTTGGAGTCGCGAGCGGCGTCTCCGACGCCCATGTTCACGACGACCTTGACGACGCCGGGCACCTGCATGACGTTCGAGTACTTGAACTGGTCACGCAGCGCGGGGATGATCTCCTCGCGGTACCGCAGCTTCTGCCGAGGCTGGATCTTCTCGGTGGCCGGGGCAGTCATCAGATGTCCTCACCGGTCCGCCGGGAGACGCGGATCCGCTTGCGCGAAACCCGACCGTCGTCGCCGGTGACCTCTTCGGTCCGGTAGCCCACGCGAGTCGGCTTGCCGTCGTTGCCGATCACCATCACGTTGCTGACGTGAATGGCGGCCTCCTGCGTCACGATGCCGCCCGACTTCGCGCCGCGCTGCGTCGTGGAGACCTTCGTGTGCTTCTTGATCCGGTTGACACCCTCGACGAGCACGCGGTTCGTCTCGGGGTACGACTGGATCACCTTGCCCTTGGCGCCCTTGTCCTTGCCGGCGATGACCAGGACGGTGTCGCCCTTTTTCACCTTGAACTTGGCCATGGTCAGAGCACCTCCGGGGCGAGCGAGATGATCTTCATGAACCGCTTGTCGCGCAGCTCACGCCCGACCGGGCCGAAGATGCGGGTCCCGCGCGGGTCGCCACCGTCCTTGATCAGGACCGCGGCATTCTCGTCGAAACGGATGTAGGAGCCGTCCGGCCGCCGCTTCTCCTTCACGGTGCGGACGACGACGGCCTTCACGACGTCACCGCGCTTCACGCCCGCGCCGGGGATGGCGTCCTTGACGGTGCCCACGATGATGTCGCCGATACCCGCGTACCGCCGGCCGGAGCCACCCAAGACCCTGATGCACAGGATCTCCTTGGCCCCAGTGTTGTCGGCGACACGCAGTCGCGACTCCTGCTGGATCACGTCAACTCCATAGATGTCGCGCCGGTTCTCTCATTGAGAGCCTGGCGGAACGGAACTTACTCAAGTGTGCCCGAGGGTTCTCCCGAACCCTCGGGCAGGCGGCTTACTTCGCGCGCTCGAGGATCTCGACGACGCGCCACCGCTTGGTGGCCGACAGGGGCCGGGTCTCCATCAACCGGACCCGGTCGCCGACGCCGCAGTCGTTCTGCTCGTCGTGCGCCTTCAGCCGGTGGGTACGACGGATGACCTTGCCGTACAGGCGGTGCTTGACGCGGTCTTCGACCTCGACAACCACGGTCTTGTCCATCTTGTCGCTGACCACGTAGCCCTCACGGACCTTACGGTCGCTGCGAACCTCGCTCACGGTGTCCTCACTGCTCATGCCGTCACCTCACTCGGCGCCTGCTCGATGCCGAGCTCACGCGACCGCATGATCGTGTAGATCCGGGCGATGTCCCGGCGGACGACCTGGAGTCGGCGGTTGTTGTCCAGCTGACCGGTCGCGTTCTGGAAGCGGAGGTTGAAAAGCTCCTCCTTGGCCTCCCGCAACCGGGTGACGAGCTGCTCGTCGTCGAGCTCGCGCAGCTCGGCAGCCTTGTCGTTCGGGCCGCTGCTCACGCTGCCTCACTCCCCTCGCGCTTCACGATCCGGCACTTCATCGGCAGCTTGTGGATCGCGCGGCGCATGGCCTCGCGAGCGATCTGCTCGTTCGGGTACTGGAGCTCGAAGAGCACCCGCCCCGGCTTGACGTTCGCGATCCACCACTCCGGCGAACCCTTACCGGAACCCATGCGGGTCTCGGCCGGCTTCTTGGTGAGCGGACGGTCCGGGTAGATGTTGATCCAGACCTTGCCACCACGCTTGATGTGGCGGTTGATCGCGATACGCGCCGACTCGATCTGCCGGTTGGTCACGTAGGCCGGCTCCAGAGCCTGGATGCCGTACTCGCCGAAGGTGACCGCAGTGCCGCCCTTGGACGCGCCACGACGCGTGGGGTGGTGCTGCTTACGGTGCTTGACCCTGCGGGGAATCAGCATGGGTCAGCCCTCCTGACCTGCGTTGTCCTGCGTCGGGGCAGCCTCGGGCGCCTCGACGGCCGGCGTAGCGGCCGGCTCAGTTGCTACCGGCGCCTCGACCGGAGCCTCGGTCGCCCGAGCCTCGGTCGCCACCGGGGCCTCGGCCTCGGTGCGCTCGGCACCCCGGCCGCCGCCCTGGCGCTCGCCACGGTTACGGCCACCGCCGCCACCGCCACCGGCGCCACGACGACGCTCGGGACGGTTACCGCGGTGCTGGCGCAGCGCGGCCTCGGCCGCCTCACGCTCGGCGCGGCTCTGCACGACGTCGCCCTTGTAGATCCAGACCTTGACGCCGATGCGGCCGAACGTCGTGCGGGCCTCGTAGAAGCCGTAGTCGATGTTCGCGCGGAGCGTGTGCAGCGGCACCCGGCCCTCGCGGTAGAACTCCGACCGCGACATCTCGGCACCACCGAGACGACCGGCGCACTGCACCCGGATGCCCTTGACGCCCGGCGACTTCATCGCCGACTGCATGGCCTTACGCATCGCGCGACGGAAGCTCACCCGGGAGGAGAGCTGCTCGGCGACACCCTGAGCAACCAGCTGCGCGTCGGCCTCGGGGTTCTTGACCTCGAGGATGTTCAGCTGCACCTGCTTGCCGGTCAGCTTCTCGAGCTGACCACGGATGCGGTCGGCCTCCGCACCGCGACGGCCGATGACGATGCCCGGCCGGGCGGTGTGGATGTCGACACGGACCCGGTCGCGGGTGCGCTCGATGTCGACCCGGGCGATGCCGGCGCGCTCCATACCGCGCGACATCATCTTCCGGATCGCCACGTCTTCACCGACGTAGTCCTTGTACAACTTGTCCGCGTACCAGCGGGACTTCCACTCGGTCGTGATGCCGAGTCGGAAGCCGTGCGGGTTGACCTTCTGACCCATTACTCGGCGCTTCCCTTCGTGGCTGCCGACCGGCCGCCGCTCGCCTTCTTCGGCGCCCGCTTCGGCTTCGCCGTCGGGGCCACACTCTCCACCACGACAGTGATGTGGCAGGTGCGCTTCCGGATCCGGTAAGCGCGCCCCTGGGCGCGCGGCCGGAACCGCTTCATCGTCGGGCCCTCGTCCACGAAGGCCTGCGTCACGAGCAGCGAGTCGGGGTCGAGCCGCTCGTTGTGCTCGGCGTTCGCGATCGCGCTCTCCACGACCCGGTAGACCTGCTCGCTGGCGGCCTGCGGGGCGAACTTGAGCACGGTCAGTGCCTCTTTGGCGGGGAGACCCCGGATGAGGTCGACCACCCGCCGGGTCTTCATCGCCGTCGTCCGGACGTACCGCGCCTCGGCGAATGCGCCCGGGGCGTCCCCGAGCAGCGCCACGCGTCGCGGATTCACGCGCTTGCCGTCGATCACTGCCATCTGTCTGCTCTCTCGTCTATCCGCGCGCGGCTAGCCGTGCGCAACCTGGAATCCGCGTCAGCGGCGGCGGCTCTTGCGGTCGTCCTTCTCGTGACCCTTGAACGTGCGGGTCGGCGAGAACTCGCCCAGCTTGTGCCCGACCATCGCCTCGGTGACGAACACCGGCACGTGCTTGCGTCCGTCGTGGACGCCCAGCGTGTGGCCGATCATCTCCGGCGTGACGGTCGAACGACGCGACCAGGTCTTGATGACGTTCTTGGTTCCCCGGGCGTTCTGCGCGTCCACCTTCTTGATCAGGTGGTCGTCGACGAAGTAGCCCTTCTTCAAGCTGCGGGGCATGGCCTACAACCTCAGCGCTTCTTGTTGGTCTTGCGGCGGCGGACGATGAATTTGTCGCTGGCCTTGTTGGCCCGGCGAGTACGCCCCTCGGGCTTGCCCTTGGGGTTGACCGGGTGACGACCACCAGAGGTCTTGCCCTCACCACCACCGTGCGGGTGGTCGATCGGGTTCATCGCGACACCGCGGACGGTCGGGCGCTTGCCCTTCCACCGCATACGGCCGGCCTTACCCCAGTTGATGTTCGACTGCTCGGCGTTGCCGACCTCGCCGACCGTGGCACGGCAGCGGGCGTCGACGTTGCGGATCTCACCGGACGGCATACGCAGCTGGGCGTAGGGGCCGTCCTTCGCGACGAGCTGGACGCTCGCGCCGGCGGACCGGGCGATCTTGGCGCCGCCACCGGGCCGGAGCTCGATCGCGTGCACGACCGTACCGACCGGGATGTTCCGCAGCGGCAGGTTGTTGCCCGGCTTGATGTCGGCGCCCGGACCGGTCTCGATCCGGTCGCCCTGCTTCAGCTTGTTCGGCGCGACGATGTAACGCTTCTCGCCGTCCACGAAGTGCAGCAGCGCGATGCGCGCGGTGCGGTTCGGGTCGTACTCGATGTGCGCGACCTTGGCCGGCACACCGTCCTTGTCGGCCCGGCGGAAGTCGATCAGCCGGTACGCACGCTTGTGCCCACCGCCCTGGTGGCGGGTGGTGACCCGACCGTGCGCGTTCCGGCCGCCCTTGCTGTGCAGCGGCCGGACCAGCGACTTCTCGGGGTGGTCACGGGTGATCTCGACGAAGTCGGCGACGCTCGACCCACGCCGGCCCGGCGTAGTCGGCTTGTATTTGCGGATGCCCATCTGTATCCCTCAGCTCTCGATCCTCGATGTGGTCCGGCCCCGTCAGGAGACCGGCCCCCCGAAGATCTCGATGCGGTCACCCGGCGCGAGGCTCACGATCGCGCGCTTGGTGTCCTTCCGCTTACCAGTGCCGAACTTGGTCCGCTTACGCTTCCCCTGCCGGTTCTGCGTGTTGACCGCCGTGACCTTCACGTTGAAGACCTGCTCGACCGCGATCTTGATCTGCGTCTTGTTCGCGTCGGTCCGGACGAAGAACGTGTACTTGTTCTCGTCCAGCAGGCCGTAGCTCTTCTCCGAGACGACCGGAGCGAGCAGGATGTCGCGCGGGTCGGGAATCACTTCTCGTTCTCCTCGGTGTCGAGCTCCGCCGAGCTGGCCTTCGCGGTCGCGCCGCGACCGGAGATCGGGCCCGCCACGAACTCGTCGTATGCGTCCTTGGTGAACACCACGTCGTCGCTGATCAGCACGTCGTAGGTGTTGAGCTGGTCCGGCGCCAGCACGTGCACCTCGGCGACGTTGCGCACCGACAGCCAGCTGTTGCGGTCGCCGCGGGCGACCACGACGAGCACGTGGCGGGAGGTGGAAACGTTCGCCAGCGCCTTGACGGCGTCCTTGGTGGACGGCACGTCGCCGGAGATCAGGGCGTCGAGCACGTGCACACGGCCACCGCGAGCCCGGTCGGAGAGCGCGCCCCGGAGGGCAGCAGCCTTCATCTTCTTGGGCGTCCGCTGCGAGTAGTCGCGCGGCTGCGGGCCGTGGACGACGCCACCGCCGGTGAACTGCGGCGCGCGGGTCGAGCCCTGACGGGCGCGGCCGGTGCCCTTCTGCTTGTAGGGCTTGGCCCCACCGCCGGACACCTCCCCGCGGGTCTTGGTCTTGTGCGTGCCCTGGCGGGCCGCCGCCTGCTGGGCCACCACGACCTGGTGGATCAGCGGGATGTTCGTGGTCACGTCGAAGATCTCGGCGGGCAGATCGGCGGTACCGGTCTTCTTGCCGCCGGCGTCGACGATGTCAATGGAGGTCACTTCGCCACTCCGCCCTTACCAAGCTGGGTCTTGGCGGCGGTGCGGATGAGCACCAGGCCGCCCTTGGGCCCGGGCACAGCGCCCTTGACCAGGATCAGGCCCTTCTCAGCGTCGACGCGGTGCACGCTGAGGTTCATCGTCGTGGTGCGGACGCCACCCATGCGGCCGGCCATGCGCAGGCCCTTGAAGACACGACCCGGGGTCGCGCAGCCGCCGATCGAACCCGGCGCGCGGTGCTTGCGCTGGGTGCCGTGGCCGGCGCCGAGGCCCTTGAAGCCGTGACGCTTCATGACACCCGCGTAGCCCTTGCCCTTGCTGGTGCCGACCACGTCGACCTTGATGCCCTGCTCGAAGATCTCCGCGGAGACCTCCTGACCGACCTCGTACTCAGCCGCGTCAGTGGTGCGGATCTCGACCAGGTGACGCCGCGGGGTGACGCCGGCGACCTTGAAGTGGCCGCTCTCGGGCTTGTTCACCTTCCGCGGGTCGATGCCGCCGAAAGCGACCTGGACCGCGGAGTAGCCGTCACGTTCCGGGGTGCGCACCTGGGTCACGACATTCGGCCCGGCCTGAACGACGGTCACCGGAACGATCCGGTTGTTCTCGTCGAAGACCTGGGTCATGCCGAGCTTCTCGCCCAGGATCCCCTTGATCTGCCTGTCCATCTCTTCTTTCCGACTCTCTTTGGTCCGGATCCTCTCCCGACCTGGATGACTCCGGCCGGGCGTGTCCTTCAAGTGGTGTCGTAATGCGTTGTCGGGCCCTGAGTCCGAACCCGAGCGCGATTACGTCCTTAGAGCTTGATCTCGATGTCGACGCCGGCCGGGAGGTCGAGACGCATGAGCGAGTCGACGGTCTTCGGCGTGGGGTCGAGGATGTCGATCAGCCGCTTGTGGGTCCGCATCTCGAAGTGCTCGCGGGAGTCCTTGTACTTGTGCGGCGAGCGGATCACGCAGTAGATGTTCTTCTCGGTCGGCAGCGGCACCGGGCCCGCAACCGACGCGCCGGTACGGATCACCGTGTCGACGATCTTCCGCGCCGAGCTGTCGATGACCTCGTGGTCATAGGCCTTGAGCCGGATGCGGATCTTCTGTCCCGCCATGGAACCTTCAGTCCTGTCTATTACGCCGGGGGTCGGGTGGCTGCCGGTTAGTAACCGCGCGGAGCGGCGGTCGGATCGATCACGACCCGACCGCCGTCACACGAATTACTACTTGTTGATCTTGCTGATGCGGCCGGCGCCGACGGTCCGACCACCCTCGCGGATCGAGAACCGCAGGTTGTTCTCCATGGCCACCGGCTGGATGAGCTTCACCGACATGTCGGTGTTGTCACCCGGCATGACCATCTCCGTGCCCTCGGGAAGGGTCACGACACCGGTCACGTCGGTGGTGCGGAAGTAGAACTGCGGCCGGTAGTTGTTGAAGAACGGCGTGTGGCGGCCACCCTCGTCCTTGCTGAGGATGTAGACCGTCGCCTCGAACTCCGTGTGCGGAGTCGTCGTGCCCGGCTTGATGACGACCTGGCCGCGCTCGACGTCCTCGCGCTTGATGCCGCGGAGGAGCAGACCGACGTTCTCGCCGGCACGCGCCTCGTCGAGCAGCTTGCGGAACATCTCGACGCCGGTGACCGTGGTGGTCTGCTTGGTCTCCTTGATGCCGACGATGTCGACGGTCTCGTTGACCTTCAGCACACCCCGCTCGACACGGCCGGTGACGACCGTACCGCGACCGGTGATCGTGAAGACGTCCTCGATCGGCATGAGGAACGGCTTGTCCAGGTCCCGCTCGGGCTCCGGAATGGTCTCGTCGACCGCCGTCATCAGCTCGATGATCTTCTCGCCCCACTCGGCGTCGCCCTCGAGCGCCTTCAGCGCCGAGACACGCACGATCGGAGCGTCGTCACCCGGGAACTCGTACTGGTTGAGGAGCTCACGGACCTCGAGCTCGACGAGCTCCAGGATCTCCTCGTCGTCCACGACGTCGGCCTTGTTCAGGGCGACGACGATGTACGGAACGCCGACCTGGCGGGCCAGGAGCACGTGCTCCTTGGTCTGCGGCATCGGGCCGTCGGTCGCCGAGACGACCAGGATCGCGCCGTCCATCTGGGCGGCACCGGTGATCATGTTCTTGATGTAGTCCGCGTGACCCGGGCAGTCGACGTGCGCGTAGTGCCGCGCCTCCGTCTGGTACTCGACGTGCGCGATCGAAATCGTGATACCGCGCTGCCGCTCCTCCGGCGCCTTGTCGATCTGGTCGAACGGCGTGAAGGGGTTGATGTCCGGGTACTTGTCGTGCAGGACCTTGGTGATCGCCGCGGTCAGCGTCGTCTTGCCATGGTCGATGTGACCGATGGTGCCGATGTTGACGTGCGGCTTGGTCCGCTCGAACTTCGCCTTCGCCACTGGTCTTTCCTCCTGTGGACTGAATATCTAGTGGTACGCCGTGCGACGTGGGGTCGGGTATCGCTGTTCCGCCGGCGAATTACTCGCCGGTGGCCTTCGCGATGATCTCCTTCGCGACGTTCGTGGGAACCTCGGCGTAGGAGTCGAACTGCATGGAGTAGCTCGCCCGGCCCTGGGTCTTCGACCGGAGGTCTCCGACGTAGCCGAACATCTCGGAGAGCGGAACCAGGGCCCGAACAACGCGGGCACCGCCACGCTCTTCCATTGCCTGGATCTGGCCGCGCCGCGAGTTGAGGTCGCCGATCACGTCGCCCATGTTCTCCTCGGGCGTGGTGACCTCGACCGCCATCATCGGCTCGAGCAGCGCCGGGTCGGCCTTGCGGGCCGCCTCCTTCAGCGCCATCGAACCGGCGATCTTGAAGGCCATCTCCGAAGAGTCGACCTCGTGGTACTGACCGTCGACAAGCGTGAACTTGATGCCGACGAGCGGGTACCCGGCCAGAACGCCGTACTGCATGGCGTCCTGGGCGCCGGCGTCGACCGAGGGGATGTACTCCCTCGGCACCCGACCACCGGTGACCTTGTTGTCGAACTCGTAGGTCGGCGCGTCGCCGTCCTGCGGGATCGGGTCCAGGTTGATCTTCACCTTCGCGAACTGACCTGAACCACCGGTCTGCTTCTTGTGGGTGAAGTCGTAGCCCTCGACCGAGCGACGGATCGTCTCGCGGTAGGCCACCTGCGGCTTGCCGACGTTGGCCTCGACGTTGAACTCGCGCCGCATGCGGTCGACGAGCACCTCGAGGTGCAGCTCGCCCATGCCGCCGATGACCGTCTGACCGGTCTCTTCGTCGTTGTGGACCTTGAACGTCGGGTCTTCCTGCGCGAGCTTCTGGATCGCGGTGCCCAGCTTTTCCTGGTCAGCCTTGGTCTTCGGCTCGATCGCGACCTCGATGACCGGGTCCGGGAACGTCATCGACTCGAGGATGATCGGGTTCGCCGGGTCGCTCAGCGTGTCACCAGTGGTGGTCTGCTTGAGGCCCTGCACCGCGACGATGTCGCCGGCGCCGACGCTCGGCAGCTCCTCACGCTTGATCGCGTGCATCTGGTAGATCTTCCCGACCCGCTCCTTGCGGTCCTTGGTCGAGTTGATCACCTGGGTGCCCGCGTCCAGCCGACCGGAGTAGATCCGGAGGTAGGTCAGCGTGCCGAGGTGCTTGTCGGACTGGATCTTGAACGCCAGGGCGCTGAAGGGCTCCTTGTCGTCCGAGTGCCGGGCGGCCGGGGTCTCGCCGTCCATCTTCGTCCCGTCGATCGACGGGAGGTCGAGCGGGCTCGGCAGGAAGTCGACGACCGCGTCGAGCATGGGCTGGACGCCCTTGTTCTTGAACGCGGAACCGCAGACGACCGGGTTGACCTTGTCGGCCAGCGTGGCGCGACGGATCGCGGCCTTCAGCGTCTCGACCGAGATCTCTTCGCCCTCGAGGTAGGCCTCGGCGATCGAGTCGTCGACGTCGGACATCGTCTCGAGGAGCTTCTCGCGCCACTCGTTGGCCTGGTCGACCAGGTCGGCGGGGATCTCCTCGACGGCGTAGTCCTCGCCCTTCTGGGTCTCGCCGCGCCAGGTCAGCGCGCGCATACCCACCAGGTCGACGACACCGATGTGGTCGCCCTCGAGCCCGATCGGGATCTGCAGGACGGCCGGGGTGGAGTTCAGCCGGTCGATCATCATCTGGACGCAGCGGAAGAAGTCCGCGCCCGTGCGGTCGAGCTTGTTGACGAAGCACATCCGCGGGACGTGGTACTTGTCCGCCTGGCGCCAGACGTTCTCGGTCTGCGGCTCGACGCCGGCAACACCGTCGTAGACCGCCACCGCACCGTCGAGCACTCGCAGCGACCGCTCCACCTCGACCGTGAAGTCGACGTGGCCCGGCGTGTCGATGATGTTGATCCGGTGGTCGTGCCAGTAGCAGGTCGTCGCGGCGGACGTGATCGTGATGCCGCGCTCCTGCTCCTGCTCCATCCAGTCCATGGTGGCTGCGCCATCGTGGACTTCACCGATCTTGTAGTTGATACCGGTGTAGAACAGGATCCGCTCGGTCGTGGTGGTCTTGCCCGCGTCGATGTGGGCCATGATCCCGATGTTGCGGACCTTGGCCAGGGCGGCGTTGTTGCCAGCCATCAATCTTGCCTTTCAGCTTCGAGTGCGGGACGCGGATTACCAGCGGTAGTGCGCGAAGGCCTTGTTCGACTCGGCCATCTTGTGCGTGTCCTCGCGGCGCTTGACGCTCGCGCCGAGACCGTTGCTCGCGTCCATAAGTTCGTTCATGAGGCGCTCGGTCATGGTCTTCTCACGACGGGCGCGGCTGTACTGGATCAGCCAGCGCAGCGCGAGCGTGGTGCTACGACCGGGCCGAACCTCGACCGGGACCTGGTAGGTGGCGCCACCGACACGGCGGCTGCGCACCTCGAGGGCCGGCTTCACGTTGTCGAGCGCGCGCTTCAGCGTGACGACCGGGTCGTTGCCGGTCTTCTCGCGGGCGCCCTCGAGAGCCCCGTAGACAATGCGCTCCGCGACCGACCGCTTCCCGCTCAACAGGACCTTGTTGATCAGCTGAGTGACGAGCGGCGAGTTGTACACGGGGTCGATGACCACCGCGTGCTTCGGAGCGGGACCCTTGCGGGGCATATCAGCTCTTCTCCTTCTTCGCGCCGTATCGGCTGCGGGCCTGCTTGCGGTTGCGGACACCCTGGGTGTCCAGCGAGCCGCGGATGATCTTGTAGCGGACGCCGGGCAGGTCCTTCACACGACCGCCGCGGACCAGAACGATCGAGTGCTCCTGGAGGTTGTGTCCAACGCCAGGGATGTAGGCGGTGACCTCGACGCCACTGCTCAACTTGACACGCGCCACCTTCCGCAGAGCCGAGTTCGGCTTCTTGGGCGTGGTGGTGTAAACACGCGTGCACACGCCACGGCGCTGCGGGCTGCCCTTGAGCGCAGGAGTCTTGGTCTTTTCGACCTTGTCCTGCCGGCCCTTGCGGACCAACTGCTGGATCGTGGGCACCGGGTCTCCGCTTTCTTCTCGACTAATGTCCTCGTGTTGAGCCAGATGTCCGGCTCCTCCGACCCCCGCGGTCGGGCGTGTCGCGCCGGCCGCAGGCCCAGAGTCTGCGAGCAGACCCCAGGGGAGGCCGTGCTCCCGGTAGCGGGCGCACGTGCATGCCCAGGCGATACCTAGGCACGAAAAGCAAGACTACCTACGGCCCGACCACAGGTCAAAACGACTACCGCTACCGCTCTTGCCGCGGCCTAGTAGTGCGTGTTACCGCCGGTTCTGTCTCTGCTCCACCGAGTTCTCGGCGAACCGACGACCCGACGTTCCTGAGGCTCCGCCCGCCCCGCGACTCTCACCGCGGGTAGGCACCGCTCGTAACGGTACCTCGCCGTTCCCCGAACGGCCACATCCGGCCATCGGCCGAAGGTATGCCGGCCGGGAACGGAACGGCCCGGCTCCACTCGTTCGGGGAGCCGGGCCGTGTGTCCGGACGGTTAACGCGTCACGGGCTGGTGCTGCTCGCGAAGATCACGATGTTCACGATCGCGAAGATGATCGCCAGCCCGATGCCGACGCCTCCGCCGATCAGGCCGATCATCGTCTGCTGCTTGCCGCCGAGCACACCGCCGGAGGCAGCGATCTTCTTGTTGGCCATGATGCCGGTCGCGATCGCGACGCCGCCGGCGATGATCGGCAGGAACGCGCCGAAGATGCCACCGCAGCAGGCCAGCAGCGACGCGACCCCGGACACGATGCCCGCGATCATCGAGACCAGCGCGAGCTGCTCCTTCTGCGGCTGCGCCGGCCCACCGAAACCGCCGGCCGGGGGGTAGCCGGAGGCGGGGTAGCCCGGAGCGCCGTAGCCGGAGGTCGGCTTGTCGGCACCGTAGCCGTAGCCCGAGGTGGGCGCGGCGGGGTTGTTCGGGTCGTAGCCGTAGCCCGAGGTGGGCGCGGCGGGGTTGTTCGGGTCGTAGCCGTAGCCCGAGGTGGGCGCGGCCGGGTTGTTCGGGTCGTAGCCGTACGCGGGCTGGGCCCCGTACCCGGAGGTCGGGTTGGCTCCGTAGCCCGACGTCGGCGCGGCGCCGTAGCCCGAGGTGGGAGCGGCGGGACCGGGACCGTAGCCCGACGTGGGAGCCGCACCGTAGCCCGAGGTGGGGGCGGCGGGGCCGGGACCGTAGCCGGAGGTGGGGTTGTTCGGGTCGTAGCCGGAGCCCTGGTCGGCGCCGGCGCCCCACGGCGAGCCGAAGCCCGACGTCGGCGCGGACGGCGGCTGCCCGTAGGACGGCGGCTCGTACGACGGCGGGTTGCCGTACTGGCCGTGGGTCGGCGGAGTCCCGTACGGGTCGTTGCTCGGCGGCGTTCCGTAGGGGTCGTTCGTCGGCGTGCTGCCGTACTGGCCCGCCGGCGTGCCGTAAGGGTCGGCCGGAGCGCCGTACTGCCCGGCCGGAGCGCCGTACTCCCCGCCGGGGGTGCCGTACTGCGACGGCGGTGGCGTCGCCGGCTGACCGTACGGGCTGTCGGGCGCCTGCCCGTAGTCGGGCGTGCTGAAGTTCGGGGTCTGCGGGGTTCCGGACGGATTGTTGTAGTCGGGGAAACTGAAACCGCTCGGCGGCTCCTCCCCAGGGCGACCCGGGCGATCCCGCGGGTCGTAGGGCTGGGCCGGCTCAGAGCCAGGTCGGTCGGTCATCTCTCTCCTCGTTGAACGCGGTCGCGTACTCCTACCGCGCTTACCGCTGCACCGTCAGTTGACGTTCTCGTCGTAGTGCGGCCCGTCCCCCACGGACCCGATCAGCAGCCCGACCACGACCACGACGATCACGATCGCGCTCACCGCCACCGCGATCCAGCTCAGGATCTCCCCGGCGCGCAGCGCCTTCCCCCCGGTGAGAAATCCCGCTGCGGCGGCGATCTCGGTGCGGGCCGGACGCACGAGGGCGAGGCCCGCCAGACCCGGCACCAGCCCTCCCCCGCAGAACATCAGCAGCACTCCGACGACGCCGAGCGTGAGAACCGCCCACGCTTTGCTGGACGGCGCCTCGTCGGGATCGGCCGGGTGCCGCTCGCCGGGAACCCGGAGATCACCGGGGACCTGCGGTACCGGCGGCGGAGCGGCGACGGCGTTCGGCGAGGCGAGAACCTCCGGCACCGCCGGGGTGGCGAGACCGATCTCGGCCGGAGCCTGACCGGGAGCGGGCCGCGCCCACGGCGACGTGCGCTCGCTCATCGTCACCTCCCACCGAGCATGAACACCGGAAACTGCATCGTGCCATCATCCCCCGACATTCCGGGAACACGGGCGCGGGCCGCCCGGGAAACCCGAGCGGCCCGCGGTGTTACGGCTGCGATCAGCGGTTGAACGACCCGTAGTCGAAGTCGTCGAGCGGAACGGCCTGGCCGGAGCCGGTGCCGAACCCGCCGTACTCGACGTCGTCGTACGGCGTCATCGAGTACACCTGAGCCCGCGCTTCCTCGGTGGGCTCCACCCGGATGTTGCGGTACCGGGAGATGCCGGTACCGGCCGGGATCAGCTTTCCGATGATCACGTTCTCCTTGAGACCGATCAGCGAGTCGCTGCGCGCGTTGATCGCCGCGTCGGTGAGTACCCGGGTGGTCTCCTGGAAGGAGGCCGCCGAGAGCCACGACTCGGTCGCCAGCGACGCCTTCGTGATACCCATCAGGATCGGACGACCCGAAGCCGGCTCGCCGCCCTCGGCCACCACCCGACGGTTCTCGTTCTCGAACATCGGCCGCTCGATCGGGGCACCGGGCAGGAACTCGGTGGCACCCGAGTCGATGATGATCACCCGGCGGAGCATCTGCCGGACGATGATCTCGACGTGCTTGTCGTGAATCGGCTGGCCCTGCGACCGGTACACGTTCTGCACCTCGTTGACCAGGTGCAGCTGCACGGCACGCGGGCCCATGATGCGCAGCACCTCGTGCGGGTCGACCACACCGTCGGTGAGCTGCTGGCCCACCGTGACGTGCTCGCCGTCGGCCACCCGCATGCGCACGCGCCGCGAGAGCTTGTCGTAGGCGATCTCCTCCGACCCGTCGTCCGGGACGATGACGATCTTCCGCGACTTCTCGGTCTCCTCGATCCGGATCCGACCGGCCATCTCGGCGATCGGAGCCTTGCCCTTGGGGACCCGGGCCTCGAACAGCTCGACCACACGCGGCAGACCCTGCGTGATGTCGTCACCGGCCACACCACCGGTGTGGAAGGTACGCATCGTCAGCTGGGTACCGGGCTCACCGATCGACTGGGCGGCGATGATGCCGACCGCCTCGCCGACGTCGACGAGCTTGCCGGTCGCGAGCGAGCGCCCGTAGCAGTACGCGCACACACCCATCGCCGACTCGCAGGTCAGCACCGAGCGGACCTTGACGTCCTGGACGCCGGCCTTGACCAGCGCGTCGATGAGCACGTCACCCAGGTCGGAGCCGCCGGGGGCGACCACGACACCGTCGGGGCTCTTCGCGTCGGTCGCGAGCGTCCGCGCGTAGGAGTTGGTCTCGACGTGCTGGTGCTTGGTCAGCGTGCCGTCGGCGCCCTGGGTCGCGATCGGGACCATGACACCACGCTCGGTGCCGCAGTTCTCCTCGCGGATGATCACGTCCTGCGAGACGTCCACCAGACGACGGGTCAGGTAACCCGAGTCGGCGGTACGCAGGGCGGTGTCGGCCAGACCCTTACGGGCACCGTGGGTGGAGATGAAGTACTCCAGCACCGACAGGCCCTCGCGGAACGAGGACTTGATCGGACGCGGGATCGTCTCACCCTTGGGGTTGGCGACCAGACCACGGATACCGGCGATCTGCCGGACCTGGATCATGTTTCCTCGGGCACCCGAGTTGACCATCATCCAGATCGGGTTCGTCTCCGGGAAGTTCGCCTCCATGGCCTTGGCGACCTCGTTCGTCGCCTTGGTCCAGATCTCGATGAGCTCCTGACGGCGCTCTTCCCCGGTGATCACACCGCGCTGGTACTGCTTCTCGATCTTGTCGGCGTCCTTCTCGTACCGGTCGAGGATCTCCGGCTTGGTCGGCGGCGTCACGACGTCGTCGATCGAGATGGTGACACCGGCCCGGGTGGCCCACCGGAAGCCGTACGCCTTGAGGGCGTCGAGCGTCGCGGCGACCTGCACCTTCGGGTAGCGCTCGGCGAGGTCGTTGACGATCGCCGAGAGCTGCGGCTTGCGCACCTCGTAGTTGACGAAGCGGTAGTCGGTCGGGAGCGTCTCGTTGAAGAACACCCGGCCGAGCGTCGTCTCGACGAGCAGCGGCGAGCCCGGCTCCCAGTCCTCCGGCGCCGTCCACGGCTCCTTGCCGGGGCCGTTGTCGACCGTCGGCGCACCGTCGATGCGGATCCGGACCGGGGTCTGCAGGTTGAGCTCGCCCAGGTCGTACGCCATCACGGCCTCGGCGTCGGAACCGAAGACCCGGCCCTCGCCGACGCGACCCTCGCGGACCGCGGTGAGGTGGTAGAGACCCAGCACCATGTCCTGCGTGGGCGACGTGATCGGGCGACCCGACGCCGGCGACAGGATGTTGTTGCTCGAGAGCATCAGCACCCGGGCCTCGGCCTGGGCCTCGGCCGACAGCGGCAGGTGCACCGCCATCTGGTCACCGTCGAAGTCCGCGTTGAACGCGGTGCAGACGAGCGGGTGGATCTGGATGGCCTTACCTTCGACCAGCTGGGGCTCGAAGGCCTGGATGCCCAGACGGTGCAGGGTGGGTGCGCGGTTGAGCAGCACCGGGTGCTCGGAGATGACCTCTTCGAGCACGTCCCAGACGACCGGGCGCGCACGCTCGACCATCCGCTTGGCCGACTTGATGTTCTGCGCGTGGTTCAGGTCGACCAGACGCTTCATCACGAACGGCTTGAACAGCTCGAGCGCCATGTAGCGCGGCAGGCCGCACTGGTGCAGCTTGAGCTGCGGGCCGACGACGATGACCGAACGGCCGGAGTAGTCGACGCGCTTGCCGAGCAGGTTCTGGCGGAACCGGCCCTGCTTGCCCTTGAGCATGTCCGACAGCGACTTCAGCGGGCGGTTACCCGGGCCGGTGACCGGCCGGCCGCGGCGGCCGTTGTCGAACAGTGCGTCGACGGCCTCCTGCAGCATCCGCTTCTCGTTGTTGACGATGATCTCCGGCGCACCCAGGTCGAGCAGGCGCTTGAGCCGGTTGTTCCGGTTGATCACCCGGCGGTACAGGTCGTTCAGGTCGCTGGTGGCGAAGCGGCCACCGTCGAGCTGGACCATCGGCCGCAGGTCCGGCGGGATCACCGGAACGCAGTCGAGCACCATGCCCATGGGCGAGTTACGGGTGTTCAGGAACGCCGCGACGACCTTGAGCCGCTTGAGCGCCCGGATCTTCTTCTGGCCCTTGCCCGATCGGATGGTCTCGCGCAGGCTCTCCGCCTCGGCGTCCAGGTCGAAGCCTTCGAGCAGCTTCTGCAGCGCCTCGGCGCCCATGCCGCCGACGAAGTACTCGCCGAACCGGTCACGCAGCTCACGGAAGAGGAGCTCGTCCGGGATCAGTTGCTTGACCTCGAGCTTGCGGAACGTGTCGAGGACCTCGTCGAGACGGTCGATCTCCCGCTGCGCACGGTCGCGCAGCTGGCGCATCTCGCGCTCGCCGCCCTCCTTGACCTTGCGGCGGACGTCGCTCTTCGCGCCCTCGGCCTCGAGCTCGGCCAGGTCGCCTTCGAGCTTCTTGGCGCGCGCGTCGATGTCGGCGTCACGGCGCTCCTCGACGCGACGACGCTCGACGGCGATCTCCGCCTCGATCGTCGACATGTCGCGGTGACGGGCCTCGGTGTCGACCTGAGTGATCAGGTAGGCCGCGAAGTAGATGATCTTCTCGAGGTCCTTGGGGGCCAGGTCGAGCAGGTAGCCCAACCGGCTCGGGACGCCCTTGAAGTACCAGATGTGGGTGACCGGAGCGGCCAGCTCGATGTGGCCCATCCGCTCACGGCGCACCTTGGCCCGGGTCACCTCGACGCCGCAGCGCTCACAGATGATGCCCTTGAACCGGACGCGCTTGTACTTACCGCAGTAGCACTCCCAGTCCCGGGTGGGGCCGAAGATCTTCTCGCAGAAGAGCCCGTCCTTTTCCGGCTTCAGGGTGCGGTAGTTGATGGTCTCCGGCTTCTTCACCTCGCCGTGCGACCACTGCCGGATGTCGTCGGCCGTCGCGAGGCCAATACGCAGCTCGTCAAAGAAGTTGACGTCAAGCACGTGTTTCAGTCCCTCTTCTAGAGGTTCGTTACTGCCTTTGGGTGTAGCTGTTGACCCTCGTTACGAGCCGGCGGCGGCTGCTGTCGCCGCCGGCCCGGAACCTCACACCTCTTCGACGCTGCTCGGCTCGCGACGAGACAGGTCGATGCCCAGCTCTTCCGCGGCCCGGAAGACTTCGTCGTCCGAGTCACGCATCTCCAGTGCCACACCGTCGCTCGAGAGCACCTCGACGTTCAGGCAGAGCGACTGGAGTTCCTTCAGCAGAACCTTGAACGACTCCGGAATGCCCGGCTCCGGGATGTTCTCGCCCTTGACGATGGCCTCGTAGACCTTCACGCGGCCGAGCACGTCGTCGGACTTGATCGTGAGCAGTTCCTGCAGCGCGTAGGCCGCGCCGTAGGCCTGCATCGCCCAGCACTCCATCTCACCGAAGCGCTGGCCACCGAACTGCGCCTTACCACCCAGCGGCTGCTGCGTGATCATCGAGTACGGGCCGGTCGACCGGGCGTGGATCTTGTCGTCGACCAGGTGGAGCAGCTTCAGGATGTAGATGTAGCCGACGCTCACCGGCTCCGGGAACGGCTCGCCGGAGCGGCCGTCGAACAGCCGCGCCTTACCACCGGCGTTGACCATCCGGTCGCCGTCGCGGTTCGGGATCGTCGAGGCGAGCAGCCCCGTGATCTCGTGCTCGCGGGCACCGTCGAACACCGGGGTCGCGGTGTTGACGTTCGGCTCGGCCTCGTCGGCGCCGATGCGCTTCAGTTCCTTCATCCACGGCTCGTCGCCGTCGACCTTCCAGCCCTGGGAGGCGATCCACCCGAGGTGGGTCTCCAGGACCTGGCCGAGGTTCATACGTCCGGGGACACCGAGCGGGTTGAGCACGATGTCGACGGGCGTGCCGTCCTCGAGGAACGGCATGTCCTCGGCCGGGAGGATCTTCGAGATGACGCCCTTGTTGCCGTGACGGCCGGCGAGCTTGTCACCGTCCTGGATCTTCCGCTTCTGGGCGACGTACACCCGGACCAGCTCGTTCACGCCCGGCGAGAGCTCGGCGCCCTCGTCCCGGCTGAACACGCTGACGCCGATGACCTTGCCGGACTCGCCGTGCGGCACCTTGAGCGAGGTGTCGCGGACCTCGCGCGCCTTCTCACCGAAGATCGCGCGGAGCAGACGCTCCTCCGGGGTCAGCTCGGTCTCGCCCTTGGGGGTGACCTTGCCGACCAGGATGTCGCCGGTGGTGACGTCGGCACCGATCCGGACGATGCCCCGCTCGTCGAGGTCGGCCAGGACCTCCTCGGAGACGTTCGGGATGTCCCGGGTGATCTCCTCGGCGCCGAGCTTCGTGTCGCGGGCGTCGACCTCGTGCTCCTCGATGTGGATCGAGGTGAGGACGTCGTCCTGAACCAGACGCTGGCTCAGGATGATGGCGTCCTCGTAGTTGTGGCCCTCCCACGGCATGAACGCGACGAGCAGGTTCTTGCCGAGCGCCATCTCGCCTTCGTCGGTGCAGGGACCGTCGGCGATGACGCCGCCCTTCTCGATCCGCTGCCCCTCCTCGACCAGCGGGCGCTGGTTGATGGCGGTGCCCTGGTTCGAACGGCGGAACTTGTGCAGCAGGTACGTGCGGCGGGTGCCGTCGTCGTGCATCAGCGTGACGTAGTCCGCGCAGACGTCCTCGACCACACCGGCCTGCTCGGCCAGCACGACGTCACCGGCGTCCTGCGCGGCGCGCGCCTCCATACCGGTGCCGACCAGCGGCGACTCGCTACGGAGCAGCGGCACGGCCTGACGCTGCATGTTCGCGCCCATGAGCGCGCGGTTGGCGTCGTCGTGCTCGAGGAACGGGATCATCGCGGTCGCGACCGAGACCATCTGCCGCGGCGACACGTCCATGTAGTCGACCTCGGTGCCGGGCACGTAGTCGATCTCACCGCCCTTACGGCGGACCAGGACGCGGTCTTCCGTGAAGCGGCCGGAGGCGTCGAGGATGGCGTTGGCCTGGGCCTTGACGTACCGGTCCTCCTCGTCCGCGGTCAGGTAGTCGATCTGCGACGTCACGACGCCGTTGTCGACCTTGCGGTACGGGGTCTCGATGAAGCCGAACGGGTTGACCCGCGCGAACGTCGAGAGCGCACCGATCAGACCGATGTTCGGGCCTTCCGGGGTCTCGATCGGACACATCCGGCCGTAGTGGCTGGGGTGCACGTCGCGGACCTCGAAGCCGGCACGCTCACGGGACAGACCACCGGGGCCCAGCGCCGAGAGCCGGCGCCGGTGGGTGAGGCCACCCAGCGGGTTGGTCTGGTCCATGAACTGCGACAGCTGGCTGGTGCCGAAGAACTCCTTGATGGAGGCGACGACCGGCCGGATGTTGATGAGCGTCTGCGGCGTGATGGCCTCGACGTCCTGGGTGGTCATGCGCTCGCGCACGACCCGCTCCATGCGGGAGAGGCCGACGCGGACCTGGTTCTGGATCAGCTCGCCGACCGTGCGCAGGCGCCGGTTGCCGAAGTGGTCGATGTCGTCGGGCTCGTAGCCCTCCTCGGCCACGTGCAGCTTCACCAGGTAGTCGATCGTCGCGACGATGTCTTCCTCGGTGAGCACGCCGGTCGTGATCGGGACCTCGACCTCGAGCTTCTTGTTCACCTTGTAGCGACCGACCTTGGCCAGGTCGTACCGCTTCGGGTTGAAGAAGAGGTTGTCCAGCAGCGTCTGGGCGTTCTCGCGCGTCGGCGGCTCGCCCGGGCGCAGCTTGCGGTAGATGTCGAGCAGCGCCTCGTCCTGAGTCTGGACGTGGTCCTTCTCGAGCGTCGCTAGGACGATCTCCGAGTGCGCGAAGCGCTCGCGGATCCGCTCCGGGGTCCAGCCCAGCGCCTTCAGCAGGACCGTGACGGCCTGCCGGCGCTTACGGTCGATCCGGACGCCGATCGTGTCGCGCTTGTCGACGTCGAACTCCAGCCAGGCGCCCCGGCTCGGGATCACCTTGACGTTCGTGACGTCCTTGTCGGAGGTCTTGTCGGGCTGCCGGTCGAAGTACACGCCCGGCGAACGCACGAGCTGCGAGACGACGACGCGCTCGGTGCCGTTGATGATGAACGTGCCCTTGGGCGTCATCATCGGGAAATCACCCATGAACACCGTCTGGCTCTTGATCTCACCAGTGGTGTTGTTCGTGAACTCCGCCGTCACGAACAGCGGGGCGCAGTAAGTGAGGTCCTTCTCCTTGCACTCCTCGATCGAGGCCTTGACCTCTTCGAAGCGAGGGTTGGAGAAGGACAGGGACATCGACCCCGAGAAGTCCTCGATCGGGGAGATCTCCGTCAGAATTTCATCCAGACCGGCGACCGACGACGGGTCGCCAGTGACCCGGGACCGCCAGGCGTCGTTGCCGACCAACCAGTCGAACGAGTCCGTCTGGAGTGCCAGCAGGTTCGGCACCTCGAGCTGTTCGGCGATCTTCCCGAACGAGATGCGTTGTGGCTTGCCGGCGGCGGTACGGGGAGGAGTGTTTGTGCCGGGGCGGGAGACTGCCAAGATGCGTCCTTCCGAGGACCTGCGGATCCGAACGGTCGTCGTGCGCGCACTCCTATCGACCCCCAGCAAACTGGAGGTGCGAAAGGCAGAAGGCAGCGCAAACTAGCAGTGTAGCCGCAAGGCACACTACTGTCGAATCCCCAGGCAGGCGGCTTGACACCCCGTACGTCAACCACCTCGAACCCAACTCCCGGTTGAACCGTGTTCCCCGCAGACTGCGTCTGCTGAAACATCGGGGGGACGACGGGAGCCGGCCCGACCACGCGCCCTGCCGGGCACCTCGGCAGAACGAAATTACCGGGCTCGAATTACAAGCCCGTACTTCAGGTACTCGATCACGCACAGCCACCGAGCATGTGCACTAGCTGCGCGCTACGAGAAGAGCGTGCCTGTGTGGGTCCGCCACGTCAAGAGGCGCGCCCCAGGTGGGGCGATACCTCACTGGATGAACCCCGCCCTGGCCAGGTGGAGGATGAGCAGGAGGGACACCACGAGTCATGCGCGAATCCCGGGTCACGAGTGGGTGATGCACCACTTCGCCACGGTTGTGACGGTAGTGACTGGGGATGACTCCTGACTCACTGTGTCCCTCGCGCGAACCATGAGGGCTCGATGAGCGTTTCACCTCACACCAGGCACACGGATTGGACTTTCCGAGGATGGGTACCTTGTCCGGCTGGACGCGAGTCCCCGTTCGAATCCTTCCGGCGCCGAGCGGCGACTGACGAAGACCGCGGAGGCAAGGACTGTGTTGACCCAGGAGCATGCGCAGGCCCTTGTGCATGCGACGGCCTATGACGCCACAGGTAGCAAACTCGGCAAAATCGGCCAGGTCTACCTCGACAACCGGACGCAGGCCCCGGAGTGGGTCACGGTGCACACCGGGCTCTTCGGCACCAAGGAGTCGTTCGTCCCGGTGCGGGACGCGGAGCTCGACGGCGACCGGCTGCAGCTGCCGTTCGAGAAGCACCTCGTGAAGAACGCACCCGACCTCGACCCGGCCGGCCCGTTCGGCGCGCTGCTGCCGGAGCAGGAGCTGGAGCTCTACCAGCACTACGGGGTGCGGCCGCCGGCTCTTCCGAAGGTGTCGGACGCCATCGACGAGGACACCGGGCGGTTCAGCTCGTTCGGCGGAGCTACCGCGCTCGACGGCCTGGCCGACGACACGCCGCACGGCGAGCAGGCACCGGCCCGCCCGGCGCGGCCCGATCTGCCGCCGGACGATCCGTTCGGAGATCCGTACGGTCCGTACGACGAGGATCCGGATGATGTGGGACGGGGGTCGGTCGGCTCGTTGGGGGTTCCCGAGGGCGGTGAGCCGTTCCGGGAGGAGCCGTTCCGGGAGGGGCCGTTCCGGCGCCGGGAGGATTCCTTTGGCGCCCAGGGTGGGGGTGACGATCCGCTCCGTGACCGTTCCGGGCGGGGGGACGCGGAGGGTCCGTTCGGCGACCGTGGCGAGCAGGAGAATCCCTTCGGCGGGCGGTCAGAGCCGCCGTTCCGCGAGCGGCCGGAGCGCGATGATCCTTTCCGCAGCCGGGGTGAACGTGAGGACCCTTTCAGTAACCGGCCGGAGCACGAGGACCCTCTCCGTAGCCGGGGCGAACGCGAGGACCCTTCCCGTGGCCGTGGTGAGCGCGACGGATTAGAACGCGAACCGGCGGACCGTGACGGGCCTTACCGGGAGCGGACCGAGCGGGACCGGCCCGAGCTGGGGCGGACCGAGCTGAGGCGGAGCGAGCTGGGGCGGACCGAGCGCGACCGGACCGAGCGCGACCGGACCGAGCGCGACCGGACCGAGCGCGACCGGACCGAGCGCGACCGGACCGAGCGCGACCGGACCGAGCGCGACCGGACCGAGCGGGACCGGACCGAGCGGGACCGGACCGAGCGGGACCGGACCGAGCGGGACGAGACCGGGCGGGACGGGCCCCGCCGCGAGTGGGCTGATCGGGACGAGCCGTATCGGCGGCCACATAACGACGGGCCGGACACCGGTGGCTTCGGGGGTGGCACGCCCAATGCACCGCGCGCCGAGGCTTCGAGCGCGCCCACATCACCGGCGCCGCGGTGGGAGGCGCCCACCGAGCAGCAGCGGGATTCCACGACTCGGGAGTCCGCACCGCACGCGACCCCGAGACCGTTCGGCGCGCCGTCCACGGAGTCGTCGGATCGCCGCGCCGCCCCTGAGCCGTCGGAGTTCCGCCCGTCACCGACGCTGTCCAGCTTCCGTCCGCCCACCCCCGCACCCCGACCCACGCCGGTCCCGGACCACCGCCCGGAACCACCGTCACGCCCCGAGCAGCCACGCTCCGACCGGCCAGCCCCGGACGAGACGCGGCCCGACCAGATGCGCTTACGCGGGCCCGAGCAGGCGCGACCTGACCAGGCGGAACCCGACCAGGCGCGGTTCGGCGGCCCCCACTCCGAGCAGCGCCGCTCCGAGCAGCCCCGCTCCGAGCAGCCCCGCTCCGAGCAGCCCCGCTCCGAGCAGCGCCCCTCGGACCTCTCCGGCGCCGAGCAGCCGCGCCCCCAGGCGCGACCCGACCAGGCGCGCCTCGACCAGGCGCGACCCGACCAGAGGCGTCCCGACCGGGCGGATATTGACCATGCGCGTTCCGGTGGGCCGCGATCCGATCCGCCGGGCTTCGGAGGGAGCCGCTCCGACCGGGAGCGCTCCGACCGTGCGGGTTTCGACCAAGGTCGCTCTGAGCCGGCGCGTCCCGACGGGCCCGGACGTGAGCAGGCGCCTTCGGAGAGGTCTCGCTCCGAGCAGTGGCGTTCCGAGCGAGCCCCGACTTCCGGGGCGGGCGGCGGGCGGCCGGGTGCTCCGCGGCCCGACGGAGCTCGTCCGGACGACGGACAGTCGGACGGGCCCTACCCTCCCGGCCCCGTCTCGCTGGATTTCCGGCCGACGACTCTGCACATGCCTCCGCGGCCCGTGGACGCTCCCTCCGAGCCGCTTCCGCCGGTAGCACCCGTTTCACCGGCGGGCACCTCCTGGCCGGCCCGCCAGGTCTGGCCAACCACTCCCACCGGCCGAGCGGCACCCCCGCCAGCCGCACCGATGCCAGCCGCAGCGGTGCCACCCGCAGCGGTGCCACCCGCGCCGATGCCACCCGCACCGATGCCAGCCGCACCGATGCACAACGCAGCCGGAGCCGCAGCCGGGGCCGGGGCCGGGGCCGGGGCCGGGGCCGGGGCCGGGGCCGGGGCCGGGGCCGCCGAGCCGATGCCCGCCACGCCGATGTCCACCACAGCGAAGCCCGCCGCAGGTCAACCCACCGCAGGTCAGCCCGCCGCAGGTCGGCCCGCTCCCAGCAGGCCCGACCCAACCGCTCCCGCCGCCGACAAGCCCGTCTCAGCCACGCCCGCCGCAGGCAGGGCCGGCTTGTTCACACCCCCTGTCGCCACGCCCGGCTCAGCCACGCCCGGCTCAGCCAGACCCGACTCAGCCACACCCCCCGCCGGCACGCCCAGCGCGGCGACCCCACTCACCGGCAGGTCCGGCTCGGCGACCTCCAGTGCCGGCAGGTCCGGCTCGGCGACCTTCAGTGCCGGCAAGCCGGGGTCGGCCACCTCCAGTGCCGGCGAACCCGGCTCCGCCGAGAACGACTCCGCCGCACCCATCGCACGCAAGCCCGCACCGACCAGGCCCGCTGCGCCATCCGACCGGGATCCTGCCGGAACCCGACCGGCCAACTCCCCCACTACGAACCCCACCAATTTGTCGTCCTCGGCAACAAAAGCGCCATCACCGGCAAAACCCCAGGCCAACACCACCAAAAACCCCTCGGAGCAAGCCACGAACCCCAACGAGAACGCCCCGGTCGAAGACCCGAACGACACCGACGCCGACACCGTTCGGCCGGCCAACGTCTTCGCTCAGCGCGCCGGCGAGAGCTCACCCTTCCCGGCAGCGACGACGAGCCCTCTCGTCCCGCTCACCCCGGCCTCCACGGCCGAACGTGGGCCGTCCGATCACGTGGGACGCCACCGTCGACGGGGCTGAGGAAGACCGACGTTCCCGCGTGCACCGCGCGGGAACTCGGGATGATCACTACCTGTCGGCACGGTGACCACCGGGTATCCACAGCCTGGCTTCCGACCGGAAGTGGATCGATCCCGGGACGCTATTCTCCCCGCGGGAGTAGCGGAGAGATGAACGAGGAGTTGATGGCTTGATGGCGCCGCAGGTGGTGATCCTCGCGGCCGGGCTGGGCACGCGGCTCGGACGACCGCACCCCAAGACCTTGACTCCGTTGCGCGACGGCAAGAGCATCCTGCGGCACCAGCTAGACCGGATCGAGGCCGCGTTCGGTGGTGAGGCTCGGGTCACCATCGTCGTCGGCTTCAAGATGAACCTCATCATGGAGGCCGCGCCCGAGGCGCTGTTCGTCTACAACGAGGTCTACGACCAGACGAACACCAGCAAGAGCCTGCTCAAGGCGCTGCGGCTCTCCGCGCCGGGCGGCGTGCTGTGGCTCAACGGTGACGTCGTGTTCGTCGACGGGCTCCTGGAGGCCGTGGCTGAGCAGGTCGCGGCCGGGCCGAGCTTTATCTGCGTGAACACCGAGTCGGTGGCCGACGAGGAGGTCAAGTACACCCTCGACGGCGACGGGTTCGTCAAGGACCTCTCCAAGCAGGTCCGCGAGGGTGCGCTGGGAGAGGCCATCGGCATCAACTACGTCGCCGCCGACGACAAGGCCACGCTCATCGAGCACCTGGACGCGGCCGACGACCAGGACTACTTCGAGCGCGGCGTCGAGACCTCGATCGCCGACGCCGGTAGCCGGTTCCGAGCCGTCGACATCTCCCGCTTCGGCGTGGTGGAGGTCGACTTCGACGCCGACCTCGCCCGCGCCAACGAACTGGACGTCGAGACCCGATGACTTCGCCGACTTCCCCGGCCACCGCACCCACGAACGCCACCCCCACAGACACCGCCGCCGCGGCCACCCCCACCGCGGCCACCAACGCCGCCACCACCAACGCCGCCACCACCACCAACGCCACCACCAACGCCACCACCACCAGTGCCGCCACCACCAACGCCGCCGCCACCAACGCCGCAGCCATCAATGCCGCGGCCACCCCACCGGGCACGCACCCCACAGTCACACCACCGAGCACAACCCCCACGGCCACGGCACCGAACGTTGATCCTGCGGCCACGCCCCCCGGCACGAATCCCGCGGCCACACCCCCCGGCACAAAAACCGCGGCCAACCCACCAGCCACAAACCCCACCGCCCCAGACACAGATCCCGCGGCCTCAGACACAGCTCTCGCGCCCCCGCACACAGCTTCCGCGCCCCCGCACACAGCTTCCGCGCCCCCGCACACAGCTCCCACACCCCCGGCCCCGCTACCGCGCCCGAGTACACCGCCGACCGCGGCCGACTTCTTGGCCCGCCACCGCGGCGGAGGGCTGTTCACCGAGACCGTGAACCAGCGCGTCGGCTCCTACCTGGCCGTCGCCGCCCACCGGCTGCGGCTGGCGCCGTCCGCGCTCACGCTCATCAACCTCGTCCTCGGCCTCGCCGCCTCGGTCGCGGTCGTGATGCTCGCGCCGGCGGCCGCCCGTGGCGACGTGCCGGCCTGGGCCCTGGGACTCGGCGCCCTGTTGCTCTGGCAGCTCGCGTACAGCCTCGACTGCTCCGACGGGCAGCTGGCCCGGGTGACGGGCATGGCCGGTCCGGCCGGCGCCCGGGTCGACATCCTGTGCGACGTGGCGGTGCAGATCTCGCTCGTCGCGGCGATCTCGGCCACCGCGCTGGCGCACGCGCCGGAGACGCCGATCTGGTTGGTCGCGGTGTTCGCGGGCACCTGGATGATCAACCTCGTCACGTCGGTGCTGGCCTCGTCGAACACCGCGTCGGCGAGCCTGATGACGTCCACCTCCCTGCCCGTGCGCGTCGTCAAACTGGTGCGCGACTACGGTGCAGTCGTGACCGTGTGCGGGGTGGTGATCGCGTTCGTGCCCGGCTTGACGCCGTGGCTGATGGCCGCTTTCACCGCGGTGAACGGGTTGTTCCTGCTCGCCAGCATCGGCCAGTCCGCACGCAAGGCCGGCCTGGTCGCGCCGCCGCACCACCCCGAAGCCTGACGACCCGAAACCTGACGAACCGTGAAGAAGCTGCGGGGCAACGCCGCTGCCGGCCTCGCCGACCAGCTGGTCAGCGCCGGGGCGAACGCGGCGACCGGCCTGCTCGTCCTGCCGTTCCTCGGCCCGGCGCGGGCCGGGCCGGTGCTGTTCGCGATCGGCGTCGGCTTCTTCGTGATCGGTGTCGCCCGGGCGCTCGTCGGCGACGTGTTGCTCACCTACTCCGCCCGGTACGGCGACGCCGATCGGGCCCGGCAGGCCGCTGACGCCACCAAGACGGCGGTGGCGTTCGGGCTGGCCGCCTCGCTGGTGGTCGTGCTCGCGTGGGCGGTCGGCCCCGGGTTCTTCCGCGAGCTGATCTGGCTGGCGCCGTTCCTGCCGTTCGTGCTCGTCCACGACGCCGGGCGGTACTACTTCCTCGCCGAGCGGAACCCGGCCCGTGCGCTCGTCGCCGACCTGACCTACGTCGGCGTGCAGGCGGTGGTTCTGGTCGTTCTGCTCGGGCTCGGCCACCTCGACGGTGCGGTGTTCCTGTGCGCGTGGGGCCTCGGCGGCATCGCGGGGTCGGCGTCGTTCCTGCTCCGCACCCGGATCAGCCCGTGGAGAGGCGACCTGCGGGGGTGGATCCGGGAGACCCGGCACCTGTCCGGATGGCTGACGCTCACCGCGCTGCTCGGTCAGGCCCAGGTGCAGTTCGTCTCCACGCTCGTCAGCGGCCTGCTGACACCGTCCGCGTTCTCGTTGCTGCGTGCCGCCCAGTACGGGCTGCTGATGCCCGCACAGAACCTGCAGATGGCCGTCTCGAGCCTGCTGACGCCGCGGATGTCGCGGCTCGCCGGTGCCGGTGACGCGGCCGGGATCAGCCGGCTGCTCCGGAAGGCACTCCTCGCGACCGCGCTGTGCGGGCTGGTGCCGGTCGCGATCTCCCCGCTCGCCGGGCCGGTGCTCGACGCGATCCTGCCGCAGTACGCGCAGGCGAGCACGATCGCGCTCCCGGTGGCGATCCAGGCCCTGATCTACCTCGTGCAGGTGCCGTTCACCGCGGCGCTGCGCGGGATGCAGCGCGTCCGCAGCCTGTTCGTGCAGTACGTCGTGTTCGTCGCGGCGCAGGCGGTCGCGTTGGTCGTCGGCACGCTGGCCTACGACCTGCGTGGGGCGGCGTGGGGCATGCTGGTCGGCTCGGCGATCGGCTTCGTGGCGATGATCGTGCTCTACCGCGACGCGCACCGCCGGCTCGAACCCGCGGAAATCCCGCCCGCCGACGACGCCCGTACGATGAGCCCCGACCCCCGATGACAGAAATGGAAGATACGTGACCGACCCGACCCCCAGGCGTGTGGCATTCGTTACCGGCATCACCGGGCAGGACGGTTCGTACCTGGCCGAGTTGCTGCTCGCGAAGGGTTACGAGGTCCACGGCATCATCCGCCGCGCGTCGATGTTCAACACCGAGCGGCTCGACGCGATCTACCAGGACCCGCACGAGGCGCACCGCCGGTTGTTCCTGCACTACGGCGACGTCACCGACGCCAGTGGGCTGGTCAACTCGATCCGCGACATCCAGCCGACCGAGGTGTACAACCTGGCGGCGCAGAGCCACGTGCGGGTGAGCTTCGACATCCCGGAGTACACCGGCGACACCACGGGGCTGGGCACCGCGCGGCTGCTCGAAGCGATCCGGGCGGCCAAGATCGAGACGCGCTTCTACCAGGCGTCCACGTCCGAGCTGTACGGCTCGACGCCGCCCCCGCAGAACGAGCAGACGCCGTTCCACCCGCGCAGCCCGTACGGCGTCGCGAAGATGTACTCGTACTGGTTGACGGTGAACTACCGCGAGTCGTACGGGATGTACGCCACCAACGGCATCCTGTTCAACCACGAGTCCCCGCGCCGCGGCGAGACGTTCGTGACGCGCAAGATCACCCGGGCGGTGGCCCGGATCGCCAAGGGGCTGCAGGAAGACCTGTTCCTCGGCAACCTCGACGCGGTACGCGACTGGGGCTACGCCCCGGAGTACGTCGAGGGCATGTGGCGGATCCTGCAGCAGGACGAGCCCGACGACTTCGTGCTGGCCACCGGCGTGCCGGCCACCGTGCGCGACTTCGTCGATGCGGCGTTCTCGCACGCCGGGCTCGACTGGGAGAAGTACGTCAAGCACGACTCGCGGTACGAGCGCCCGGCCGAGGTCGACGCGCTGATCGGTGACCCGGGCAAGGCCGAACGGCAGCTCGGGTGGAAAGCGAGCACCGATTGGCGTCGGCTCGCCCAGATCATGGTGGACGCCGACATCCAGCAGCTCGACGACCAGCTCTCCGGCCGCTCCGTCCGCCTGGACGACCGCTGAGCTGACCCGAGCACCCCAGCCCGACGACGAAGGCCGCGCCCCCGGGGGAGCGCGGCCTTCGTGGTGTCAGACGCCGCTCAGCGGCCGGCGGAAGCGCCGGCCTGCCCGGGCACCGGCTCCCGGGGCGCCGCCGGCGCCGGCGCGTCGACCGGAGCGGACCCCGGCGACGACGACGCGGGCGCGACCGGAGGGACCGCCGGGGAGGCCGGCCTAGCCGCGGCCTCCGATGGAGCCGTGGGACGCCGATCAGTGCCCTGCGCGGCCGAGCCGAACGCGATCCAGGCCTCGGCCGCGAGCAGGAAGATCCAGAACGTGCCGCCGACGCCGCCGAGCAGCCAGTCGGCCCAGGGGATCGTGGCCAGCGACGCCACGACCGTGATCGTGAACCATGCCGGCGCCCCCCGCCGAAGCCCGCGCCACAGCAGCAACCCGAGCCCGAACAGGAACGCGACGCACCCGAGGACGCCCGCGCGACGCAGCGCGCCGATCGCCGAGTTGTCGGTGGTGAGCTCCGGCCGCTCCCCCACCGGGCCGGTGTCGTCCCGGACCACCGCACCGCGCGGGTCGGAGTTGTTGCCGAACAGCTTCGCGACCACGGAGTCGGTGTCGAACTCGTCGATCACCTGCTTCCAGGTGTCGAACCGGCCGCTGGTGTAGTCCTTCACCTCGGTCGCGGTGCTCGGCGTCGTCACCGTGTTGTCGTAGCGGCTCTGGAAGAGCGAGGACACCCCGCCCATCCCGATGAACACCATGCCGACGAGCACGATCGGCACGACCGCGGCCACCACGGCCTCGCGGAACGAGGAGCGCTCCGGCAGCCCGTCGTCGGGCACCACCGCGCCACGGCGCGCCCACCATTGCTTACGGGCCAGCACCAGCAGGTGCACGCCGGCCGCGCAGACCAGGAACAGCCAGGCCGTCCGCGAGTTCGTGAGCAGGATGACCAGCCCGGTGACGCCCATCACCGCCCACCGCTGCCAGCGGGCGAACGACCGGTCGGGCGCGATCCGCAACGTGACGAGTACGCCGATCAACGCGAGCGAGTTCGGGTGGTACAGCAGGCCGGGGCCGCCCCAGAACCGACCGGTCATCGCCGATCCCCAGGGCCCGTCGGGCACCGCGTGGGCGTCGTCGAGGAGGTTGCCCGAGCCGACCAGGAACAGCGCGGCGATCGCGAACAGGAACGCGGTGACGACGCCGATCGACGGGTCACGCCCGGTGCGCCGCAGCGCCACCAGGATGCCGAGCGCGGCGACTGCCGACACCCCGAAGTACGCGACGCGCTGGCCGGCGATCGAGACGTTGGCGGTCAGCAGGGCCGAGATGATGCCCAGCGGCCAGTACGCCAGGCCGAGCCACGACGCACCGAGGCGCGGGAGCCGGACCGCGTCCCGGACCCAGGGGAACGTCCACGCGATCAGCAGCAGCGCGCCGATCACGTAGACCGACCAGGTGACCTCGCGTGTGGTGGTCCAGGTCCACGACATGATGCCGCTGAACACCACGAATCCGCCGACGGCCAGGCCCGACCAGGTGACTCCGCGCAGCGTCAGCGCCAACCCGGCGACGGTCACCGCGAGGGCGGCTCCGACCGCGGCGCGCGTACCGTTCGCGGCGTTGTTCTGGGCGGCTTCGAGCAGCCAGGCGATCGCGACGATCACCGCGCCGATCGTCGCGAAGCGGGTGTGGCGGCTCGTCCATCGATCGGGATCGAGCACCGGAAAGGCGGGGCTGACGCGCTGCTGGTTCACCACGGCTGTGCTGAATCCTCCGGGTCGCTGTGCGTACGTGTACTGCTGAACGGCAGCGCCGTTGCCCCGTAGCGCTACCGCACAGTGGACGCGATGCTTCTGCATCGGTCCCGTTGATTCTCGCATTGCGTTGTCCGAGCTACTGACGGTACTCGCCAGCTATATCCACTCTTATCCTGTGAACTTCGAAGGAAACTTCGAAGCCAGCTCCTCGTACACGCTGATCAGCGCGGCCGTGGTGACTTTTGTGGAGAACTTCTCTTCGTACCGGGCCCGAGCGCCGTCGGCCAGACCCGGCGCCTCGGCCACCACCCGCGGGAGGATCGACGCAAGCGCGTCCGTTTCCGGCGGAACGGTCCACCCCCCGGTGTCCCCCACCAGATAGGGCAGGCCGCCCATCGCGGTGGCCAGCACCGGGCGGGCGTTGGCCAGCGCCTCCACCACCACCATCGGGCAGACCTCGTCCCACGTCGAGGGCGTCACCAGGGCCGCCGACGTACGCATGGCCTCCTGCACCTCGTCGTGCGTGCGGCGCCCCAGGAGCTCGATGTCGCTGCGCCCGGCCGCCGCGGCGGCCACCGACGAGGCCAGCGGTCCGTCGCCGATCAGCCGGAGGGTGCCCAGTGACCCCTCGGCGTGCCGCTGCCAGGCGTCCAACAGAAGCGTGAGGCCTTTTTCGGCCGAGAACCGGCCGACGAACAGCAACCCGTTCCCGGCCCCGGAGTGCCGGCCAGGGTCGGGGACGCCGTTGGGCTTCACCGTGATGTGCGAATCCTCGATGCCGAACGACCGCAGGTGCTCGGCGATCGCCGGGGTGAGCGCCAGATACCGGTCGACGGAGTGCCACGTGCCGCGGTGCACCGAGAGCGTGGTCGCCATCAGCGCGCTCTGCGCCTTGGAGCCGCGGTAGCAGGAGTGCTGCACCGCCGGGTACGGGAACGACTTGCCGAAGCAGTCGTGGCAGGCGTGCCCGTCCCGGAAGTACAGGCCGTTGGCGCAGACCTGCCGGAAGTTGTGCACGGTATGGACGACCGGCACACCGTGGGCGTGCGCGGTACGGATCACCCACGGCGACAGCAACGGGTACGGGTTGTGCAGGTGCAGGACGTCCGGCTTCTCGGAGGTCAGCAGAGCGGAGAGCGAGTGCTGCGCCTGCCGCGCGTAGATCGGCGAGATCGGCAGGAACGCCTTCTGGCCCTTGGAGAGGGATGCGATCTCGTCGGAACTGCGCTGGAACGGCAGCACGGTGACGCCGGCCTCGGCGAGCAGCCGTGATTCCAGGTCGACGACCGTGTTCTCACCCGACGGATTGGCTGAGACGTAGCGGTTGTGCGCGATCACGATCTTCACGGCGAGTGGCTCTCCACAGGCTTGGATACGCTGGCGCCAGACGTTACTACCCGGAGAGGACACGCCTTGTTCCACCACCCGGTCCCCCGTGACGCTCGGGTCTACATCGCCGGCCACGGCGGGCTCGTGGGCTCGGCGCTCTGGCGGTACTTCGAGTCGGTCGGCTTCACCAACCTGGTCGGACGCCGGTCGAAGGAGCTCGACCTGCGTGACCGCGAGTCGGTGCGGGCGTTCTTCGACGAGGTGAAACCCGAGTACGTCATCGACGCCGCCGCGAAGGTCGGCGGCATCTTCGCGAACTCGACGTACCCGGCGGAGTTCCTCTCCGACAACCTGCGGATCCAGACCAACCTGCTGGACGCCGCGAGCGAGTTCGGTGTCACGCGCTTCCTGTTCCTCGGCTCGAGCTGCATCTACCCCAAGTTCGCGCCGCAGCCGATCCGGGAGGACTCGCTGCTCACCGGGCCGCTGGAGGAGACGAACGACGCCTACGCGATCGCGAAGATCTCCGGCGTGATGCAGGTGCAGGCGATCCGCCGCCAGTACGGCCGGAGCTTCATCTCCGCGATGCCGACGAACCTGTACGGGCCGGGTGACAACTTCGAGATCCCCGGCGCGCACGTGATGCCGATGGTCATGCGTCGTATGCACGAGGCCCGCGACGAGAAGTCCTTCACGATCTACGGCACCGGCACACCGCGGCGCGAATTCCTGCACACCGACGACCTGGCCCGTGCCTGCCTCGTGCTGCTCGAGCGCTACGACGACCCGGCGCCGATCAACATCGGGGTCGGCGAGGACGTGACGATCGACGAGCTCGTGCAGATGATCGCGGACGTCGTCGGCTACGAGGGCGAGTTCACCCACGACACGTCGAAGCCCGACGGCACGCCGCGCAAGGTGCTCGACGTGTCCCGGATCAAGGCGCTGGGCTGGGAGCCCACCGTCGAGCTCCGCGACGGCATCCGCGGCGTCTACGAGTGGTTCCTGGAGCACCAGGCGACTTTTCGTCGCTGAGGCTCGGGCAACTAAGCTCCGATAGCTATGACGACGTCTACGCGGCCGGGCACGTTCGTGTGCTGCGGTGTCCATATCGAAGCAGTCACCCGTCAGCCGGCGGCTGATCTGGTCGTCGACTCGCACTACGGCCAGGCCCGGGCCACGCACCTGTGCAACGCGTACACGCTGTCGCTGGCGGTCCGGGACGAGAAGTTCCGGGCCCTGCTCAACGACGCCGACATCAACTTCGCCGACGGTCACTACGTCGCGATGGTTGGCCGGCGCCGCGGGTACCCCGACATGAACGCGCGTACCTACGGTCCGGACCTGATGGCCGACGTGATCGACCAGGGCCGCACACGCAACCTCAAGCACTACCTCTACGGGGCCTCGCCCTCCACGGTGCAGCAGCTGGCGGAGAAGCTGGGTGAGCGCTTCCCCGGCGCGGAGTTCGTCGGGGTGGAATCCCCGCCGTTCCGGGCACTGACCCCGGAGGAAGCCGACGAGCTGGTGGCTCGCGTCGAGGAAGCCAAGCCGGACGTGTTCTGGGTCGGGCTCGGCACGCCCCGGCAGGACGAGTTCGTCGCCGCGTACACCAAGCGGCTGAACTGCACGGTGGTACCGGTGGGCGCCGCGTTCGACTTCCACGCGGGGAACAAGCCCTCGGCGCCGGCGGCGGTGCAGAAGTACGGCATGGAGTGGGCGTACCGGCTGGCCACCGAGCCGCGCCGGCTCTGGAAGCGGTACCTCGTCGGTAACCCGATCTTCGTCTACGGGGCGTTGACCGATCGCTGGCGCAAGCAGGCATGAAAAAACGCCCGCCCCGGAGAACCGGGGCGGGCGTTCTTGTGTACGGCAGACTTACTTGACCGACACCGTGGCGCCGGCGGCCTCGAGCTGAGCCTTGGCCTTGTCCGCGGTCTCCTTGTTGGCCTTCTCCAGGACGGGCTTGGGCGCGCCGTCAACCAGGTCCTTGGCCTCCTTCAGGCCGAGGCTGGTGAGGGCACGCACCTCCTTGATGACCTGGATCTTCTTCTCGCCGGCCGACTCGAGGACGACGTCGAACTCGTCCTTCTCCTCGGGGGCCTCAGCGGCGGCACCGGGGCCGGCCGGGCCGGCAACGGCGACGGCAGCCGGAGCGGCGGCCTTGACGTCGAAGGTCTCCTCGAAGAGCTTCACGAACTCGGAGAGCTCGATGAGCGTCATTTCCTTGAACGACTCGAGCAGGTCGGCCGAGCTGAGCTTCGCCATGTCAGGCGGTTCCTTTCAGGGTTGAATTCGATGGGGCGAGGCTCACGCCTCGGGAGCGGCCTCTTCGGAAGCAGCCGCTTCGGAAGAGCCGCCTTCGGCGGCCTTCTTCTCTTGCAGCGCCAGGGCGAGCCGGGCGAGCTGAGTGGGCAGCGCGTTGAACGTCGCGGCCGCCTGGGCCATCTTCGCCTGCATGGCGCCCGCGAGCTTCGCGAGCAGAACCTCGCGCGACTCGAGGTCGGCCAGCTTCTTGATGTCGTCGGCGGAAAGCTTCTTCCCGTCGAGGACACCACCCTTGACGACAAGCAGCGGGTTCGCCTTCGCGAAGTCCCGCAGGCCCTTGGCGGCCTCGACCGGGTCACCCTTGACGAACGCGATCGCGGTCGGACCGGTCAGCAGCTCGTCGATGTCGGTGATACCGGCGTCGCGCGCGGCGATCTTGGCCAGCGTGTTCTTGGTCACCGCGTAGGTCGTCTCGCGACCGAGCGAGCGACGCAGCTCGGTCATCTGCGCCATCGTCAGACCGCGGTACTCGGTGAGCACCGCTGCGGACGAGTCGCGGAATCCACCGGCGAGCTCAGCCACCGCGGACGCCTTGTCGGGGCGAACCTGCGTGTCAGCCATGGGCCTCCTCTCTCGTAACTCGGGCTGGTCACACCCGCCTGAAACGAGAGACGCCCCGGCGCAGGGCGCACGGGGCAGCACACAGGATTAAGAAGTCCTACGAGCGACCGTCCGGCCTGCGCGGGTCGCCCGCGTTCAGCGGGACCTTCGGCTGCGCGAGCGCAGCGACCAGCGGTCTTCGGTGGAATGTCGCTTCAAAGCGTACCTGAACTCCAGCGAAACACGAAAAAGGGCGACCCCCGCTGGGGCCGCCCTTTTTCGCTCAGGGAATTCAGACCGCGGGGTCTTCCTCGGTGAGGTTGCGCGCGCGGTTCGGGTCGACCGGGATGCCCGGGCCCATCGTGGTGGTGAAGGTGACCTTCTTCAGGAACTTGCCCTTCGCCGCCGACGGCTTCGCCCGGTTGATCTCGTCGAGCGCGGCCGCGTAGTTCTCGACCAGCTTCGTGTCGTCGAAGCTCGCCTTGCCGATGACGAGGTGCAGGTTGGCCTGCTTGTCGACGCGGAAGTTGATCTTTCCGCCCTTGATCTCGTTCACGGCCTTGGTGACGTCCGGCGTGACCGTGCCCGTCTTCGGGTTCGGCATGAGGCCGCGCGGGCCCAGGATCCGCGCGATCTTGCCGACCTTGGACATCTGGTCCGGGGTCGCGATGGCGGCGTCGAAGTCGAGCCACCCGCCCTGGATCCGCTCGATCAGGTCGTCCGAGCCCACCGCGTCGGCGCCGGCGGTCTCGGCCTGCGCGGCCTTGTCGCCCACCGCGAACACGATGACCCGAGCGGTCTTACCGGTGCCGTGCGGCAGGTTGACCGTGCCACGCACCATCTGGTCGGCCTTGCGCGGGTCGACGCCCAGCCGGATCGCGACCTCGACGGTCGCGTCGTACTTGGTGGTACTGGTGCTCTTGGCCAGCCGCGCCGCCTCCAGCGGGCTGTAGAGCTTGGTCTTGTCGATCGTCTCCGCGGCTGCGCGGTACGCCTTGCTGCGTGGCATTTCTGCTCCTAGTGGCTATGGAGTCCGTGGTTAGTGAGCCGCGCCCGGCTCTCCCACGACTTCTTCAGTTCAGTCCTGGACCGTGATGCCCATGGACCGGGCAGTGCCGGCGATGATCTTCGCGGCCTGGTCGATGTCGATCGCGTTGAGGTCGACCATCTTGGTCTCGGCGATCTGCCGGACCTGCTCCTGCGTGACCGTGGCGACCTTCGTCTTGTGCGGCTCGCCCGAGCCCTTCGGCACACCGGCGGCCTTGAGCAGCAGCCGCGCAGCCGGCGGGGTCTTGGTGACGAACGTGAACGACCGGTCCTCGTACACCGAGATCTCGACCGGGACGATGTCGCCCCGCTGCGACTCGGTGGCCGCGTTGTAGGCCTTGCAGAACTCCATGATGTTCACGCCGTGCTGACCCAGCGCGGGGCCGACCGGCGGGGCCGGCGTCGCGGCGCCGGCCTTGATCTGGAGCTTGATGATCGCGGAAAGCTTCTTCTTCTTGGGAGGCATCTTCCTGGGCTTCCTGGGCTTTACTGCAGACCCCCGGTATCTCCGGAGGAAACTTAGATCTTCGAGACCTGGTTGAAGTTCAGCTCGACCGGCGTCTCGCGGCCGAAGATCGAGACCAGCACCTTCAACTTCTGGGCGTCCGGATTAATTTCGCTGATCGACGCCGGCAGCGTGGCGAACGCGCCCTCGGTGACCGTGACCGAATCGCCGACCTCGAAGTCGACGACCTTGACCGGCGCCTTGACCTCTTTCTGCACGGTCGGCGCGAGGATCTTCACGACCTCTTCGAGGCTCAGCGGGCTCGGCCGGTCGGCACGCGAGGTGGCGCCGACGAAACCCGTCACGCCCGGCGTGTTGCGCACCGCGGACCAGGACTCGGGCGTCAGCTCCATCCGCACCAGCAGGTAGCCGGGGAAGACCTTCGACTGGACCTGCTGCCGCTTGCCGTTCTTGACCTCGGTGACCTCCTGGGTGGGCACCTCGATCTGGAAGATGAAGTCTTCGACGTTCAGCGAGTTGATGCGGCTCTCGAGGTTCGTCTTGACCTTGTTCTCATAGCCCGCGTAGGAGTGCACGACGTACCACTCGCCGGGGGCCATCCGCAGAGCGCGGCGCAGCTCCTCCACGGGGTCTTCGTCAACCTCAGCCACGGGAGCCGGAGCCTGGACCGCCTCGACGTCGGCCGACGCCTCGGCGTCATCGGACAGGGCTTCGGTCTCGCCTCCCTCGGGAAGGCGGTATTCCTCGTCGTAGTCGGGCACGCGATGGCTCTTCTCTGTCTGTGGGTGTTGATCCATTGTTCCGCACGCGGACGCAAGACGAGGCCAACCCAGGTAGCGGGCCGGCCTCGGACTTACCTAGGAGTCGCTGTTGGCTCCGAACGCCCACATCACCAGCTTGGCAACACCGGCGTCCAGACCCCACACGATCGCGGTCATGACCGTCACGAAGACGACGACGACCGACGTGTAGGTGATCAACTCTTTGCGCGTCGGCCAGATGACCTTGCGCAGCTCGGCCACGACCTCGCGGATGAAGCGGATCAACCGGGAGATGGGGTTGGGGCGACGCTCTTTGGTGCCCTTGCGCGGGCCGTTGTCACCCGGACCCTTGCCGCCGCCTCGTGGCGTCTTCGGCGGCTTCGGCGTGTCGTCGGATGCAGACCGCTCTTCGGCAGCGACATCCTGGGCGCTGCCCTTACTGTCCGCCACCGGATCTGCCTTCTTCCGTCGTCGGTCGTTCCCAGCCAAGTCCGTCGTCACGTGTGTTCTGCGCAGGGGTGACAGGACTTGAACCTGCAGCCTGCGGTTTTGGAGACCGCTGCTCTGCCAATTGAGCTACACCCCTTTGTGCCCCACCAGAGTGGCGCACGTACATCCTTGCCTGAAGGCAAGCGCGACGACAACCCGCCGTCCAACCGTGGGTGGCGGGTCGGGCGTCAGCGCGCCCCAGAACGAAGAGTCTACGGGGTGGGCGACGTTTATCCCAAACCGGTGCCCCGCAACGCGGGTGACGCGTCTGCCAGAGTAAGAGACATGACCGCAGCAGACACCAGCCCCGCCCGCCGCATCTCGAGCAAGGTGGGCGCCATCGCCGAATCCGCCACCCTCGCCGTTGACGCCAAGGCCAAGGCCCTGAAGGCGGCCGGGCGTCCGGTGATCGGCTTCGGCGCCGGTGAGCCCGACTTCCCCACCCCCGACTACGTCGTCCAGGCCGCGATCGCCGCCTGCAGCGACCCGGCGAACCACCGCTACACGCCGGCCGCCGGGCTGCCCGACCTGAAGAAGGCGATCGCCGCCAAGACCCTGCGCGACACCGGCGTCGAGGTCGCCCCGAACCAGATCCTGGTCACCAACGGCGGCAAGCAGGCCGTCTACGAGGCGTTCGCGACGCTCGTCGACGACGGTGACGAGGTCATCCTGCCCGCGCCGTACTGGACCACCTACCCGGAGGCGATCCGCCTGGCCGGCGGCGTCCCGGTCGACGTGATCGCCGACGAGACCCAGGACTACCTGGTGACCGTCGCGCAGCTCGAGGCCGCCCGCACGCCGCGCACGAAGGCGCTGCTGTTCTGCTCGCCGTCGAACCCCACCGGCTCGGTCTACACCGCCGCGCAGGTCGAGGAGATCGGCCGCTGGGCGCTCGAGCACGGCATCTGGGTGATCACCGACGAGATCTACGAGCACCTCGTCTACGGCGACACCGAGTTCGTCTCGATCGTGAAGGCCGTCCCGGAACTCGCCGACCAGACCGTGATCCTCAACGGCGTCGCGAAGACCTACGCGATGACCGGCTGGCGCGTCGGGTGGCTCATCGGCCCGGCGGACGTCGTGAAGGCTGCTTCCAACCTGCAGTCGCACGCCACCTCGAACGTCTGCAACGTGGCGCAGCGGGCCGCGCTGGCCGCCGTTTCGGGTGACCTGTCCGCCGTCGACGAGATGAAGGTCGCGTTCGACCGGCGCCGCCAGACGATCGTCCGCATGCTCAACGAGATCGACGGTGTGTTCTGCCCGGAGCCCAAGGGCGCCTTCTACGCGTACCCGTCGGTGAAGGGGCTGATCGGCCGCTCGCTGCGCGGCGTGACGATCGAGTCGTCCGCGCAGCTCGCTTCGGTGGTCCTCGACGAGGCCGAGGTCGCGGTCGTCCCCGGCGAGGCGTTCGGCACGCCCGGTTATCTCCGGCTGTCCTACGCGCTCGGCGACGACGACATCGTCGAGGGCGTCAGCCGCCTCCAGAAGCTTCTCGCCGAAGCTCACTGACCTGCCGAAGGCCCGGTGCGTCGACACCGGGCCTTCGTTGTTCACGCCGATCCACTGAACACCGTGGGACGGGCGCCGTGCGGGGCCAGCGGCAAGCACTCATTCCGTGACCACCGCACGGGGCCCGCTTCAGGCCGGGATCGGCGCGGGCGCGGGTGCGGGGGCGGGCGCCGCGGGCTCGGGGGCGGATCGCTTCAGGCCCGGCACGAAGAGCGCGGCGACCGCTCCGGCCAGCACCACGCCGGCGCCGACCCAGGTCGCGACGCTGGTGCCGTCGGAGTACTCCTGCGCCGAGGCGTAGCTGCCGGTGTGCGAGAACACCGCGGCCAGCACCGCCACCCCGAACACCCCGCCGATCTCGCGGATCGCGTTGTTCGCACCCGACGCGACGCCGGTGTCCTGCTGCGGCACCGAACTGAGCACCACGTTGGCGATCGGGACGAAGAACAGCGCCATCCCGATGCCGGAGACCACGAACGCCGGCCACTGCATCGAGTAGGCGGTGTCGGCCGACATGTTCGCGGCCAGCCAGGCGAGCCCGGCCGCCTGCATGAGCAGCCCGACGACGAGCAGCGGACGCCCGCCGATGCGGTCGGACAGCGGCCCGGCCAGCGGCGCGACGAGCATCGGCATCGCCGTCCAGGGCAGCATCTTCAGACCGGCCTCGAACGGCCCGGAGCCCTGCACGGTCTGCAGGAACTGCGCGAGCAGGAAGATCGATCCGAACATCCCGAAGCTGAACAGCAGCGCGGTGACGTTGCTCGCGGCGAACCCACGGTCGCGGAACAGGCGCAGCGGCAGCATCGGGTGCTCGGTGCGCGCCTCCCAGGCGACGAACAGCGCCGTGACGACCCCACCGACGATCAGCGAGCCGACGACCTCGAGGCTTCCCCAACCGGCCGCGTTGCCCCGGACGAGCCCCCAGACCACGCCGAACAGACCGACCGTGACGAGCGCGAGGCCGGGCAGGTCGAGCCGCTGCGCGACACCGCGGTCGGGCGACAGGCGGCGCAGCGCGATCGGCGCCAGCGCCAGGCCCACCGGGACGTTGATCCAGAAGATCCACTGCCACGCCCAGCCGTCCACGATCGCGCCGCCGACGAGCGGCCCGAACGCGACGCCGAGCCCGGACACCGCGCCCCAGACACCCAGCGCTGCTCCCCGTCGTTCCGGCGACACCGCGGCCGAGAGCATCGTCAGCGTGAGCGGCAGGATCATCGCGCCGCCGACACCCTGCACCGCGCGGGCGGCGATCAGCGTGCCGATGTTCGGCGCGACCGCGGCCAGCGCGGACGCCACCGTGAACAGCGCGATGCCCAGCCCGAGGATCCGGCGCCGGCCGAAGCGCTCACCGAGCGAGGCTCCGGTGAGCAGCAGGACGCCGAACGTCAGCGTGTAGGCGTTGACGGTCCATTCCAGATCGGCGAGGTCGGCGTCGAGCGCGGTGCGGATCGCCGGCAGCGCGGTCGTCACGACCAGGTTGTCCAGCGACACCATGAACGCGGCGAGCGTGGTGACGAGGAACGTCCAGCGGGTGGTGGTGCTGGATGGCATTCTCGGCTCCCAAGTAGTGATCGGTCACTAACTTCAACGATCAAAGAAAAGTCCCGGGCGGGCCGGGACTCGTCGGACTACGCGAACTTCAGCTGCCCACGCATCTCCTCGGGCAGACACATCTGCGCCCACGGTGCGTCGTGGTCGTGCAGCTGCATCGCCGCGACGACGTTCCAGAGCATGCCGCGGGCGAAGAACTCGCGGATCGAGTCCTCGTCGCAGCCGCCGATACGCGCGACGGCTTCCCAGAGGTGGCCGTAGCCGTCGCGGGTCGCGTCGCGGATTTCCGGTACGTCGCAGCGGGCGTAGGCCTGCATCTGGAGCATCAGGAGGTCGCGGTCGGCGATGAGCTTGCCGTAGGCCTCCCCCATCGCCACCATCGCGTCCTCGCCGGCGAGGTTCTCGGTGACCTGTTCGAACGTGTCGAGGACGAGCCGGAAGCACTGCTCGACCGCGGCGACGAACAGAGCCTTCTTGTTGGGGAAAAGGCGGAAGAGGTAGGGCTGGCTGATACCGGCCCGGTGGGCGATCGTCTCGGTGCTGGTGCCGTCGAACCCAGCGCGGGCGAACTCGCTCAACGCGGCGCTGAGCACCATCTTGCGTCGCTCGTCGGCGCTCAGTCGCGTTGTCATGCGGCCTAAGTTATTGACCAATCACTACTTAGTCAAGCCCCGAAGGAGCCCCGCCGTGGCGGGGCTCGTCGTCAGGCGAGCTGAAGGATCGCCTTGGCTCGGCCGAGGACCTTGTCGTTGCCGGCGCGGGCGGTGAGGTCCACGCTCACGCGCCGGTCGTCGAGCTTCTCCGAGACCTTCGCGGTGACCTCGAGCGTCGCGCCCAGGTCGTCGTCCGGCACCGGAACCGGCTTGGTGAACCGCACGCCGTAGTCGACCACCGCGCCCGGGTCGCCGACCCACTCGGTGAGGATGCGGCTCGCCTCGGCCATCGTGAACATGCCGTGCGCGATGACGTTCGGCAGCCCGACGGAGACCGCGACCCGCTCGTTCCAGTGGATGATGTTGAAGTCCCCGGAGGCCCCGGCGTACTGCACCAGGTTCGACCGCTGGATCGGGAACGTCTTGGGCGGCAGCTCCGTGCCGACCTCGACGTCGTCGTAGGAGACGGACGCGGCCATCAGCCCTCCTTCTCGGCGGCGCGGGACACGATCAGCGCGTACGCGGCCAGCACCGGTTCGCCGTCCTCGGTCGTGACGTCCGTGCGCATCGACAGGAAAACGCTGCCGGCGCGGAGCTTCACGTCCTCGATCTCCGTCTCGCACACCAGGCGGTCCCCGGCCCGAACCGGCCGGGTGTACACGAACCGCTGCTCCCCGTGGACGACGCGCGCGTAGTCCATGCCGACCTCCGGATCGAACACCGCCGGCCGCGTCGACCGCATCGTGAAAATGATCGGAAACGTCGGCGGCGCGATGACGTCGGGGTGGCCGAGTTTCTGAGCGGCGGCTGGTTCCAGGTAGGCCGGGTTGGTGTCCCCGATGGCTTCGGCGAACTCGCGGATCTTCTCGCGTCCGACCTCATAGGGAGCGGACTTCGGGTACCTGCGCCCGATCGCATCCACGGCGCTCACGAAGCGCCCACCAGCGCTACGTCGATCCGGTCGCCCACGGCGCCTCCTTCGGGGTCGGTTTTCACGCAACCTACCGGTAACCCGAGCGGGTCCGTCCCGTTCGAGCAGGAACGGAGGCGCAGCCCACACCGTGTTGTGATTCGCCGGGAGGGCGCGGTTGCCGGTCGGACGGAGGGGTGCCGACATCGGGTGTGGGTGCGGGCTCGGAACTGCGACGTAGTCATGGCGCGTCGATGTATGTGCGGCCCACTCAGGCGTGGGACCGAAGGGCGTAGGGCGCGGCAGGGCACGGAGCAGTAGGGCACCGGAGCGGTAGCGCGCAGGGAGGGGCGCGGGGGTCGGTGGGTGTCGGGCCGGGCGAGGCTCCGGCGATGGCACCTGAGGCGCGCAATGCGGCGTACAGGGCGCAGAACGCGCGAGAGGGAGAGGTCGCAGAGCACGCAAGACATGAGGTGCTCGCGGTAGCCAGACGTACCTCAGCCTGGTTCGGAACCACGATGCCAGCGCTTGGTGCGACCTGAGAGGAGTGCGTGCCAACTGGGACGCAAGATGACCCCAGGGGCGGAGAAGACCGGGGCACGTGGGACACCAAGAAGCACGGAACGTGGAGGGCCGAGTCATGTGCGAGGCACGGCACTCGGGAGGCCAGCGGGCCATGCGGTCGTGATGCGCAAGGGAAGCCGGGGAAACGAGACGATTAAGGAGCCGCGCGCAGAAGTACGGCGCGCAAGATCACGAGTCGTGACACGGCGCCGTGCGCGATGACATCGCCCGCTCGTCACCGGCTCGACCTCGTAGACGCACCCGCTCTTCGACCTCGCCAACTGTGTACCTCTGTCGGCCGCGTTAGGTCAGGGACGGACGAGGCGCGAGATGCACAAGACCCGGAGCAGGCAGGGCCGCCTGGAGGTCTCGCGGAAGCCGGACCAGAAACCATGCGGCGCCGAGCAGCAGTGCACGCAGTGCTAGGTCGCGTGGGCGGCGGGGCCGATGCATGGACAGCGGGGCTAGGTGGCGTGGGCTCCAGGTCAGGCGGCGGGGGCCCGGTCGGAGCCCAGGGCGGGAGGTAAGGCGCGGACAGGAACGCGGCGCGGAGGTCAAGCGCCGAATCGGACGGCACGTGCTACCAACGACCCGCGCGATCCACGGCCCGCGCACCCATAGCGCGCACCTAGAAGCGTGGACCCAACAGCGCGCGAGCACCGCGCCCAGCACAGGCGCCACCACGCGCGAATGGCGCCGACCCCAGAGGGGCGGCGCCATTCGGGACGCTTGGGCGCTGAGCCGCGCGGAAAGTCAGCGGGTCTCGCGGTGAGGCTGGTGCTTGCCGCAGTTCGGGCAGAACTTCTTCACCTCGAGGCGGTCGGGGTCGTTCCGCCGGTTCTTCTTGGTGATGTAGTTGCGGTTCTTGCACTCCACGCAAGCCATCGTGATCTTCGGTCGGACGTCGGTGGCGGCCACGGAAGTGCCTCTTTCTACGTAATCGGGTTCGGTGCTCGACCTACAAGCTTACCTGGCACGGTAGCGGTGGCCGGACTTGAACCGGCGACACAGCGATTATGAGCCGCTTGCTCTGCCATCTGAGCTACACCGCCATTGGCAGCGAGCTTCACTGCCGGGCAACCGACCTAGGTCGGGATCGGAGCCCCCTTACGGAATCGAACCGTAGACCTTCTCCTTACCATGGAGACGCTCTGCCGACTGAGCTAAGGGGGCCTTGCGAGCCGCTGCAAAGATTACACGGCCGCCCCACCGGATGCGAAATCGGTATCGCTCGTCGTGCGGAAAACCGCGTCGACCAGCACTTATCCGTGTTGGCCGACGACGCGCAACCGGCGCGTCGCCTCGTCGGCGTCGGTGGAGGGGTCCGCGGACGCGGTCCGCGCCGTCACCCAGGCCTCGAGCCGGTCGGGCGGCAGCGGCCGGGCGAACAGGAAGCCCTGGGCGATGTCGCAGCCCATCTCCTCGAGATGGACCAGGGCCCGCTCGCTCTCGACGCCCTCGGCTACGACCGAGAGGCCCAGGTGCTGTCCGAGCCCGACGATCGAGCGGACGATGCCCAGGTCGGCCGCGTCGGTGTTCATGCCGAGCACGAACGAGCGGTCGATCTTGATCTCGTGCACCGGGATCGTGCGCAGGTAGCTGAACGACGACGTGCCCACACCGAAGTCGTCGAGGGAGAGGCGCACGCCGCGCTCGGCCAGCCGCCGCAGGGTGACCAACGGACGCTCGGCGTCGGTGAGCGCACCACCTTCGATGATCTCGAGCGTCAGCTGCGAGGCCGGGACGCCGGCCTCGTCGAGCAGCGCGTCCAGGTCGTCGGGGAAGTCCGGGTCCTCGAGCGTGCGGGCCGAGAGGTTCACCGACACCCCCAGCGGGCGGCCGCGCTCCTGCCAGCGCCGGCACTCGGCGAGGGCGGCACGCAGCACCCAACGGGTGAGCGGCCCGATCAGCCCGGTGTGCTCGGCGACCGGCACGAACTCGCCCGGCATCAGCAGGCCCTGGTCGGGATGCTCCCAGCGCACCAGGCACTCCACGCCGATCAGCTCGCGCGACGAGAGCGCGACCTTGGGCTGGTAATGCACGGTCAGTTCGTCCTGCTCGATCGCGCGGCGCAGCTCCGGCACCAGGCTCAGCCGGTGGACGCTGCGCGACTCCATCGTCGTCGCGTACACCGCGACGCCCCGCGGGGACGCCTTGGCCGCGTCGGTGGCCGCGTCCACCCGGCGGAACAGCGACTCGCTGTCGTCGCCGTGATCGGGGAACAGCACTACGCCGACCGCGGCGCCGACCTCGATCGTGAAGTTCTCCAGCGGGAACGGCTCGATCGCGACCCGGCGGAGCTCGGCGGCGAGCGCCACCACGCTCTCGACGCCGGAGGCCCGGAGCAGGACCGCGAACTCGTCGCCGCCCAGCCGCGCGACCAGGGCCCCGTCGGGGGCGTGCGACCGGAGCCGGCCACCGACCTCGGCGAGCAACCGGTCACCCGCTTTGTGCCCGAGCGTCTCGTTGACACCGCGCAGCGCGTCGATGTCGAACTCCAGCAGCGCGACGACCTCGTCGGGCACCGGGTCGACCGCGATCGCGGCCTCCACCGCCTCGACCAGGCGCCGCCGGTTGGGCAGCCCGGTCGTCGTGTCGTGGTAGGCGTCGTAACGCAGCCGCTCGACCAGCCGCGAGTTCTCCACCGCGACGGCGGCGTGCGCGGCGAGCGTCTCCAGCAGACGGACGTCGGCCGCGCCGAACGTCGCCAGGTCGTGGAGCCGGTCGGCCACCTCGAGGCAGCCGACGACGGCGGTCCCGGAGCGCAGTGGGACGACGATGAGGTCCTTGACCTCGCGTCCGCGTAGCGCCCGGCGCAGACGCAGGTCGGCGTTGGTGCCGCGGGGGCCGAGGTGCACGGTGACGCCGGTGTCGAGCACGCGGCGGCGGATCGGGTCCTCGCCGATCTGCTCGTCGATCAGGCCGGCCTGGTCGACCCGGGCCACCAGCGCGGTCTCGGGGTGGCGGCCCAGTGCGGGCATCCACAGCGTGGCCGACTCGGCCGACAGCAGCTCGCGAACCCGCGTGAGCATGGTGTCGGCCAGGCTGTTCTCCTGGCGGGCCGTCGAAACCGCCCGGGTGAACCCGTACAGCTCGCCCAGGCTCTTGTGCTGCGCCAGGAACTGGGCGTACGCGCGGTAACCGGCAACCAGCACCACCGCGAGCACCACGAGCAGCGCCAGCGCCGCCATGTTGACCTTGAGCACGATCAGGACGACGAGGCCGACAGTGGTGTTGAGCACACCGACGGAGATCGACGCGATCACCAGGCGGGTGACCGCGACCGGCGCCGGTCGCCCCTCGTAGAGCGTGATCGCGGCCAGGATGCCCGCGAAGCTGACCAGGTCGGCCAGGCCCACCGCGAGCAGTACCGACACCCAGAGCAGCGGTTTCGTCGTGTCGAGCGGGCTCATGTACGCGAACACCGCGACCGCGACGCCGGTCTCGGCGGCGGCCACGGTGCAGTTCGTGACGAACTTGTGCGGCGTGGTGCGGCGGACCGCGTTGACCACGATCACCGCGGTGAGCCGGCTGATGACGAGCGCCAACGGCGAGAGCCAGTAGAGCCCCAGCACGAGCGGGATCTCGGAGATCGAGAACGAGTGCGTCTCGCGGCGGAGCTGGACGTGCAGCTGGGTGGCCTCACCGACCAGGAACAGGCCGATGAACACCGGGATCAGCCAGCCCGGGGCGAGCCGGGCACCGGTGACCGTGATGGCCGCTTCGGTGCCGGCGATGCCGACGGCGCCCGTGACGAGAACCAGCGGCCAGAGCCGGGTCGGAACCCCGGCGATGCGCCGCCTCGTCACTTCGGCCACGCGCACCTCCCCGGCAGTGTCGTCCCAGCTTGGGCGATCACATCATGCAGGACCCACTGAGCGCTCTTCCCGGAAAGGTGCACAGATTCGGCGCAACGGTCAGGTTCAGCTGGACCCATCGGCCATGTCGGCATCGCCCGACCCGGAGTCGTTGTCATGGTCCGGTGCAACCGTCACGGTCACCGTTACTTCTCCGCTGCGACGCAGCGTCCAGCTACTGCCGAGGACGGGCACGGTTTCCGGCCGGACCACCCCGGCGTCGCCGGTGCCCGTCGCCCGGTCCGAGGCGGCGTCGGCGGCCGGAGCCCAGAGCAGGCCGCCGGCCAGGGCGGCGAACAGCCCCACGACGGCGATCCGGCCGCCGGTCGCGCCACCGGCGGAATGTTCCCGCATCATTTCCCCCTCGAACCCCGAAAGCCCTAATACCACTGAAAAAGGATTATCTCACGCTAAAGCCACCCGGTCATCAAGGCCGCTCGCCCGTGAGTGGTGGGCATGTGCGACCCTGCCCGCGACGGCGTACGCGACAGACGGGGACCGGGTGGACGAGCGGAGCCTGAGCGAGGTCTGGAACAACGTTCTCGGCACGCAACCCGATCCACCGCGCTGGCTCGTCCTCACCGCCGCGGTACTCGCGCTGGTCGCCATCGTCCCGCACGCCGTCTGGCGGATCTCCCGCAACGTCGTGACGATCGCCCACGAGGGTGGGCACGCGGCGGCGGCCGTCCTGTCCGGCCGGCGCCTGACCGGCATCCGCCTGCACTCCGACACGTCCGGCGTCACGGTCTCCAAGGGCAAGCCGTACGGGCCGGGCATGGTCGCCACCGGCGTCGCGGGCTACATCACGCCGTCGCTGCTCGGCCTGCTCGGCGCGGCCCTGCTCACCGCCGGGCACATCACCGCGATGCTCTGGCTCGCCATCGTCGGCCTGGTCGCCCTGCTGGTGATGATCCGCAACTTCTACGGTGTGCTCTCGGTGGCGGTCACCGGCGGGCTGGTGTTCGTCGTCTCCTGGTTCGGCACGCCCGAGGTGCAGGCCGGGTTCGCCTACGCGTTCACCTGGTTCCTGCTGCTCGGCGGCGCCCGCCCGGTGGTGGAGCTGCAACGGCTCCGCCGTCGCGGACAGGCCCCCCATTCCGACGCCGATCAGCTCGCCCGGCTCACCGGGCTGCACCCTCTGCTCTGGGTCGCGCTCTTCGCGTTCGTCGCCCTCACGTGCCTTCTGCTCGGGGTCCGCTGGCTGCTGAACTGAGGTTCGCGACCGTCGACCGGGGACGGTTGCACCACCACTCGACCTCGGTCGGCATAATGGCAGCGCACATCTTCGGGAACACGGTTGAGCAGCCAGCCGCCCTATTGGGGAGGGGTGGCTGGGTAGTGGTTTCAGCGGGTCCTGCGGGCGATCCCGCAATCCCGGGCGACGTCACAAATTTGCGCGACGAGTTGTTGAAAGTCCGAGCCGAGCTCGACGGCCTCCGCGAAGCAATGAGTCGCCGAGCCGTCATCGAACAGGCCAAAGGCGTGTTCATGGAGCGCTACGGCGTCGACGACGAGGGCGCGTTCGCGCGGCTCGTCAGCCTCTCGCAGAGCACCAACGTGAAGCTCGTACAGATCGCGGCCGACGTCGTGGCTCGATCCGGGATCGGCGGCGCGGAGAACGGCCGGGCGCACTGGATCGACCGGGCGCTCGACGCGTTCGGCGACCCGGCGCTCGTGCTGAGCCCGGTGCCGACCGACCGGGGCGCGGTGGCCGACTTCCAGGTCGACCACGCCAACCGGTCCGCGCTGCGCTGGCTCGGCCGGCCACGGGACCGGGTCGTGCGCGGTACGGCCAGTGAGCTCTTCCCGGCCGCGGCCGGGACGCTGCTCGTCAACGCGTGCCGCCGGACGCTCGCGACCGGCACCGCGGTGGCCGGTCCGTGGCTCACGGCCGAGGACGATCCGGAGAAGCGTGGGGTGCGCCTGCACGCCGCCCGCATCGCCACCGTGGTGCTCGTCACATGGCAACGCACGACGAGCGAGGGCTAGGCCACCTGGGCCTCACCCGAGCGAGGCGGCGAACTCGTCCGGGGCCATCGGGCCGGCGAAGTACCAGCCCTGCCCGGCGTCGCAGCCCAGGGCGCGGAGACGGTCGGCCTGTCCGGCCGTTTCCACGCCCTCGGCGGTGACGCTCAAGCCGAGCGCGTGGGCGAGCCCGACCAGCGCGCCGACCACGTCGACGTCCATGTCGTCGGTGCCGACGCCGCTGGTGCCGGCCAGCTTCAGCTCACGCACGGGCAGGTGACGCAGCGTCGAGAGGTTCGAGTACCCGGAGCCGAAGTCGTCGATCGCGATGCCGACGCCCTCACCGGCCAAGGCCTGGAGCACCTCGGTGGGCGCCTCGGCCCCGCCGACGATCGCGCTCTCGGTGATCTCCAACTGCAGCGCCTCCGGCGGGAGACCGGACCGGCTCAGCGCCACCGCGACGTCGTTGAGCAGCGACCGGTCGGCCACCTGCCGCGCGGCGATGTTGACGCTCACCAGCGGCGGCCTGCTCCCGACGCTGGGCCAGCGGGCGGCCTGCCGACAGGCCTCGGAGAGCACCCAGCGCCCGAGCGGGACGATGAAGCCGGTCTCCTCGGCCAGCGGGATGAACTGCGCCGGCTCGAGAATGCCGAACCGGGGATGGTTCCAGCGCACCAGTGCCTCGGCGGCGCGGACGGAATCGTCCGGGAACCCGACGATCGGCTGGAACTCGAGCTGGAACGCCCCGCTCTCCAGCGCGGCCGGCATCGCGGCGGCCAGGCGGCGCCGGGCGGTCTCCTGCTCGCCGCGGCCGGCCTCGAACGCCGCCCAGGAGCGAGTGGGGTCGGCCTTCGCCCACTCCAGTGCGGTCTGGGCGGCGCGCAGCAGGCCGGACGCGTCCACCCCGGCCGCGTCGACCTCGGCCACGCCGATCGTCGCGGTGACCGGGATCGCGTGCGCGCCGACCGCGAACGGGCGGGCGAGCACGGCCAGCACCCGGCGGGCCAGCGCGTCGGCCGAGCCTCGGTACCCGCCGGGGCCGACGAGCACCGCGAAGTCGTCGCCGTCGATGCGGGCCACCAGGTGACCGGCGCGGGCCACCTCCTCGGACAGGCGGTCGGCGACCGACGCGAGGATCTGGTCGCCGGCCTCGTGCCCGAGGCTGTCGTTCACCGCCGCCAGCCCGTCGATGTCGATGACGAGCACACCGACCGGGTCACGCGGCGCGGTGCGGACCAGTACCTCGCGGAGCCGGTCGAAGAACAACGCCCGGTTCGGCAGGCTGGTGAGCGGGTCGTGCAGCGCCTGGTGCACCAGGCGGGCCCGCATCCGGCGCCGCTCGGTGACGTCCTCGACGACCGTGAGCTGGTACCGGGTGCGCTTCGGGTCGTCGAGGAGGGCCAGCGCGGTACCCGGCTCGCCGTCCTCGGCCGTGGTCTCCCCCGGTGTGATGACCGACGTCGTCAACTGCACCCAGATGACGCCACCGCCGTTGACGACGAGCGGCCGCTCACCGGTCACCGGCACCACCGCGTCGCCGCGCAACCCCACCTCGGTCGGGCCGGCGAACGCGCCGTCGCGGTGCACCAGGTCGTCGAGCCGGCGCTGACGCAACTGCTTGAGCGTGTAGCCGAGCATCCGGCGCAACGCCGGGTTGGCCTCCAGGATCGTGCCGTCCCACTCGCTGATCGCGATGCCGACGCCCGCGTTGTCGAACACGGCGCGGAAGCGGGCCGCGTGGGCCCGGGACGCCGCCTCCAGATCGGCCCGCGCCGCCAGGTCGGCCCGGCGCAGCTCCTCCTGCTGAGCGAGCGTCTGTGAGCGCAACGCCTCGGTGTAACCGGCCACCAGGGCCGCGCGCAGCGCCGAGAGCCGCGACGACCGGTCGACGGCGCCCGGTCGCACCAGACCGTCCGATCCGGACGGCGCGGCCGGACGGCGGGCCCGCGAGGCGGTCGGGACGCCCAGCGGCGCGAGCACCGCATCGTCGAACAACTCGACCGTGCGTCCGATGAACTCGGGCGCGGCGAAGTGCCGGGCGACGAGCGCGGCGCCGACCTCCCGGGCGGGCTCGCTCCGGAACGGCACCGTCGAGAGCGACCGGAGGAGGCGCGCGGTGTGCCCGCGGAGCTCGGCCTCGACCTCGGCGGAGCTCATCGGGACGAAGCAGGTCTCGTCGGTGATCTGCCACCAGCGGTGGGCCACGGCGTCGACAACTGCCGGAGCCGCCAGGACCCCGGTGCCGCCTGCGCGTACCGCCACGCGCGAGCCTCCGCTGAGCGTCGTCGGACAATCCTTGCCGATCGCCGAGCATACGGGCGGTACGGAACACCTGGTACCAGGCGTCCGTCCGAGGTGTGCCCCCAGCCGGACAGGTGTCGCTCGAATACACGGGTGCAAATCGATACCTGAAGGTATAAACCCGAACCTCATAGAATACGTGCCGCACCCACATCACCGCTCGCTGTAGTCGTAAGATCCCTGCGGGGCGCACGACCGGCTGGCCCCGTTCGGTTACTGGCTGCTCACCAGTTCCGCGCGGGCCGGCCTCACCGGCAGGGAGAGGTGACGTGTGCCCGGGATCGACGAGAGCCTCCGCCACGCCATGTCCATTCCGGGCGTGCTGGGCGCCGGGTTGGTCGATTACGCCTCGGGGCTCGCGATAGGCAGCGCCGGTGATTGGCCCTGCGGCGAGGAGCCGGCCGCCGCCGGTGCCACCGAGGTGGCCAGGGCCGCGCTGGAGAACGCCACGTTCGCGGTGTCGGCCGCCGGTGACGTCCTCGAGGACATCGTGGTGGCCTCGGCCGCCCGGTACCACGTACTCCGCTTCCTCAACGCCCGGCTGGACAGCCGCCTGTTCCTCTACCTGTGGCTCGACCGGGAGCACGCCAACCTCGCCATCGCCCGGCACCGGCTGGCCGGGCTCGCCTCCGACCTGGTGCTCGGCTGATGGCCACGCACGCGACGGCGGCCCACCGGGAAGGGCTCGATTCGGGAACCTGGCGCTCGGTCACCGAGGCGCTCGACGAGTCGACGACCAACCGCGTGACCGGCGCCCTGCACGTCGACGGCCCGGTCAGCGGCTCGATCTACCTGATCGACGGCGAGGTGTACTACGTCCACACACCCGCGGCGCCCGGCGTCGACTGCCTGTTACAGGCGTCCGGCACGGTGCCGGCCGCGGCCTTCCAGAGCGCCTGGACGACCGGCGCCGCCGGCGGACAGGTCGGCGACGTGCTGATCAAGTCCGGTGCGCTCAGCCGCGGCGAGGCCGAGCTGTGCACCGCGGCGGCGATCACCGACGGGGCGTACGCCCTGCTCACCGCGGCGCCGGCGGAGACCGGGCCGGTGCGCTACGCGGCCGGCGAGGGCCACTGGTGGGGGCCGGTCCGCCGGGTCGGTGGCGCCGCGCTCGACGTCCAGATCCGAAAACGCAAACGCCTGCTCGAACGGACGCCACCGGGGAACGTGGACGACCAGCCGGTGGTCGCCGCCGGGCGGCTCGGGCGTCACCACGTCGTCCTCACTGACCTGCAGTGGGAGTTGATCGTCCACGCGAACGGGCGCCGCTCGCCCCGCGAACTGGCCCGGCTGCTCGGCCGGTCGGCGTTCAGCGCGATCCTGGAGTCGCGCCGGTTGATCACCGCCGGGCTGATCCAGGTGGTCCGCCCGGAGCCCGCGCCCCGACCGGCGGCACCCGAAACGGCCGCTCGACCGACGTCGGCACCGGAAGTGAGCAGCGCCACCGAGCCCGCGCCCGCGGACGGCGCCGACGGACCACCCGAGGGCTGGCGGAACGGCTTGCGAGCCGCCGGGCGCGGCCGCCGCAGGCCGGAACTGCCGGCCCGCAAGCCCGAGCTGCCGACCCGCAGGCCCGACCCGGCCCATCCGATGCCGCTGCCCCGGCGCCAGCCCGGCGCCGCGCTGCGCGGCGTGGTGCCGGTGCCGCCGCCACGCGCGGAGAAACCCCGGGAACCGTCGGTCCTCGACGTCCCGGAGCCGGACCACAGCCTGCTCACGCGGGTGCGCAACGCCCTGGAGGGGCTGCGGTGAGCGCCCGCTGGCCGCTCGGGCCGCGCCGCGTTCCGGTCGGGCCCGGTCCGCGCCCCAACGGCGTGGTCCCGGCCCGACGGCCGTCCCGGTTGATCGGCAAGAAACTCGATGGAGGCAGTGCGGTGGAGCTCGAGGCGGACGTCCTGGCCCAGATCAGGGGGTTACGCGACCGCGTGCGCCACGTGGCCGGGAGCCTGGTCGCCAGCGTCGACGGACGGCTGGTCGCGCACGACACCCACGGCATCGAGCCCGACGGGATGGCAGCCCTCTCGGCGGCGGTGCTCGGGCTGAGCCAACGGCTGATCGAGACGGTCGGCCCGGGGCAGTTCGCCGAGACCGTCACCCGGGGGACACACGGCTACGTGGCGACCTACGCCGCCGGGCCGCGCGCCGTGCTGACGGTCGTGACCGGCGAGGAGACGAACATCGGCCGGCTCCATCTGGAGGCCAGACAGGTCGCGAATCGCCTCGCGGACCTGCTGGAGGCCGTCACCGCGGCCGAGCGCCGATGAGGAGGTGGTCACCGAACTGACTACGCCAGCACAACCACTCGATCCTTCGGAACAAGGAGCACAGCAAATGGCAAGTGTGGACACCGCGTTAAAAGAGGCCATGACGATCGAGGGATCGATCGGCGTGGCGCTCGTCGACTACAACAGCGGGATGGCGCTCGGCACCCTGGGCGGCACGAAGGACTTCGATCTCAACGTCGCCGCGGCCGGGAACACCGACGTGGTCCGCGCGAAGATGCGCACGATGGAGATGCTCAACCTCGGTGACAGCATCGAGGACATCCTGATCACGCTGCGGAACCAGTACCACCTGATCCGCCCGGTGCAGTCGCGCTCGGGCAAGGGCCTGTTCCTCTACCTCTCGCTGGACCGCGGCCGGGCGAACCTGGCGATGGCCCGGCACATGCTCTCGCGGGTCGAGAGCGACCTGGAGGTCTGACGTTCCCGGGCCTGGCCCGGGGGGACGCCTCTCCCCCGGGCTAGGCCATCAGCGCGGCTCGGACGAAGTCGGTGGCCTCGCCGGACAGGTCGGTGAGACGGTCGGCCCGGCCGTCCTCGACGGCTTCCAGCACCAGTTCGTTGAGCCCGCCGATCACGGCGGTGGCCATCGCCGGGGAGAGCTGCCTGGCGCCCTGCTCGACGCGCTCGAGCAGGAGCGCGGCGAAATCCTGCTGGCCCCGGCGACGCAGCCGGAGCGCTTCCGGCCCCGCCGACGGCAGCTCGAGCAGCATCGCGCGGGTGAGCGCGGGATCGGACTGGAGCGCCGACAGATACGCGTGCACCGCGGTGCGCACCTGATCGCGCCAGTCCATCTCCGGCCGCGCGGCCTCGCCGACCACGCGCAGCAGCCGGTCGCTGGCCGCGGCGTACACCGCGAGGAAGCACTCCTGCTTGTCGGCGAAGTGCTCGTAGAAGGTCCGCTTCGAGACGCGGGCGTGCCGGGCGATGTCGGCGATCGTGACCGCGCCGTACCCCTTCTCGACGAGCGCCGAGCCCATCCCGGACAGCAGGCGGCCCCGGTGCCCGCCCGCTGTGTCGTCGGGGTTGGTCGCCCGCACTGCCGCAGTAGTCAACGCTTCACCCTCCTCGCCCGAAATGGTACCGTCACCCCATTCTGGTACGCGCCGGTACCACACTGGGGGGATGCTGTGACTCGACGGCCGACCGTGTTGATCACCGGGGCCGCCCGCGGCATCGGGGCCGAGCTCGCGCGCCAGGCCACGGCCGCGGGTGCCCGGGTGGCGCTGGTGGGGCTCGAGCCCGAGCGGTTGGCGGCGCTGGCCGCCGAGCTGGACGGCGCGAGCTGGTTCGAGTGCGACGTCACCGACCAGGCGGCGCTGTCGGCGGCGGTCGAGCACACGCTGGCCGCGCACGGCGCGATCGACGTCGTCGTGGCGAACGCCGGGATCGCGAACCACGGCACGGTGGCCGTGACCCCGCCGGAATCCGTCGTCAAGGTCATCGAGGTGAATCTGCTCGGCGTGGTCCGCACGGTGACCGCGACGCTGCCCGCGATCACCGCCGGCCGCGGCCACTACCTGCTGATCTCGTCGGCGGCCGCGTTCGCGATGCTGCCCGGCCTGGCGCCCTACGCCGCGGCCAAGGCCGGGGTGGAGCAGTTCGCCAACTGCCTGCGGCTGGAGCTGGCCCACAAGGGTGTGACGGTCGGCTCGGCCCATCCGATCTGGATCGACACCGACATGGTGCGCTCGCTCGCCGCCGACCTGGGCACGTTCCGCGACGGGCTGCGCCGGGTGCCGGGGCCGCTCGGCCGCACGGTCTCGGTGGAGGACTGCGCGTCCGCGCTGCTCGACGGCATCACCCGGCGCTCCCGGAAGGTGTACGTCCCACGTTCGGTGGCGGTCCTGTCGGCGTTGCGGACGCTGATGCTGGGGCCGCTGGCCGACCGGATGATCATGGCCCAGGCGAAGGCCATGGTGCCGCAGTTCGAAGCCGAGGTGGCGGCGAGCGGCCGCTTCTTCGGGAGCCACAGCACGGCCCTGGGAGGCGACGATGCCCGTTGACCCGTCGATCGAGCCGATCCTGGCGCTCATCAACTCGCCGGGGATGCCCGCGCTCGGGGCCGGAACGCCGGAGGAGGCCCGGCGCAACTTCCGCGGTATCACCATCGACGTCCGGGACCCCTCGACGCTCGTTCCGGTGGCGTCGATCTCGGACGTGACCGTCGGGTCGCTTCCCGGGCGGGTGTACCGGCCGGACGGCGACGGTCCGGTGCCGACGGTCGTGTTCTTCCACGGTGGCGGGTTCGTGCTCGGCGACGTCGACACCCACGACGACCACGCGCGGTGGATCTGCCGTGAGGTCGGCGCGGTCGTGCTCAGCGTCGGCTACCGGTTGGCGCCGGAGTCACCGTGGCCGGGGCCGGTGGACGACGCGCTCTCGGCCGTGCGCTGGGCGTCGGAACACATCGACGCGCTGGGCGGGGACGCGTCCCGGATCGCGGTCGCCGGCGACAGCGCGGGCGGGAACCTGGCCGCGGTCGTCGCGCAGGACTGCCGGGACGCCGGTGGCCCGGCGATCGCCGCGCAGCTGCTCATCTACCCCGCGACCGACTTCGTCGAGGAGTTCCCGTCGCTGGCGCAGAACGCCCACGGCTACTTCCTGACCGGCACCGACATGGCGTGGTTCAGCGCGAACTACCTCCCGCCGACGGCCGAGAAGGCCGACCCCCGGCTCTCGCCGCTGCGCGGGCGCCTGGAGGGGCTGCCGCCCGCGGTGGTCGTCACCGCGGAGTTCGATCCGCTGCGCGACGCCGGCGAGGCGTACGCGACGGCGCTGGCCGCGGCCGGCGTACCGACCAGGGCGCACCGCTTCGACGGACTGATCCACGGGTTCTTCGGCCTGGCGGCCGCGTCCCCGGCCGCGGAGAAGGCGCTGCGTACCTCGTGCGCCTCGCTCCGCGAGCTGCTGGGGTGATGCTCACACCGGCGTGAGCTCGGGAGCGACGCGCTGGGTGGGGATGGTGACCGGGCCCGCGAGCGCCACCAGGACGTCCTCGCGGGTGGGGACGGCGTCGGCATCGGGACGCCAGCCCGACGCCCGCGTGGCCTGGACGACCGCCATCACGTCGGGGTCGTTGAGCACCGCCGAGGGCACGACGAGCAGGTTCTGCATCCGCGTGTACGCCGACCACACCAGCGGGTCGCGCTGGGCCGCCCGCGCGAGCTCGGCGTGCGTCGTCGACCCGGCGTCGAGCGCGGCGGAGTCGCGGAACCACGGCGCGATCTCCGCGCCGATCGCGGCGTCCATGGCGAGCGTGCGCGCGGTCGCGTCGGCCGGGGCGAGGCCCGGGTTGGCGTCGACGGCCTGCACGAGCCGCACCGCCGAGAGCATCGCCAGCGTGACGCCCCGGCCGTGCCCCGGCGACGTGGCGCACACCGCGTCGCCGACCGGCAGCAACCCGACGACGAGCGGTCTCCCGTCCTTGGTCAGCCGTTGGAGCCGGTTGTCGGCACTGGTCAGACGCGCGACCCGGGTCAGGCGCCGACTCGCGTCCGGATCGGTCCACTCCGCGAAGCCGGGGACGGCGGCGGCCGCCCGGTCGAACGCCCGGCCGTCGACGAGCGCGTCGAAGGCACGATCGTCGGCGGGCACCTCGAACGTCACCGCGAACACCCCGGCCTCGGCCGGCACCAGCCGGCTGGTGAAGCCCTCGTAGACCCCGCCGAGCACCGCGGGCGGTCCGGGTTCGCCGCCGCGCGTCTCGTAGAAGCGGGTGTGCGACGTGACCGCGCCCGGCGTCTCCTCGGCGGTCAGCGGTGGTCCGCCGGCCGCCAGCAGCCAACCGGGTACCGGCGAACGCCGGCCGGCCGCGTCCACGACGAGGTCGGCCGGGAGGAACTGCCCGCCGGCCAGCCGGACCGCGGTGACCCGCTGGTGCTCGCTCTTACCCAGCACCAGCCCCACCGCGGGCAGCCCGGAGAGCAGCGTGACGCCACGCTCGCCGAGGACCGCCCGGCGCAGCACCCACTCGAACACCGACCGCCGGGCCGCCAGCCCGACCAGCCGGGGGTCGTCCTCGACCGGACCGGTCAACGTGGAGGGTGCGTGCTGCGTCAGCCGGATCTCGGCGACCTCGGCGCGACGCAGCGCGGCCAGGACGTCGGGCGCCTCGGCCGCGAGCAGTTCCCGGCAGCGCGCCGGGAAGACGTGCGCGTGGGCTGCCTGCGGTGTGCTCGAACGCCACCACCAGCGGGCGTCGGCCAGGGCCGCGGGCGCCGCGATCGGCTCCTGCTCCACCACGACGACGCGGTGACCGCGCCGCCCCAGCAGGAGGGCCGCGGTGAGGCCACCGATACCGGCACCCACGACGACGACGTTGAGCGGGGTCCGCGTATCCGGAACGGGTGACCGGCGAACCGGGCCCGCCGATCGGGACTTCTGCCGTTTACGCACCTTGAACCAGGATCTCACTGCCACGCTGCGACCGGAACGCTTCCTGTATCGGACGAGTCGCCGGAGACGCTCGTCGCGGTGCCTACCCGACCGATCATCGCGCGCCGGGCCAAACCGACGGACTCGGCGACGTCGACGTCGGCGATCGCCGCCCCGGCCGCGGTGCCCGTCGTGGCGAGCACGTCGCCACTCGGGTCGACGACCTTGGCGCTCGCGACGAAGCGGACGTCACCGAACGAGCCGGACTGGTTCGCGGACAGCCAGAGCAGCTGGTTCTCCACGGCGCGGGCCCGGTCGAACAGGTCGAACCGCCGGGTCCACCGGTCGCGACCGAGGTCGGGCGAGTGGTTGCCGCTGCTCGCCGGCCAGGCCGAGAGGCAGACGCCGATCTCCGCGCCGTCGGCGGCGAGTGCTCGTGCGGCTTCGGGGAAGGCCTTGTCGTATCCGATCATCATCCCGATTCTGCCTACAGGAGTGTCGAAGGCACCAAACGGCTCACCCGTCACGTGGCGCCCCAGCACGCCGTCCCCGGTGACGCACACCGCACTGTTGTATCGAACCGCACCGCGCTCGCGGTAACCGGCGCACACCACCATGTCGCCGGCGAGGGCCGCGAGGCGGTGAATCTCGGGTCCGTCCGGGTCGAGTCCGGGCGGCGCGTCGCCGGAGTTCGCGGCATAACCCCCGAGGCAGGCGTCCGGCAGCGCCACCATCCGGACGCCACGCGCACGGCTCAACGCGAGGACGCGTCCGATTCGCGCGAAGCATTCCTCGAGGTCGCGGCCGAACGGCGCGGCCACCGCCGCGAATCGGGTGGTTCTCATCGCATCCCCCTGGTGGATCCGCTTTCGCCCCACCTAGTCCAGAGGTCGAGGATTAACTCACGATGACAACCGGAATAAACTCCTGTCGCCAGACCACCCCGAGCTGTGGGGGACAGCCTGTGACCACCACTCCGACCGCCAGGACCCCCGCACCACGGGGCCGGCCCCGCGACCCCGCGCTGGAGGACCGCGTCTTCCGCGCCGCGATCGACCTGTTCGGCCAGAAAGGCTGGGCGGGGTTCACGATCGACGGCGTCGCCCGCGCCGCCGGCGTCGGCAAGGCGTCGCTCTATCTGCGTTGGGAGAGCAAACAGCAACTGTTGTTCGACGCGCTGGCGGCCCGGGCATCGGTGGACGTCTCGATCGACACCGGCGACATCCGCTCCGACCTGCGCCATCTCGGCTCCCAGCTGCTCAACATGTTCTGGGCCGACGGCGGGGTCACGTACATGCGCCTGGTCGTCGAGGGTGCCGTGCACGAGGAGTTCGCCGAGCACCGCGACCGGCTGACGCACCCGACGATGCTGGCCGCCCGCCAGATCGTCCGGCGGGCGACGGCCCGGGGCGAACTGCCCGCCGGGACGTCACCCGCGCTGGTGCTCGACGCGATCCTCGGCGCGACCCTGGTGCACGTCGCGGTCACCCCCGCGGAGTTGCGTGACGTGGCGCGGGAGCAGAGCGAGAAGTACCTCGACCAGCTCGTCGACCTGGTGATCGCCGGGGCACGCGGGACGGCCGGTTAGCCGCGGGCGTCGCGCGGAGGGGCACCGTCCGGTTCCGGCGGGCCGTAGCGGCCGGCCCGTCCGTCCGCCGGGAGGAGTACTTGCGTGCAGCGACTCGTGGCCAGCAGGACATCGTCGGCGTCGTGCAGTTCGGCCGCGCAGAACACCACGCGACGCGTCCGCCGGATCACCTCGCCGGTGGCACGCAGCAGGCCGGGACGGGAGCTGCGCAGGAACTCCACCCGCAGGTCCGCGGTGAGGAAGGCCTGGTCGTTGTCGAGCACGGTCCAGCACGCGCCGCCCATCGCGGCGTCGAGCAGCGCGGTGACGAGCCCGCCCTGCACGATCGGCCCGCCCGCGGACGGGAAACAGTAGTCGGGCGTGGCGTCCCACTCGACCGTGCTGCTGCCGGGCTCCCAGCCGGACTGCCGGTAGCCGAGCGTCCGCCACAGGTGTGGGCCTTCGCCGTCCACGTCCGCCCAGAGGTCGGGGTCGGTGAACCGCTCCCCGGCGGTGATACCGCGCCCGGACACCAGCTGTTCGTCGGTCATCTATTCCTCCGTCGAGCGTAACGTCGCGGCGATCCGCGAGCCGAGGTCGAGCACGAACCGGTCCCAGCTCCGGCGCGGGTCGCGTCCGGTCAACTCACGCACCCGCCGTAGGCGGTACCGCAGACTCTGCGGGTGCAACCCCACCCGGGCCGCCGCGGTGGTCGCCGAGCCGGCGGCCAGGAACGCCTCGAGCCCCTCGCGGACGTGTTCCTGGCCCGGGTCGAGCAGCGCGCCCAGCAACCGGCGCGCGACGAGCCCCGGCGCTGCCGGTGGGCGCCCGGCCAGCACCGCGAGCGCGTAGCCGTCGGACTCGCCGAGCAGCGGGCCGCTCTCGTACGCGTCCGGTGGCGCGAGGTCGAGCGCGAGGACGGCCAGGCGGTAGGCGTCCACGAGCGTGTCCGGCCGGGGCGGGCGGATCGCGCATCCGCGGCCGTTCAGCTCGGTGAGCGCGGCGCGGATCGTGTCCTCGTCGCGCGCCGGGAACAGCAGCACGACCCGGCGCCCGTGCACGGTGACGAGCGCACCGGCACCCAGTGCCGCACCGAGTTCCTCGGCCGGCGGCACCCCGTCCGGCTCGACGACGAGCAGGCAGGCCGGGTTCGGCAGGGCGACGCCGAGGGCGCGGGAGCGGTCGGCGGCCGCACCGGGGTGCGCCTGGCGTCCGGCCAGCAGGTCGTCGAGGAATTCGCGCACCGCGCGGGCGCGGTCGGCGGTCAGCCGCTCCGCGGAGACGCTGTAGCCCTCGTAGATCGCCTCGCTCAGCTGATCGAAGCTGCTCAGCCAGAGCCGCGCGAACGCGATCGTGTCGGCCACCGTCAACGCGGGCTCGACCAGTTCGACGATCTGGTCGATCGCGGTGTTCGCGGCGACCCGGTAGGCCCGCAGCACGCTCGGCAGCGGCCGCCCGTCCGCGGCCCGCGCGGCCCCGATGCCGCGTACCCGGAGCAGGTCGTCCGGGCTCAGCTCGACCCGGTCCACCCACAGGTCGAGAACCCGGCGCAGCAACCAGAGCGCGATCGCGCGCACCTCGGCGAGCTGGCGGGCGTCCAGCGCCCGGTAGGCCGGGATCTCCGCGACGATCCGCTCGAGGACCAGGTCACCGATCTTGTCCTCGGCCGCGAGAACGGCGCCGCGAACACCCGCCCGTTCCATGTTGCCCACCCCAGCAGCTTTGGCACCGGGTGACAAGCAATTCTTATGCGGCCGCGGCCGGTGTCAGCACGGTCAGGTCGTCCACCAGCGTCGAGCACTCGGCGAGCAGGGTCCTGGGCACCCGGATCGTCTGCTGGTGGCCCGGGCGGCCCACCTGGCTACCCAGGTGCACGGCCAGCCAGTCGAGGACGACGACCAGGTGACCGCGCAGGTCGACGAGCAGGGAGTCCAGCTCGGCCAGCTCGTCGACGAGCACCGCGCGGCTCGTCCACCGACCGGGGTTGGTGGACGAGCCGGCGAGCCAGGCGCTGGCGCGCTGACCGGCGTCGGCGGCGCCCGTGACCGTACGGGTCTCGGGCGGGACCGCCGCCGTGATCCGGAGCAGGCTGTAGGCCGCGCGGGCGGTCAGCGCCTGCCGGGTCTCGTGCTGACGCAGCAGCTCGTCGAGGCTTTCGTAGGTGTTCGACACATTTGTTCAGTCGACCACCCACCCGGCCGCTGAAGGCCGGCACCCGACTCGCTACCTGATTACGCCTGGGGGTCCGCGGACTGGATGACCTCGAACTCGAGCAGGGACGAGCCGGACGCGACCGGGCGGGCCCGTTCACCGGAGTGCGCCTCCATGGCCGGGCCGTTCACCCACGCCTGGAAGTGCTCCTCGCTCTCCCACCGGGTGTAGACGAAGTAGCGGGTCTCGCCCTTCACCGGACGGAGCAGCTCGAACCCCAGGAAACCGGGTGAACCCTCGACCGCGCCGTGCCGTGCGCCGAAGCGCTTCTCCAGCTCGGGGCCTGCGCCCTCGGGAACCTCGATCGCGTTGATCTTCACGACAGCCATGTTCGGGAGCCTAACTCGGCGCCTCGGTCGGGCTCTTCTCGTCGGCCGGGACCGCGCGGGGAGCCGGGATCGCGTCGGCGGCCGGGACCACCGTCGCGGCCGGCTGCTCGCCCGGGAGCACAGCGGCACCGCCGCCGTGCTGACGGTCCAGCTCGATCTCCTCGGCGTCGCGGACGCGGGGTTCCGGACGCGTCGCGGCGAACGCCGCACACACGACCGCGACGAACGCGTAGCCCAGTGCGACCGGCCCGTTCATGTTCCAGCCGACTTCCGGCGCGTGGATCAGCCCGATGAACGAGAGCACGGCGCCGACCGCGGCCACGACCGTGGCCCCGACGAACTTCTTGTCGATCAGGAACACCACGAGCGCACCCAGGACCATCCCGGCGAGCACCGCGCCCTGGCCCAGCGTGTTCAGGCCGCCGTAGACGACGCCCGCGTTCGCCAGCGCGTCCTCGCCCACCGCGGCGGCCGACGTGCCCGCCGCGGCCAGCGCGTTGTCCATCTGCCCTGCCGCCCAGGACGCGATGTTCGGGATGAGCGCGGCCACGACCGCCGCCGCGTGCGCGCGTGGCGTCGCCTGGAACGCCTGGGCTCCGATCAGCAGCCCGATGTAGAGCAGGATCGGGACGATCGCCGCGGTCGGCAGGATCGCGCCGAGCAGCGAGAACATGCCCAGGAAGCACAGGATCGCGATGACGACGCCGGTCGCCAGCGAGTAACCGGCCCGGCCTCCCGCGGCCTTCCACCCCGGATGCCCGACGTACACGGCCGGCGGGAACGGCGAGCCGAGCGCGGCCCCGATCACCGCACCGGCGCCGTCTGCCAGCAGGACGCTGCGCAGGTTGTAGTGGTCACCGGCGGTGGCGGCGCTCTCGACGTTCGTCATGCCCTCGGTGAAGTTGTAGACGCCGAGCGGGATCGCGGTCGCGAGCAACGGCCCGACTTCACGCAGCCCGTCGAACAACGCTCCGAAGTGGAAGTTGGGGACCGCGAACGCGATGTCCTTCGCGGCGGCGCTCACGTCCGGGACGCTCATCGCGCCGCCGATCCAGCCGATGGCGGTGCCCAGCACCAGCGCGGCCAGGCCGATCGGGACGTTGCCGGGCAGCTTGAGGTCGGTGAACAAGCCGACGAGCAGCAGCGCGAACACCGGCAGCGCGATCCACGCCTGCGCCCACATCTGCCCGGCCGGCCGCATCGAGATGAACGTGATGCTGATCCCGGCCAGCGTGCCGAGCATCGCCGCGCGCGGCGTCCACCGGCGGATGTACGGACCGACGAACGCGCCGATCAGCACGATGATCCCGATGATGAACGCCCAGGCCAGGCCGGCCTCCCAGGCCCGGACCGGGTCCTTGGTCTCCAGGTAGATCGGCAGCATGATCAGGAACACCACGATGAACATGTGCGGGACGCTCGGCCCGTACGGCATCGCGGTGACGTCGCTGCGGTTCTCGCGCGCGGCCAGGCGCCGTGCGAGGTAGCTGTAGTACGCGTTGCCGACGACGAGCGCGATGCCCAGCGCCGGCAGGATCGAGCCGAAGACGTCGTCCTTGGGGATGTGCACGACGAGCAGGCACAGGCCCGACAGCGTCAGGACGTTGACCAGGACGTTGATGCCCAGGCCGAAGAACGCGTTGGTGTCGCCCCGGACCCAGAGCGGAAGGTCGGGGTTCGATCGCAGCTTGATCATCGTCATCTCCCCAGTGCGTCGAGCACGGCGGCGGACGGAGCGACCCAGCCGAAGATCCCGCCCTGGGCGGCGATCATGTCGAGGGCGACCCGGTGGAACTCGGGGAAGTACGAGCCGACGCAGTCGGCGAGGACCAGGCACTCGTAGCCCCGGTCGTTCGCCTCCCGGACCGTGGTGTGCACGCAGACCTCGGTGGTCACACCGGCCACGATCAGGCTGGTGATCTGCTGCTCCCGCAGGAGCTCGCCGAAGTTCGTGGCGTAGAACGCGCCCTTGCCGGGTTTGTCGACGACGGGCTCACCGGGGAGCGGCTTGAGCTCGTCGACGATGTCCTGCCCTTCCTCGCCGACGACGAGGATCCGCCCTTTCGGCCCCTCGTCGCCGATACGCAGCGTCGGGCTCCCGCGGTCGCGTTTGGCCGGGGGGAGGTCCGAGAGGTCGGGCCGGTGCCCCTCGCGCGTGTGGACGATCAGGATCCCGGCCGCGCGGAACGCGGCCAGGACGGCGGCGGTCGGCTCGATCGTCGAGCGCAGCAGGCCGACGTCGTTGCCGAGCGTCTCGCCGAAGCCGCCGGGCTCCATGAAATCGCGCTGCATGTCGATGACGACGAGCGCGGTGGTGGCCGGGTCGAAGGTGTACGGGTAGGGGCGAGCGTCCACGGTCAGAACCGCGGTGGTTGGCATACAGCCGATTGTCGGGCGAGTTCTTTCCGGAAACGCTCCTCGGTGTTACGTCTCGATGACGCCGGGTCAAGGGCTCAACTGACCCTCCGAACGGTCGACGCGTACAAACCGGAGGGTCATACCTGCCTGACCGGATCGGCAGACCCCCTCCGGGCCAGCACTGGACCTGGGCGCTACCGGCTGACGGGCGGCTCGCGCGGCCTTCTCATGGAAGGCGAGGAGTGTTCGCCCGCGAACGTTCCGGGCGTTCCCGCCACGATCACGGGCTCAGCAGCCGACCGCGACCCTGGTTGTGCACGCTTCCGACTACCGGGAAGGACCGGGACGATGACCATCTCGCTGGAGTTGCTGACCGACCGCCGCTGCCCCTTCGACCGCCCCGAGGGTGCGGCCTGCCCCGGTTCGAGCAGCTGCGTCGGACGCGCCACCTTCGTCGAGAACGACCCGGTTCCTCCGGCCGCGGTCTGACCCTCGCACCGCTCCGCTGTCGTGATGCGACAGTGCAGCTCAGCCGGTCGTTCGGCGGCAGTGTCGGCCTTCCGACTCCCCCGCCGGTACCAGCCACTTGTCCGGTTACGCCGCCCTGGGCCCCGTGATAACTTTCTCCGGATTCATGGTCCAGTCACAGGCGCCGGCCGCCGCCGATATCGACGCTCTTCTCTCACCCTCCGAGTGGAGGAACTCCCCATGCGTCTGCCTCGTCTCAGACTGACCGCCGCCGTTCTTGCTGTCGGCGTCTCGGCCCTCACGCTCGGTATCGCCACCCCCGCCGAGGCCCACAAGCACCCGACGCCGGTCGAGCTCATCTCCCCGGCGGTCGTCCGGATCATGACCTACGGCAAGGTCAGCATCTCGCTTATCGAACACAACTTCCGCGGTTCCACCGGCAACGACATCTCGCTCGTGCAGCGCTCCTACCAACCCCTGCTGGCCACCGGCAGCGGTTCGGTGGTCAACCCGAGCGGCACGATCGTCACGTCGCCGAGCATCACCGGCGTGGACCTGAAGCGGGCCGCGAACTTCGCGGTCAACAAGATCTTCAACGAGCGGTACGGCGACGGCGCTCCGATGCCGGCCGACCCCTACAGCAGAGCCAAACCGTCGGCCAACACCGACGACGTGGTCAGCAAGCGGCTGCAGCGCTGCTACTCGGGCAACACGACCGACGAGACCGGCGGCTGCGTGATCTTCACGCAGGCCGTGGTCACCGTCCAGCCGTTCGTCGCCGACCAGAGCAAGTTCGGTGACCTCCCGGCCGAGGTCGTGTACCCCACCGCGGGCAAGAAGTCCGACGTCGCGGTGCTGAAGGTCGGCGCGAGCAGCATGCCGTCCGTGGTCATGGGCTCGTCGGCCGACGAGGTCGAGGCGGTCAGCTCGCTCGGCTTCACCAACACCCCGTCGGACGAGAAGTCGCTGAAGCTCACCCAGGCCCACTTCACGAAGAAGGGCAGCGGCGTCGTCCGGCCGAACGACGACTACCTGGCGCAGCTGAAGACCGGTTTCGCCAGCGGCATGTCCGGCGGCCCGGTCGTCTCCGAGAAGGGCCAGGTCGTCGGGTTCCTCGCGCAGTCCGGCAACGACATCAAGCTGGTCGGGCCCGACGCGATCTCCGAGGCGCTGGCCGCCGTCGGCGTCGAGCCCGAGCGCGGCCCCACCGACCTCGTGTACGAGAACGCGCTGCACAACTACAACAACCAGCTCTACACCGCGGCCGCGCCGAACCTGACCCAGGTGCTCAAGCTCTACCCCGGTCACGGGCTGGCCACCGAGAAGCTGGCCACCGCCCAGCAGCGCAAGGGAACGTCGGCCGACAAGGGCACGAACGGCGCGACCGACACGTCCGGCTTCGGCAACACCGCCGACGGCGGCTCGAGCGACTCCGGCGGCTCCACGAACATCCTGCTCTGGGGTGGCCTGGCCGCGGTCGTCGTCCTCGCGGTGCTGCTCGGCGTCGTGCTGCTCCGCGGCCGCGGCAAGGGCACTCCGGTTCCCGACGGCTCGAGCCCCGACCCGAACCTCATGCCCGGCTACGGAGCCCCGTACCCCGGCCAGGCCGGTCCGCCCCCGGGCTGGGTCGATCCGCGGTACCAGCAGTACGCGGGGCAGCCGTATCCCGGTGTCCCCGCGTACAGCGAGACGCCGTTCCCGGGAGCACCCGACCCGAACTCCGAGGCGCAGACCGTGCTGCGGTACTCGCCGACGAACCCGCCGCCGGTCAGCGGCGTTCCGGCGGTGGCCGGGCCGTCGGTCCCGGGCGCGAGCAACCCGTCCGGCGCCACCGCGGTGATCGGCGGCCAGAGCGCCGAGGGCGCGGCCGCACAGCCCGGTTCGCTGGCCGGCGCGCTCGCCACCCACGGCGAGAGCGCCGCCGGCAGCTGCGACCAGTGCGGGCAGCCGCTCCAGCCGGGGCAGCAGTTCTGCGGATACTGCGGGAACCGGGTGCACTGACCGTGTCGAACCCAACCGGTGGTCAGCGATGAGTGATCCAGTCGAGTCCGCGCGCCTGGACGGCCTTCGCGCGGCGGGCTACGAGATCCACTCGCTCATCGGGCGCGGGGGGATGGCCTACGTCTACCGCGCTGAAGACACCCGTCTGGGTCGCATCGTCGCGGTGAAGGTGCTGGCGCCGGAACTCGCCCAGAACGACGAGTTCCGGCAGCGGTTCCTGCGCGAGTCACGCCTGGCGGCGTCGCTCGATCACCCGAACATCATTCCGATCTACGAGGCCGGCGAGGTCGACGGCCACCTCTACCTCGCGATGCGGTTCGTGGAGGGCGCCGACCTCAAGGTCGTGCTGAAGCGGCGGGGCACGCTGACCGTCGAAGAGGCGATGACGCTGTTCGGCCAGGTCGGCGCCGCGCTCGACGCCGCCCACCAGGCCGGGCTCGTGCACCGGGACGTCAAACCCGCGAACATCCTGGTGTCCGCGGCCACCACGCCGGCCGGGCGCGACCACGTCTACCTGAGCGACTTCGGCCTCACCAAGCGGGCCTCGTCGCTGACCGGCGTCACCGCCACCGGCATCGTCGTCGGCACGATGGACTACGTCGCGCCGGAGCAGATCGGCGGGAAGCCGGTCGACGCGCGCACCGACGTGTACGCACTCGGCTGCGTGGTCTACCAGGCGCTGACCGGCAAGGTGCCGTTCATCCGCGACGACGACGCCGCGCTGCTCTGGGCGCACCTGATGGAGATGCCGACGCCGGTCAGCTCCGTGCGTCCGGAGATCCCGGTCGAGGCCGACCAGGTGATCGCCACCGCGATGGCCAAGGGACCGGAGGGCCGGTTCGCGTCCTGCGGCGAGTTCATCACCGCTCTCGGGGCGGCGTTCGGCGGCAAGCCGGTGAACCTGCCGACGGCCGCGAGCGGCACGACCGTGAGCCCGAGCAGCGCGCCGCCCGCGCCGCCGACCCCGCACTCCCCCACCACGCCTCCGCCCGCGTCGGGGCCGCCGTCGTGGACGGCGCCGCCGGCCGCCGGCGCGCACCCGCAGCAGCAGGGCACTCCGCTGCCGACCGCGCAGTGGACCGGCGGCGAGTACTCGCCGCAGGCCTACTCGCCGCAGAGCGGGCCGCCGGCCGGCACCTACCCGAACCAGTACTCGCCGACGCAGTTCCCGCCGGCCGCGTACCCGCACTCGGCACCGCCGCACTCAGCACCGCCGCACTCGGCACCGCCGAGTCAAGGCCTGCCGTACCCGTACTCCGGGCCGCCGCACCCGGGTTCGAGCCCGCCGTACCAGTACTCCGGGCCGCCGCATCCCTTCTCCGGGCCGCCGCAGGGCATCAGCGCGCCGCCGCACGTGGCGAGCGGACCGCCGGCCCGGCCGACGAACCCCGACGGCAAGCGCAAGCTGCTGATCGGCGGGCTCGCCGGCCTGCTGGTGCTGGCGATCGCGCTCGTCGTCGTGCTCGTCGTGAAGCCCTTCCAGGAGGGCACGAAACACTTCACGGCGACGACGACCGTGCCGGTCTCGTTCGACTACCCGGAGAGCTGGCAGGCGCACGGCGAGGGCACGAACGTCGTGTTCTCCCCCCACGCCGACGAGGCGTCGACGCTGTTCACCACCACCGGCACGAGCGCCGGCTGGACGCAGCTCGAACGGGAGCTGCGCAGCGACCCGGACTCCGTCGTCGGTGTCTACACATTCTTCTCCACCACCGCCTTCCCCAACACGGCCGACGAACGTCGGGCGTCGCTCATCGCGCAGATGCCGACCACCCTCTCGCTGGATCCGCAGGAGAGCACGGTCATCGACAGCCGCGATTCGACGCTGCACGACGGGACGCTGCGCCAGGACGGCGGCGACGGTGAACTGCGGATCCGTTGTTTCGTCACCACCGACCCGACGTCGAACCAGACCGTCGTGCTCCTGTTCTTCTCGTCCGAGGGCGCGTGGAGCAAGAACGAGGGCAAGTTCAAGGCACTGCTCGACTCGGTGAAGTTCAGCTAAGAGGGGGAATCTCGCTCGATGGAGTGGTCAGCGCTGTCCATGATCGCGGACAAGGAGCGACGTGAGCTGCTCGCGGTTGCCCGGCGCCGTAAGTTCCGCCGGAACGAAGTTCTGTTCCACGAGGGGGATCCGGCCAACTCACTGCACCTGATCGAGTCCGGTCACGTCAGCGTGCGGGTCACCACCGGGGCCGGCGACAGCGTGACGCTGGCCGTGCTCGGCCCGGGCGAGACCGTCGGCGAGCTGGCATTACTGGAGGCCGATCCGTCCAAGGCGGTGCGGTCGGCGACCGTCACCGCGCTGGAGGGCTGCGAGACGCTGTCGCTGCAGCGCGACCGGTTCGACGCGTTGCGTCAGCAGTACCCCCGTGTCGACCGGGTGCTGGCCGAGCTGCTGGCGAACGAGGTGCGCCGGCTCAACGGCCGGTTGCTGGAGTTCCTCTACCTGCCGGCCGACAAGCGGGTGCTCCGGCGGCTGGCGACGCTGGCCCGCGCGTACGACGACGGGGTCACCCGCCCGGTCGCGGTACCGCTGACCCAGGAAGTGATCGCGAGCCTGGCCGGAACTTCGCGTCCCACCACGAACCAGGCATTGCGGGCGGTGGAAGAGGCCGGAATCATCGCGATCGGACGGTCCAAGATCGAAATCCTCAACCCGGCGGCCCTGGTCCGTAAGGCGCGTTGACCGAGTCACATCGGGCTCGAACAGCGATTACCGTCACGCGCGCTCTGGGTGACGGGGGCCACGAAGTCAGGCTTCCGTCAGTCCGGGTGGGCCGGGGAGCGGCGGGCGCCTACGCTACCTCCGTGCCACCCGTGCTCCGGTGCTCGAATTGCGGCGAGGAAAACAACCCGCCGCAAGCTCGGTTCTGCTTTTCCTGCGGAAACGCGATCAGTTCCGAGGACACCCGCGAACTCAGAAAGACGATCACGGTCGTCTTCACCGACGTCGTCGGTTCCAGTGGGCTGGGCGAACGCCTGGACCCCGAGGTCCTGCGCCGCATGATGACCCGTTACTACGAGCACGCGACCGCGATCCACGTGAAGCACGGCGGGCGGGTGCAGAAGTTCATCGGCGACGCGGTGATGGCCGTCTTCGGCCTGCCGAACTCCCGCGAGGACGACGCCCTGCGTGCGGTACGTGCCGCGGCGGAGCTGCACGCGTCGCTCGAAGCCCTCAACGAGACGCTCATGCGTGACTGGGGCGTCACGCTGAACCTGCGTACCGGCGTCAACACCGGCGAGGTGGTCATCGGGCGGGCGTTCCTCGGGCAGGACATCACGCTCGGCGACGTCGTGAACGTCGCCGCGCGGCTGGAGACCGCCGCCGAACCCGGCACCGTCCTGATCGGCGACTCGACCTACCGCCTCTCCCGCGACGCGGTCACCGCCACGATGCTCCCGCCGATGACCGTCCGGGGCCGCGGTGTCCCGGTCGACGCGTGGCGGTTGCTCGCGGTAAAGCCCGGCGCGTCCGGTCACGCCCGGCGTCTGGACGCGCCGATCGTCGGACGCACCCGCGAGCTCGAGGAGCTGCGCCGGCTCTTCGACCGCACGGTCGCCGAGCGCTCCGTACGCACGGTCACCGTGCTGGGCACCGGCGGTGCGGGCAAGTCCCGGCTGCTGCACGAACTGCTGGCCCAGGTCGGCGACCGGGCGACCGTGCTGCGCGGCGAATGCCTGAGTTACGGCGACGGGTTGACGTACCTGCCGCTGGCCGAGGTCGTGCGCCAGGCCGCCGACGCGGGGCCGGAGGAGGACACCGCCGCCATCCGCCGCAAGCTCGCCTCGCTGCTGCCCGGTGACGACCGCACGATCGACGTGCTGGCCGGGCTGCTGGGCGAGCCGACCGCACCGTCCACCTCCACGACGCTGTCGACGACGAACAGCGTCGAGAACCTCCCGCAGGCGATGTACCGGTTCGCCGCGACGCTGGCCGCGCGGCGTCCGCTGGTGCTGGTGCTCGACGACCTGCACTGGGCCGAGCCGGCCCTGCTCGACCTCATCGACCAGCTCGCCGAGTGGCTGCGCGACAGCCCGGTGCTGATCTGCTGTCTCTCCCGGCCCGAGCTGCTGGAGGACCGGCCCGAGTGGGCCCGGGGCGGTAGCCGCACGTCGACGCTGATGCTGGAACCGCTGGCCGCCGACGAGTCGGCCGCGCTGCTGGACAACCTGCTCGACGGCGCCGAGGGAGCCGAGGAGGTCCGCTCGCGGATCGTGGCGGCGGCCGAGGGCAACCCGCTCTACATCGAGGAACTCGTCGGCATGCTGCTCGACGACGGTTTACTCGACCGGGTCGACGGCCGGTGGGTGCTCACCGCCGAGATCAACCGGCTGGCGGTGCCGCCGAGCGTCGGGGCGCTGCTCGCCGCGCGTCTGGACGGTCTGCCGAAGGGCGAACGGGGCGTGCTCGAGCGCGCGAGCGTCATCGGCGACGTGTTCTACCGCAACGGCGTCGTCGCGCTCACCCCGCCCGAACAGCGTCGGGACGTGACCGGCGCGCTGCTCTCGCTGGTCCGCAAGGAGCTGCTCCGGCCGGAGGGGTCGGTGCTGCACGGGGAGAGCGCGCTGCGCTTCCGTCACCAGCTCGTCCGGGACGCCGCCTACAACTCCCTCTCCAAGCGCGAACGCGCGCACCTGCACGAGGTCGCCGGCCGCTGGATGGAGGAGACGCTCGCCGGACGGTTGCCCGAGCTCGAGGAGATCGTCGGGTACCACCTGGAGCAGGCGGCGCGGTTCCGCACCGGTATCGGCCCGGCCGATCCCGAGACACAGGAGCTGTCCCGGCGGGCCGCCGAGCACCTGGGGCGCGCCGGGCGCCGGGCGTTCGCGCGACGCGACATGCCGGCCGCGATCACGCTGCTGGGCCGGGCCACGTCGCTGCTCCCGGCCGAACACGCCGCCCGGGTCGGGCTGCTGCCGCAGTTCGCGGCCGCGTTGGTGGAGCGGGGTGAGTTCAACCGGGCGTCGGACCTGTTGACGGAGGCCACGGGGGCGGCCATCCGCACCGGCGACGCCGAGCTGCGCGCGGAGGCCGACAAGGTCCGCTCGGTGCTCCGGCTGCTGTCCGGCCGGTCGGCCGACGACCAGACCGGGCTGACGACGACCGGCGGCCGGCCACCGATCCCCGATCTCTCGACGACCGTCGAACTCGGTTCCGGCGGTGGTTCGGTCGCCGCGAACTGGACGCTGTTGCGCGACGTCCGATGGCTGCCGAAAGCGATGAACAGCTCGTCGCGCGGCGCCGCCGACACCGAGCCCGGGAGCGGCTCGGCCGACGGCGGCGACGGACGGCGGCAGGCCATCGCGAAGAGCTTCTCGCTGGCCGCGGTGCTGGGCGACGCCCCGGTCGAGGCGACGATCACGCAGTACCGGCGGGAGCTGTCCAGCGTCACCACCAACCGCACCGCGGAGGTGCGGCTGCGCGGCGCGCTGGCCGGTCTGAGCGCGATGGCCGGGCGGTTCGACGACGCCCGCGAGCACCTGGTGGCCGCGCAGGCCATCACCGACCGGCTCGGTCTCCGCGTGCGGGCGGTGTCGCTCGCGTACCTCGGCGGGTACGTCGAGATGCTTGCCGGTGACCCGTCGAGCGCGGCCGAGAAGTTGCACGCCGGGGCCGAAGAATGTGCCCAAATGGGCGAACGGTACGTCCTTTCGAACCTGCTCGCGCTGCTCGCGCAGGCTCGGTACGCCCAGGGTGTGCTGGCCGAATCGGCCCAGCTGGCCAGCGACGCCGAGCGCGCGGCGCCGTCCGACGAGGTCGTCGCGCAGGCCACCGCGCGGTCCGCGCGGGGCAAGGCGCTGGCCCGTCTGGGCCGGGTGGAGCAGGCGGTGACCGCGGCACGCTCGGCGGTCGATACGGTGCGCGGAACGGGTTTGTCCACCGTGGAGGCCGACGCCCTGCTCGACCTCGCGGAGGTGTTGGAAACTCTGAGAGACCCGATCGGCGCCCGGAACGCGGCGGCCGACGCACTGGAACGGTACGAAGGAAAGGGCAACGTGATCTCCGCAGCCCGCGCACGGTCGGTCGTCCTGCGGCTGGGTGGGTGATGATGGCCCAGCTCGTCGAGGTCCGGGAAGCCGGACTCGAGCCGCGGACGGCGGTGATCGACGGCGTGGTCGAGGTGGGTCGGGACGCCGCGGGCATCCTGCTCTCCGACCCGGAGACCTCCCGCCGGCACGCCGCGCTCACCAGCGTCGAAGACTTCCTGACGGTTCGTGACCTGGGGAGTACCAACGGCACGACGGTGAACGGGGCCGCGATCCAGGCCGAGACGCTGCTCAACCCCGGGGACACGGTGGGGATGGGCGATGTCCGCATCCTGGTGATCGGTCCGCTGACCGACGCGCCCACCGACGGTCTTCCGGCCGCGCCGGCGGTGTCACCCGGGCCTGCACCGAGCGCTCCTGCACCGGGCGCTCTTGCACCGGGCGCGCCGGATGCGGCGCCTGGTGGTGCGGGGGGTGCTTGGGCGGGGAGTGCGTCGCCGCCTGGTTCGAGGTTGCCTGCCGATGCGTCGCCTGGGCCGGACCCGGGAGCTCAGGGGGCTCCGGGGGTGGCGGGGCGTGCGCAGGTGCCGGTGCCGCCGTCGGCGGTGGGATCGGCCGCGGTGGGTTCCGCGCAGCCTCCGCAGCCCGGCCCGCCGGCTGTGGGGTCGGCGCAGGTGGGGTCGGCACAGGTGGGGTCGGCTCCGGTTGGACACGCTCCGGTTGCTCCGCCGCCCGGGTCCCAACAGCCGGGCGCTCAACCCGGGTTCCAGCATCCCGGGATCCAGTCTCCGGGTGGGCAGCCGCCGGGGGCTCAGGCTCCGGGCGGGCGAGCTCCTGGCGTGCAAGCTCCCGGCGGGCCAGGTCCCGGCGGGCCAGGTCCCGGCGGGCAGCAGCCCGGCAGGCAGGCTCCCGGCAGGCAGGCTCCAGGCGGGCAGGCTCCAGGCGGGCAGGCTCCAGGCGGGCAGGCTCCAGGCGGGCAGGCTCCAGGCGGGCAGCAGGCCGGCGCGCAACCGGGGATGCATCCGGCCGGGCCGTCACCCGCGGTGGGGTCCGCGCGGCCGGTACCCGCGGGCGCCCCGGCACCCGGCGCCGCCCCCGCCGCCTGGCGCGCCGCCGCGACACCGGGCGTCGCACCCGCGGGCGTTCCCGGCGGTACGCGGTTCGATGCCGAGCGCTCCGCCTCGGCCGAGGGCCGGGCCTTCCAGACCGGCCAGCCCCTCCTCCCCCTGCGCCCGGCGCTCGAAGAACTCGTCGCCAAGGAGACCGACGCCGCGGTCCTGCGCTACCGCCCCGGCAGCGCCGGCGAGGCCGCGGCGAACGGCTACGCCACCGCGGTGAAGCGGGCACGTAAACGCCTGGCGGGCCTGGGCTCCGAGCCCTGGGGCGTCAAACCCCAGATCTGCCTCGTCGACCCCTTCCCCGACCCCGACGACCCGGCGAACATCCTCACCTCCGGCACGGTCGTCGACCCCGTCCGCGGCGAGATCTTCGTCGTCGTCACCGCCGAGGCACCTCCGGAGCCCCCGGAACGCCCGCTCGCGCTCTTCTTCGGCGCCGCACTGCCCGCGGCGCGTGACGTCGAGCTGCTGATCGAGGGTTACGGCCTGCACCTGTGCGGAGTGCCCTCCGCCGACTCCTACCTCGCCGACGTCGACGAGGAACGGGGCCTCCCGCCGCTGGTGCGCGCCGAGGGTGAGCTCCGGACGCTGATGGCGTTGTCCTTCGTCCGATTCCTCCTGGAACGGGGCAGCGAAGCCGATCTGTGGAAGGTCTTCACGACCGCCCGGCCCGGCGCAGCCGACCTCACCGTGCAGGAGATCTACGGTGTCGGGCTCTCCGCGCTCGAGGAGCAGTGGCTCCGTTCGCTCGAGGTCGACGAGGAGCCGGTCCGGATCACCGCGTTCCTGCGGCTGGCCGGCCGGTACCTCCGCCCGCACGTCCGGCGCGAGATCGAAATCGCGATCTACCTGCTGATGGAGCTCGGCTTCGTCGCGGTGTTCCCGTTCGCGTTCACGAGCTTGATCAACGGCCTCACCAACGGCACCGCCGATCTCCAGTTCATCCTGCAGCTCGTCGGGCTGCTCGCCGGCACGTTCGCGATCAGCCTCGTGGCCGAGCTGCGCCGCAACTACGTCTCGGCGTTCGTCAGCCAATCGATCGTCCGTGCGCTCCGGACCCAGATGTTCAGCGGCCTGCAACGGCTGACGGCACGCTGGTACTCCGGCCGCAAACAGGGCGACATCCTTTCCCGGCTGCTCTCCGACGTCGGCCAGTTGGAGCAGGGTCTTTCGAACACGATCCGGGACGGTCTGTTCCAGCTGCTCTCGCTGATCGTCGCGGCCGGAACGCTGCTGGTGCTGAACTGGATCCTCGGTCTGATCGTCCTGGTCGGCGCACCGATCGTCGCGTTCATCTACCGACGCATGGACAAGCCGGCGCTCAAGCGCAGCAAGGCGGTCCAGGAGAACGTCGGTGTGCTGGTCTCGGTCGCGGCCGAGAGCTACCAGGCGCACTCGGTCGTCCAGGCCTTCGGGCTGGAGGACGAGGAGCGGTCACGCTTCCAGCGCGCCGCCGACCGGCTGTTCAAGCGTCAGCTGTCGCTGCAGCTGTTCAGCGGCCTGTTCGATCTGTCGGTCGACGCCGTGGTGACGACGCTGCGGCTGGTGACGCTCGTCGTCGGCGCGTACCTGGTGATCGGCGACCGGCTCTCGATCGGTGCGTTCGCCGCGGCGATCACGCTCGTCGGGCAGGTCGTCGGCCCGGTCACCGGCCTCACCGGCATCGGCCAGCAGATCCAGACGTCGACCGGTGCCCTGCAGCGGGTGAACGAGATCCTGCTCGCCAAGCCGGAGATCGACGACCACCCGCAGGCCACGCCCCTGCCGCCGCTGCGGCGCGAGATCCGGCTGGCCGACATCGCGTTCTCCTACGACGGCGACCGGCCCACGCTGCGCGGCATCGACGTCACGATCCGGGCCGGGTCGAAGGTCGCGTTCGTGGGCCCGACCGGCGCCGGCAAGTCGTCGACACTGCAGTTGCTCATGCGGTTCTACGATCCCGACCGCGGCGCCGTGCTGTTCGACGGCCAGGACATCCGGGGCGCGACGATGGCCTCGCTGCGCGCGCAGCTCGGCGTCGTCTTCCAAGAGACGTTCTTGTTCGACGGGACGCTGCGCGACAACATCGGCCTCGGCCGGCTGGGCGCGTCGCCGGAGGACATCGAGAAGGCCGCGCGGGCAGCACAGTTGCACGAGTACATCACCACGCTGCCCCGGGGGTACGACACTCCGGTCGGCGAGCGGGGCGTGCGGCTCTCCGGTGGTCAGCGCCAGCGGCTCGCGATCGCGCGGGCGCTGCTCCGCGACCCTGCGGTGCTCCTGCTCGACGAGGCCACCTCGGCGCTCGACCCGCGCACCGAGCGGCTGGTCGCCGAGACGCTCGACTCGGTCGCCAGCGGCCGGACGCTCATCGCGGTCACGCACCGGCTGACGTCGATCGTCGACTACGACCAGATCTACGTGCTGGAGAGCGGGCAGATCGTCGAGCAGGGCCGGCACGACGAGCTGGTCGCGGAGGGCGGCGTGTACGCCGACCTGTGGGCCGAGCAGAACGGTCTGCCGCGTCCGCAGGACGTGTCGGGCGAGGTGGTGGACCCGTCGCGCGCGCTGGCCCAGGTCCCGTTCTTCGCCCAGTTGGACGCCGGCGGGCTGGCCGTCGCGGCCGCGGCGCTCCGGGAGATCCGGCTGGAGCGCGGCGACACGCTTCCGGCGCGGACCGGGCAGTTGGCGGTCGTCGTCCGGGGCCAGGGCCGGGTCTTCGCGCCCGACCCCACCGGACGATCGGTGCAGGTGGCGCAACTCGGCCCCGGGCAGCTGTTCGGGCTGGGCGCGCTACTCGGCGACGACACCGCCGCCGAGCTGCGCGCGGACCGGCGGATGGAGCTCGGAATCCTCACCGACCAGGCGCTCTACCACCTGGCCACCCAGTTGCCTCCGGTCGCGGCCGCACTCAACGCGAGGCGGGCGGCGTCGGCGCCGCTGGGTGGTGAGCGGCTCTCGCAGATCCGGATGCTGCCGCCGGAACTCCGGCGGTTACCTCCAGCTTCGTGATCGGGAGGTATCGGCTACGGGGGGGGTGACCGCGGGCGGGGCTTTGGCCGCGGGCGGGGCTTTGGCCGCGGGCCGGGGCTTTGACCGCGGGCCGGGGCTTTGACCGCGGGTGGTTGGGTGCGGGGGCTAGCCGGGGACGTTCGCGAGGTAGTAGACGGCGGCCGCGCGGATCCAGTGGCGGCCCGGCTCGCCGTACGGGTCGAGCGTGTGGCGGGACGGGTCGGGGATCGCGCGGTGACCGATGATCCACGCGTCGTGGCCGGTGGAGAGCCGGGCTCGGAGCGTGTTCATCATGTAGTCGCCCGCGTCCTGCCGAGCGAGCGGACCGACCTCGGACATGTTCGCTTCGAGGGTCTTCTCGCACATCTTCTGGTCGAGGACGAAGAAGAGGTCGTTGACCGCCAGCCGCACCCGCATGAAACGTAACGATACGGCATATACCGGTTTTTAGTGCGTTCAATTTGTCGGAATGGGCGCGGATCGCTGTGGCGACTGAGGCACTCGGATTTCCCTGTGGCGCACGGCACTGGAATGATGCAGCCCGCGACCGGACCCGAGGAGAACGATGGCGTCGGAACAGCCTCCAGTCACCGGCCCCACGCCGGAAGACGAGCCGACCGTCGCCGCCGCACTGGCCCGCGCCGCGGCGGCGGCAAAACGTCCCGACCCGAACGCAGGGGGCCGGGGAAAGCTCACGACGCGCTTACGAGGCCGAGCCGCCTCGGCGACGCAGCCAATGCCAGTCCTCCCGCCGACGCCAGGCCCTGCTCCGACGAGGAGAAACTCCCCTTCGCCGGAGTCTTACCCGCCGGTGTCCTCTCAGCGTGGTGGTATTCCTGCGGCGCCCTCTTCGCATGGGGGTGGCGCGCAGGGCGGCCCGGCGTCTTCGCAGGGAGGCGCCCCCCAGTCGCGGGGCGACGCGCCAGCGCGGGGCGACGCGCCAGCGCGGGGCGACGCGCCAGCGCGAGGCGATTCGGCAGGGCGGGGCGGGGCGACAGCGCAGGGCGATTCGGCAGCCCGGGGCGGCGAGCCCGCGCAGAGCGGCGTGCCAGCCCAGGACGATTCGGCAGCGCGGGGCGGCATGCCAGCGCAGAGCGGCATGCCAGCGCAGAGCGGCATGCCAGCGCAGAGCGGCATGCCAGCGCAGAGCGGCATGCCAGCGCAGAGCGGCGTGTCACCGCAGGGCGACTTGGCAGCGCGGGGCAGGACGCTGGCGCAGGGGGACTTGGCACCGCGAGGTGGCGGTGATGCGTCCGCGCACAGCGGTATGGCAGCGCAGGGCGGTGCGACCTACCTGCAAGGCGGCGCGACATTTCTGCAGCGCGACCCGGCGGCGCCGAGTAGTGCGGGAACGCAGAATGGTGCTGCGTCTTCGCGGGGTGGCCCAGTAGCGCCGCAGGGTGATGCCACCGCGCAGGGCGGCGCAGCAGGCGGCGCGGCTCCTCGGAACGGTGGGACGACGCCCAGCAGCGTGACAGCATCCAGCGGCGCGACTGCTCGGAACGGCGGGGCGGCGGCGCACAGCGGTGCGGCAACGCCGAGCGATGCGCCAGTGCACGGTGGTGCCGCAATGCAGGGTGGTGCCCAAGCGCAGGGTGGTGCCCAAGCGCAGGGTGGTGCCCAAACGCAGGGTGGTGCCCAAGCGCAGGGTGGTGCGCCAGTACAGGGTGGTGCGCCAATGAGCGGTGGTGCGGCATACCTGCAAAGTGGCGCAACATTTCTGCAGAGTGGCGCGGTAGCGCCGCCGAATGGTGCCGTGAGGCCGCAAGGTGGTCCGGCGGGGTCACCGAGCGGCGCAGCCGCGAAGCCGTCGGGCACCGTTACAGGCCCGCCCGCATCAGGTGCGCTTGGTACAGCTGCTGAGTCGGGGCAGACGGGCTCCGCAGCGAGTGGCAACCCTGCGACCAATCCAACCCCGCCCTCACCTCAACTCGCCAACCCAGCCGCGCCGGTCGGAACACCTGGCTCCTCTGGCCCCTCTGGCCCGAGCGGCACGGGCAGCCGCAGCAGCGCGGGCAGCCGCAGCAGCGCGGGCAGCCCCAGTGGCGCGGGTGGCCCCAGTGGCGCGGGTGGCCCCAGTGGCGCGGGTGGCCCCAGTGGCGCGGGTGGCCCCAGCGGTCCGCAGAGTCAGAGCGCATCTGGATCTGGCGCACCTGGCCTCGGCGCGAACGGGCTTGGCGGCGCGAACGGGCTCGGCGGCGCGAACGGGCTCGGCGGCGCGAACGGGCTCGGCGGGACGCCGCGGCCCGGTGGGGCTCATGATGCCCTTGGGCACGCGGCGGCACTGGGGGCGTTACCTCCGCCGCCTGCGTCGTGGCCGCCGGCTTCGGCTGGATACCCGGGTGGGCTGGGCCTTCCGCCTTCCCCTCGCAAGGCGGGCATACCCGACCCGCCGGCTAACGGCTTCCAGGACGCCCCGACGAAGCCCCTCGTCCCACCGACGATCCCCGCATCGGTCGACTCCGCGGAATCCCGGCCTACTGACCGTCCGGCTGCGGCCCCGGTGCCCGGTACGCCTACCTCCGGGGGTCCCGGTATAGGTGCCTCCCGGCCCACCTCCGGGGTTCCCGGATCCGGAGCGGACCGGCCCACCTCCGGGGCTCCCGGTCTTGGAGCGCCCCGGTCCGCCTCCGGGGTTCCCGGCATCGGAGCGGACCGGCCTACCTCCTCGGTTCCGGCCGCGCCTACCTCCGGTTCCGCGCCGACCGCTCCCAACGCACCGGTCCCGCTCACCCCAGCGGCATCGTCCGACTCGGCGACAGGTGCTCGCTCGACCGCGGGCCCTACGACGCGCCCGGTCCCGGCGATTCCTGCGTCTCCCGGGACCCAGCCCGCCTCAGCAACTCCAGCGATGGGCCCCGCCCCCACGCCACCCGTGCCGGCGCTACCCGGGCCTCCCACGGCGCGCCCGATGTCGGCGCCCCCCGCCTCAGCCGCTCCCGTATCGGCCGCCCCCGCACCCGCCACCGCCCACCCCATGTCCGCGGTCCCGGCGCACCCCACGTCAGCCCCTCCTGCACCCCCCACATCAGGCGCCCCCACGCGACCCATGTCAGCCGTCCCGGCGCACCCCACACCCGCGTCCACCACTCGGCCCATGTCAGCGCCCCCCGCATCCCCCGTGGGTCAGCCCGCAGCCCAGTCCGCACCGGGGGGCCCCTTCGCAGCGCCGGCATCTCCGGGTCCACAGCCACAATCACAACCCCAACCCACCAGCACAAACCCCGAGACACTCGACTTCCCGGTCTTCCAGACCGCCCCCCACGACGACGGCACCAACGGCAGGTGGGCGCTCTCCGCCACCAAATCTCCCACCGGCGGGCCCGTCCTCGGGGCTCGTAACCCCAGGACCACCACCCGCAACAAGCTCATCGTGCTCGGCGGCGTGCTGGTCGCCGTCCTCATCGTGGGATTTGTTCTGGTGCTTCCGGCTCTGGCGGGGGGTGGCGACTCCGCCGACAAGACGGAGACCAAGCCTGCGACGCCCACCGCCGCGCCGACCTCGGCCAGCCCGACGCCGAGTCCCACCCCGCCGCGGCCGAGCGCGTCGGCCGCCGGCGGGGAGTACGTCCCGCCGTACGTGCCGCCGGCGCCGAAGCCGACCTCGGAGTCCCCGACCGACGAGGACGAGTACGACGAGGGCGACTGGAACGACGAGTGGGGCGACGACTCCCCCTGGTGGGAAGACCGCTAGCGCGCTGACCACCGACGGCTTCCCGGGCCTACGCCCCCGTGACAGGCCCGGGAACCCGTCGTAGACCCGGAAACCAGCACTAGCTTCCCGACGCCACCACTGATCGGCCCAGCAACTCGGTCAGTTCACCGGCGGGCATGGGCTTCGCGAACAGGAAACCCTGGGCGTGACCGCAGCGCAGGTCGCGAAGCCGGTCCGCCTGCGAAGTTCCTTCCACTCCCTCGGCCACCGGACGCAGCCCCAACGTCTCGGCCAGCCCGAGGATCGCCCTGGTCACGGCCTCGTCGGTCGCGTTGCCGTCGAGGTCGCGGACGAACGAGCGGTCGATCTTGATCGAGTGGATCGGCAGCGTCCGCAGGTACGTCAGCGACGAGTACCCGGTCCCGAAGTCGTCGAGCGCGATACGCACCCCGAGCGCGGACAGCTCACGCAGCGTCTGTGCGGCCATCGCCAGGTCGGCCACGAGCGCCGTCTCGGTCACCTCGAGCATCAGCGCGCCCGGGGGGATGTCGGCGGCCGCCAGCGCCGCCGCCACCTCGTCGGGAAGTCCAGGGTCGACGAGGTGTGCCGCGCACACGTTCACGCTCACCACGAAGTCGGAGCGGACCGCGCGCCACGTGCGGACCTGCGCACAGGCTGTCCGCAGCACGAACCCGTCCAGCGCGGGCAGCAGCCCGGTGCTCTCCGCGGTCTCCAGGAACGCGGCCGGCCCGAGCAGCCCGCGGGTCGGGTGCCGCCAGCGCAGCAGCGCCTCGACCGCGGTGATCCGCTCGGATGCCAGCTCGACGATCGGCTGGTAGTGGACCTCGAACTCCCCCGCGTCGATGGCGATCCGTAGTTCCTCCTCCAGCCGCAGGCGGCCGAGCGTCGAGCTGGACAGTTCCGGATCGGCCACGCGGTACCGGTTCTTGCCGCTCTCCTTCGCCTCGTAGAGCGCCAGGTCGGCGTCGCGGAGCAGGGTTTCCGCGGTCGACGAGGCGTCGGCGAGCGCGATGCCCACGCTCGCTCGCACCGACACGGGGGTGCCTTCCCCCACCGGAACCGGCGTGCTCACCCGCTCCAGGATCACCGCGGCCACGGCGGTGGCGTCGGCCTCGGCGGCGGCGCCCGGGAGGAGCGCGGCGAACTCGTCACCACCGAGGCGAGCCACCGTGTCGCTCGCGCGCACCGCGCCCCGCAGCTGCCCGGCCACGGCGACGAGCAACTGGTCCCCGACGCCGTGTCCGCGGGTGTCGTTCACGGCCTTGAAGCCGTCGAGGTCCACCAGCAGCAGCGCCGGACCCCCGTCGAGGGCCGCCGCCAGCCGCTCGCTGAACAGCGCGCGGTTGGCCAGCCCGGTCAGCGGGTCGTGAAAAGCCTGGTGGGCGAGCCGCGCCCGCTGCGCCCCCAGCTCGTTGGTGAGCGACGTCGTCATGCGCAAGGTCAGGAACTGGCGGCCCAGAACCGCGACGACCACACCTATCTCGTGCCACATGACGATGGGATCGAGCCGGCCGACGGAGGTCTGCTGCCGGATCATGAAGATCACGAGCATCAGCAGCGGAACGTACGACCAGGCCTGTACCAGCGGGGACGCGCCCCGGTCCCGGACCGGCACGGACTCCGACGGCCGTCCGGCCGACCACGCGATCGCGAGCAGGCCCAGCTGCGCCACCGTGTGGCCCCAGAGCCACTCCTCGTCGCGGAGCACGGCGATCAGCTGGAACACCATCGAGGCCGCCAGCAGGGCGGCGCCGACGGCCAGCGCGGTGAACGCGGATCGCCAGGCGACCTGCCCGTAGATCAACAGCAACATCACTATCGCGACGACGGTCATCAGGGTCAGGCACAGCACGGCCACGCTGACGTCGCCGAACGCCGAATCCCGGGCGGCGTACCAATCGTCGCCGACGAACAGCCAGACGAGCGCGGAGAGCGAGAAGGCGATGATCGCCCCGTCGCAGAGCAGGCGCAGTTTGCCCATCACGGTCGGCGGCGCCACCGGTAGCGCGAGCATGGCGACGCCCACGCAGATCGCGGCCGGCAGCACGAACGCGGTGAGCGTCAGCGCCCGGAACGACACCGGCAGGTCCAACCGCTCGGTCACGGCGTGCCACACCAGGGCCACCAGCCAGCAGCCCATCCCCAGCGCACCGAACCGCCAGCCGGCCCGGGCCCGACCCGGCGCCTGCGGCCCGCCGCGCAGGAAGCGCAGCAGCGCCCAGCCGACGAGCGTGATGAGCAGGACGTCCTGGACGGCGTCGTACGCCGGGACCAGCAGCGGCCCGACGACCGCGAACGCGACGAACCCGAGCGCGACCGCGATCCAGGCCCACCACCGCCTCGGCATGTCTCCCCATCGGCGCTCCCTGGCACGGATCAAGAATTCCGTGACGTCGACGAAACACCGGCGGAGCAGGCTGAGGGGGTGGCGCTGTCAGCGGGAACCGAAGACTGGGATTTCTCCGTCGCGTCGCTGGGCCCGTGCCGGGTCGATTCGCCGTTGGCGCCGCTCGTCGAGGCCCGGCGCACCACCGAGGCGTACGTCGACGAGGGCGACCGGGTGTTGTTCGACGACACGATCTCGATGGTCGCCGCGCGTGGGCTACCGATCGAGCGGCTGCCGAGCTTCGAACCGGGCGGACCTCGCCGCCGCATCTACTTCGACCCGGCCAAAACGCGAGTGGCGATCGTGACCTGCGGTGGGCTCTGCCCCGGCCTCAACGACGTGATCCGCGGGCTGGTGCTGGAGCTGACCGAGCACTACGGCGTCCAGCGGATCGTCGGCATCCGCAACGGCTACCAGGGCTTCGTCGCGAAGTACGGCCGCGACGTCGTGGACCTCACGCCCGACGCGGTCGCCGGCATCAACGAACACGGCGGCACGATTCTCGGCACGTCCCGGGGGCAGCAGGACCCGGAGGAGATCGTCGACTGCCTGGAGCGGCTCGGCATCACGATGCTGTTCGTGATCGGCGGCGACGGAAGCATGCGCGGTGCCATCGGGATCTGCCGGGTCGTGGGCGAACGTGGGCTGAAGATCTCCGTCGTCGGGGTACCGAAGACCATCGACAACGACATCCCGTTCATCAACCAGAGCTTCGGCTTCCAGACCGCGTTCAGCCGCGCGGCGGAATCGATCCGGACCGCTCACGTCGAAGCGCGGACCGTGCCGAACGGCGTCGGACTCGTGCGGTTGATGGGGCGGCACTCGGGTTTCATCGCCTGTTACGCCGCACTGGCCAAGAACGACGCCGACTTCGTCCTGATCCCCGAAGTGCCGTTCACACTGCACGGAACCAACGGGCTGCTGGCCCGTCTCCGCAAACGCGTGATCGAGCGCGGGCACGCCGTCGTGGTCGTAGCCGAGGGCGCGGGGCAGGAACTGCTCGACCCCGAGGGAACCGACGCCTCCGGCAACCAGAAGCTCAGCGACGTCGGCGTCTACCTGCGTCACCGGATCACCGAGGACTTCGAGGAAGCCGGCCTGGAGATCAACCTCAAGTACATCGACCCGAGCTACACGATCCGCAGCGTGCCGGCCAACCCCTACGACAGCGTCTACTGCCTACGGCTGGCCCACACCGCGGTGCACGCGGCGATGGCCGGCCGAACGCAAATGGTCGTCGGCCGCTGGCACGGCCGGTTCGTGCACGTTCCGATGCGGCTGGCCGTCAGCCGACGCAACCAGGTGGACCCCGACGGCGACCTCTGGATGTCGGTGCTCGAGGCTACCGGCCAGCCCGCCCGCCTCGGCTGAGCGTCAGGCGACGCGGGGCGCGTCCAACAGGTCGGTGAACTCGGACGCCGGCACCGGGACGCCGAGCGAGGCGTACGCGGCGCCGTAGTCACGCAGAGCGGTCCGTGACACGCCCCCGGCGATCACCGCCCGGAGCCCCAGCGAACCGGCGAACCCGAGCAGCGCGTGGACGAGGGCCGGGTCGCCGCCCACCGTCCGGTGCAGGGTGAGCGTGCGCAGCGGCAGCGCGCGCAGCCGCCGGAGGTCCACCGCACCGGCGCCGAAGTCCGCAACGCCGAGGCCGACGCCCAGGTCGGCGAGCCCACGCAGCGGACGCTCGACCGCGGCGACGTCGACGCTCAACGCGGCCTGCGGTATCGCGAGTTCGAGCGCCTCCGGCCGGAGTCCGCCGAGACACTTCACGACGGCACCGACCACCGACGGATCCGCGACGCACGCCGCGCACACCGGCACGGTCACGGTGAGATCCCGCCAGCGGTGGGCGTCCGCGCACGCGAACGCCAGCAGGCGCCGGTCGAGGGCGGTGAGCACACCGGCCGCGACCGCGGCGTCCGCGAACTCGTCCCGGTCCAGCAGGCCACGGCGCGGATGGCGCCACCGCAGCGTGGCTTCGGCCCCCACCACCCGCCCCGTCGCCAGCTCGACGATCGGGCGGTAGGCCACCTCGAAGTCGTCGGCCACCCGTAGTTCCTCTTCGAGGCGGAAGCGGTCGAGCGCGTGCTGGGCGAGTTCCCGGTCGGCGATCCGGTACCGGTTCTTGCCCTCCTGTTTCGCCCGGTAGAGGGCCAGGTCGGCGTCCCGGAGCACCGCATCGGGCGGACCGTTCGCCACCCCGACGCTCACCCGCAGCTCGACGGTCGACTCCCCGATCGTCACCGGACCCGCGACCCGGTCGAGGATCCGCCGGGCGACGGCCTCACCGTCCCCGTCGGGCACCAGGACCGCGAACTCGTCGCCGCCCATCCGGGCCACGGTGTCCCCGTTCCCGGCCGCGGCCCGGAGCCGCCGGGCCACCGCCACGAGCAACTGGTCGCCGACGGCGTGCCCGCGCGAGTCGTTCACCGCCTTGAAGCCGTCCAGGTCGATCAGCAGCACCGTGGGAGCGTCCAGGACCGCCAGCCGCTCGGCGAACAGCGACCGGTTCGCCAGCCCGGTCAGCGGATCGTGGAACGCCTGGTAAGCGAGCTTCGCGCGCTGGCGGGTCAGCTCGCCGGCCAGCCGGGCGTTCCGCTTCAGCGACAGGAACTGCCGGGTCAGCACCGCGACGGCCAGCACGAACAGCATCCCGACCAGCACCAGGTTGACCCGCCGCACCAGGGCCTGGTGCACCGCCGCGATCAGCGCCAGACCGAGCAGCCCCAGGTAGGGCAGCGCCTGGGCGAGCGTCGACGGATAGTCCCAGGACGTCCGGCGCACGAACATCGGCATCGGCAGCAGAGCCGCCCGGCCGATCAGCACGGTGCCGAGCAGCAGCGCTCCGCCGGCCACCCGCTCCGGGGCCGGGTCCCCGGCCAGCGCCGCGAAGCCCGCCGCGACGGCACCGCACGACATCACCGCGATCCCGCCGGCGAACGACCCGAGCGACGTCGGGCCGTTCTGCGAGCGGCCCAGCAGCATCGGCAGCGCCGCCGACAGGAGCACGAGCAGCGACCCGGACAGTGTGATCAGCGCCAGCGCTCCGGGAGCGTCCACATCGACCCGTGGATCGACGCCGAACAGCGCCGTCCACGCCAGGCTGGCCAGCGACAGCCCGACCGCGGCGCCGTCGATGAGCATCCGCGTCGCCGAGGCCCGGGTTAGCGCCACCCCGGGAACGACCAGCAGCGTGACGACCGCGCAGGCCAGCGCACCCTGCGCCACCACGGCGAGCAACGACATCCGCATCCCGAGCGACACCCCGGCGAGCAGCCCGATCTCGTTGCACACCAGCGCGAGCGCCCACAGCCCCAGCGCCACGACGCCCAACATCCGCCAGCGACGCTGCGCGCCGGTCAGCGCACGCGCGCGCCGGAGGAACAGGCCGGTGGCCCAGCACGTCGCGACCAGCAGCCCGGCCATCTCGACGTGCAGTGCTCCGGCGGGCAGCACCACGAGCACGACTTGGAACGCCGCGCTCAGAATCACGAGCCAGCCGAGACGCATACGGTCCCCCGTCCTCCGCGCGCCGACCGGGGTGGCGTTCCCGGGCAGGCGTCCGATGACGATCGAAAAGCGACTGTATGACCGATGAGCCCCGCGTAACACCCCGTTCACGGGAGTTCACAGAAGGACACCTTCGCTCAGCTAGGGATTCACGCGAACACTGTGACGCACATCGCAAAAAGCCCCGCGGGCCGAAGCCCACGGGGCGGAACGAGCGCACGTCATGACTGCGGCGGTTCGTCCTTGCCGGCCTCTTCGAGGCGGTCGGCCTCTTCCTTGGTCTTGTGGACGGCACCGTCGGCGTGGTCCGGCGGCCCGTAGATCGTGTAGAGCACCAGCGGGTTGGGGCCGGTGTTCACGAAGTTGTGCTTCCGGCCGGCCGGTACGACGACCAGATCACCCTGGGCGACCTTCCGGGTCTGCCCGGAGACGCGCGCCTCGCCGACGCCGCTGACGAACGTCAGGATCTGGTCGTTCTCCTCGTGGACCTCCTCCCCGATCTCCCCGCCGGGCGGAATGGTCATGATGACGAGCTGAGTGTGTTCCCCGGTCCAGAGCACGCGGCGAAAATCCGGGCTCTTCTCGGCTTCGGTGGCGATCGTGAAGTGCTCCATGCGCGAGGGCTTCCCAGGAAGAGCGTCGGTTACACCGAGTGGAACGAGTCGCGTGACAACTCCGTTGGCAAGGCATTACATCTGTTCACACGCGTTGAGCCCGTCAAAGGAGATGGCCACCATGGGTCTGCTGGACAGTTCGGTCTGGGAAGGCAAGATCTACCTCGACGGCTGGACGGCCGGCGGAGCGGAGCCGGTGCCCGCGGTCGAACCCGCCACCGGCAAGGAGCTGGCGCTCGTGGGGCGCGCCTCGGTGGAGGACGTCCGCCGCGCGGCCGCCCGCGCGGTGGAGGCGCAGAAGGACTGGGCCGCCCGGCCCTACACCGAGCGCGCCGCCGTGCTGCGCAAGGCCGGTGACCTGTTCACGCAGAACGCCGAGGAGATCTCCGGCTGGCTCGTCCGCGAGGGCGGCGCGATCCCCGGGCGCGCCGGGTTCGAGATCGACACCGCCGCTCAGGAGTGTTACGAGGCGGCGGCGCTGGCGTCCGCGCCGTACGGCGAGATGCTGCGCTCCGCGCTCCCCCGCTACAGCCTGGCCCGGCAGCTGCCGGTCGGCGTCGTCGGCGTGATCGCGCCGTTCAACGTGCCGGTGATCCTCGGGATCCGGGCGATCGCCCCGGCGCTGGCGCTGGGCAACGCGGTCGTGTTCAAGCCGGACCCCCGCACCGCGATCTGTGGTGGCGTCAGCATCACCCGGGTGCTCGAGGAGGCCGGTCTGCCGGCCGGGCTGTTCTCCTACCTGCCCGGCGGCGTCGACGTCGGCGAGGCCGTGATCACCGACCCGGCGACCAGGGTGATCGCGTTCACCGGGTCGACGAAGGCCGGGCGGCGCATCGGCGAGCTGGCCGGCAAACACCTCAAGCGCACGCACCTGGAGCTCGGCGGCAACTCGGCGCTGATCGTGCTCGACGACGTCGACCCGGCCGAGGTCGTGTCGGCGGCGGCCTGGGGGTCGTTCTTCAACCAGGGCCAGGTCTGCATGACGACCGGGCGGCACCTGGTCGCGGCCGCGGTCGCCGACGACTACATCGCCGCGCTCGCCGAGCGGGCCGACCACCTGCCGGTCGGCGACCCGGCCATCGAGCAGGTCGCGCTCGGCCCGGTCATCGACGCCCAGCAGCGCGACAACATCCACGCGCGGGTGACCGCCAGCGTCGAGCAGGGTGCGCGCCTGGCCGCCGGTGGCACCTACGAGGGCCTGTTCTACCGGCCGACCGTGCTCGCCGACATCCCCGTGACCGCACCCGGCTGGGCCGAGGAGATCTTCGGCCCGGTGGCCCCGATCCGCCGGTTCTCCAGCGTCGACGAGGCGATCGCGCTGGCCGCGGACTCCGAGTACGGGCTCTCCCTCGGCATCATGACGCGCGACGTGGCGCGGGCCCTGGACATCGCCGCCCAGATCCCGTCGGGTGCCGTGCACATCAACGACCAGACCGTCAACGACGAGGCGACGATCCCGTTCGGGGGCGTCGGCGCGTCCGGAACCGGCTCCCGTCACGGCGGTACAAGCGCCAACCTGGAGGCGTTCACCGAAACGCAGTGGGTGACGCTGCGATCGACGCCGGCCCAATATCCATTCTGACCCTACTCGCGGGTAATCCATGGCAGGGTAGCCCGCGTGAACGTTCAGCGGCGTCTGCTGGCCGGCTGGGGCGCAACCGCCCCGACGGCCGCGGACGTGACGTCTCCGACCTCGATCGACGAGGTCGTCAAAGCGGTGGGGGACGCGCCGACCCGGGGCGTCCTGCCCCGCGGGCTGGGCCGCAGCTACGGTGACGCCGCCCAGAACGCCGGCGGGCTGGTCGTCGACCTCACCCGCTGCACGCGGGTACGCCGTTTCGACGTCGAGGCCGGCGTCATCGAGGTCGAGGCCGGCCTGAGCCTGCACACGCTGATGCGTCAGGTGCTGCCGTTCGGCTGGTTCGTGCCGGTCACGCCGGGAACCCGGTACGTCACCGTCGGCGGTGCGATCGCCGCGGACATCCACGGCAAGAACCACCACGTCGAAGGTTCGTTCACCCAGCACGTCCGCGGTCTCGACCTCCTGCTCGCCTCCGGCGCGGTGGTCTCCCTGACCCCGGCCGACGACGCCTTCCGGGCCACCGCCGGGGGCATGGGCCTCACCGGCATCGTGACCGCGGCCACGATCCAGCTGCTGCCGGTCGAGACCAGCCTCATGTCGGTCGACACCGAACGCGCCTCCGACCTCGACGCGCTGCTGGCCCGCCTGGACGCCACCGACGACGCCTACCGCTACTCGGTCGCCTGGATCGACCTGCTCGCCCGCGGCCCCCGCATGGGCCGCTCGGTGATCACCCGCGGCGACCACGCGACCCGTTCCCAGCTGCCGAAACGCAAGCGCGCGGAACCGTTCGCGTTCGGACCGCACCCGCTGGCGTCGGTGCCGCCGGGCGTCGTCCCGCCAGGGCTGTTGAACAAGGCGACGGTGGCCGCGTTCAACGAGCTCTGGTACCGCAAGGCCCCGGCGTTCCGGCAGCACCAACTGCAGTCGATCGCCGCGTTCTTCCACCCGCTCGACATGCTCGAACGCTGGAACCGCATTTACGGCCGCCCCGGTCTGGTGCAGTACCAGTTCGTCGTCCCGTACGGCGCCGAAGACGTCGTGCGCACCGCCGTCGACCGGCTGAGCGCCGCCGGCTCGCCCGCGTTCCTCGCGGTGCTGAAGCGGTTCGGCGCCGGCAGCCCCGGCATGCTGTCGTTCCCCACCCCGGGCTGGACGCTCGCGCTCGACCTGCCGACGAACATGTCCGGCCTGCCGCGTCTGCTCGACGAACTGGACGAACTCGTCGTCGGCGCCGGTGGCCGGATCTACCTGGCGAAGGACTCGCGGCTCCGGCCGGAACTGCTCCCCGCGATGTACCCGCGGCTGGACGAGTGGCGGGCCGCCCGGTCCGCGCTCGACCCCGCCGGGGTGTTCGCGTCCGATCTGTCGAGGAGGTTGGGCCTGTGATCAACGCTGTGGGCTCACCGCAGTCCCTGCTGCTGCTCGGCGGTACCTCCGAGATCGGGCTGACGCTCGCTCGCACGCTGGTCGCCGACCGCTGCCGCCGGGTCGTGCTCGCCGGTCGTCCGTCCGATGCTCTCGACCGGGCCGCCGACGACCTGCGGTCGGCCGGAGCCCAGGTCGAGGTGCTCCCGTTCGAGGCGTCCGACACCGGGTCGCATCCGGCTCTGATCGAAAAAGCTTTCGTGGACGACGTCGACCTGGCCGTCGTCGCCTTCGGTGTCCTGGGGGACCAGGCCCGGGCCCAGGTCGACGCCGCCCACGCGGCGGAGATCGCCACCACGAACTACGTCGGGGCGCTGTCGGTGCTGGTGCCGGTCTCGCAGGCGATGCAGCGCCAGGGACACGGCTCGATCGTCGTGATGTCCTCGGTCGCCGGTGAGCGGCCGCGCAAGTCCAACTTCGCGTACGGCTCGTCCAAGGCCGGGCTGGACGCGTTCGCCACCGGCCTCGGTGACGTCCTGCACGGGTCCGGGGTGCACGTCATGGTCGTCCGGCCGGGGTTCGTCCGGACGAAGATGACCGCGCACCTCGAACCGGCGCCGCTCTCCACCACCCCGGAGGAGGTCGCGGACGCGATCGTCCAGGGTCTGCGCCGCCGCCGGGAAACGATCTGGGTGCCCGGGACGATGCGGCTCGTGATGAGCGCGCTGCGTGCCGTCCCCCGGCCGATTTTCCGCAAACTCCCGATCTGAATTCTCGCGTTCCACTTACCATCGCTGAACGGCAACGTGGCCCATACGCTGCCCGAACTGACCGTTGTCACGGCAGTGCGGGCCGGCGGCGAAGGAGTTCGAGTGAGGGAGACGGCTACCGCTTCCGACCCGTCGCTGACGCTGCCTCGCGCTCCGGAACGCCCCGGCGCTTCGGCGCGGGGTGTGGCGTTCGTGATGTCGCTCCGCCCCCGGCAGTGGATCAAGAACGTCCTGGTGGCGGCGGCGCCGCTCGCGGCCGGGCGGCTCTGGGACGTGCCGGTGCTGCTCGACACCCTGGTGGCGCTGGGGGCGTTCGTCGCCGCGTCGGCCGGGGGTTACCTGATCAACGACGCCCGCGACGTCGAACGCGACCGGGCGCACCCGTCGAAGCGGCGGCGGCCGATCGCGCGCGGGGACGTGCCGCTGGTACTGGCCTACGTGGCCGGCGTCGTGCTGCAACTCGCGGCGATCGGCGTGCCCGCGCTCACCGGGTACGGCAACCTGGCGATCTGCGTCGGCGTGTACGTGTCGTGCACGACGCTGTACAACAACTGGCTCAAGCACGAGCCGGTGGTGGATCTCGCGCTGGTCGCGGCCGGGTTCCTGCTGCGCTCGATGGCCGGTGGGCTCGCGGCCGGGATCCCGCTGTCGCGCTGGTTCCTGATCGTGGCGGCGTTCGGCAGCTTGTTCATGGTGGCCGGCAAGCGGTACTCCGAGATCGTGACGGTCGGGGACGACCAGGGCACACGCCCGTCGTTGCGCGAGTACTCGGCCAGCTATCTGCGGTTCGTGTGGAGCACGTCAGCGGGCGTGGTGATCGCCGCGTACTGCTTATGGGCGTTCGAGGTCGCCGACGAACGAGCAGGCGAAACCACGGCGCCGTGGACGTCGCTGTCGATCGCACCGCTGGTCCTAGGCCTGTTGAAGTACGCCCGCGACGTCGATCGTGGACACACCGGGGAGCCGGAGGAAATCGTGTTACGGGACAAGGTGCTGCTCGCGCTCGGCGGGGCGTGGCTGGTGCTGTTCGGTCTGGGCGTGCTCCATGTCTGACCCCACTTCCCCGGGTACCAACCGCCCCGACGTGGGACGCGGCGACACGGGGCACGACGACACGGGGCGCGGTGAGCCTGGGCGCGGAGAGCCTGGGCGCGGAGAGCCTGGGCGCGGTGGCCCTGACCGTGGCGAGTTCGGCCGGGACGAATTCGGCCGCGGAGAGCCCGGGGGTGGTGTGCCCAGGGCCGGTGTGCCCGGGGGCGGCGTACTCGGGGGCGGAGAGGTTGGCCGCGGCGAGGCCGGTCGGGACGGGCTTGGGGGGCGTGAGCTCGGGGGTGCCGGCTCTGGCGGTGGGGCGGGGCCGTCGGACGGTGAGTGGTGGGGGCCGCGGGAGGAGCCGAGTTGGGCGGCGGCGGAGCGGGCGCGGTACGCGCAGGGTCCGCCGATCAGTCAGCCGTCGGCGGATCCGTGGTGGGAGACTCCCGCGGGCAGCTGGGCCGACACCAACGCGCTCCTGAACCGGTTTTCCAACCCTTCCCCCGGTGCCGCGCCCGCTTCTGATCCCGCGCCTCCGCGCGAGGCGGTGACTCCCCGCGAGCCCGCGCCTCCGCGCGAGGCGGTGACTCCCCGCGAGCCCGCGCCCTCGCGCGAAGCGACGTCACCTCGCGATTCCGCGTTTCCGCGCGAAGCGGTGACTTCCCGCGAGCCCGCGCCTCCGCGCGGAGCGGCGCCTCCCCGTGAGCCCGCACCCCCGCGCGAGGCGATGGCTCCCCGGACGTCTGCGCCGGCTCGCGGTACGGCCGCCGCGCCCACAGCAGTGCCGCCGGTTGCGCCTAGCCAGCACCGGCCCAGCATGCCTCCGGAACCCATCCCTCCAAGCGAGTCAGCGCTCCCCCGCGAGACAGCACCCTCACACGAGACAGCAGCCCGACGCGGAACCTCCGCCCCACGCGAAACCTCCGCCCCACGGGAGACGGCAGCCCCAGGCGAGACAGCAGTCCCGCCCGAGGCAGCGCTCCCGCGTGACGCGGCGACCACGCGTGGAGTGGCGGCTTTCCGCGAGTCCGCTCCGGCGCGGGGCACGGCGGCCGCGCCCAGGGTGGTGCCGCCCGGGTCGTACGACGAGCACGGGGCCGCCGCGGTGCCGCCGGGCGCGACCGTGCCGCCGGGCGCGACCGTGCCGCCGGGCGCGACCGTGCCGCCGGGCGCGACCGTGCCACCGAGCGCGACCGTGCCACCGAGCGCGACCGTGCCACCGAGCGCGACCGTGCCACCGAGCGCGACCGTGCCACCGGGCGCGACCGTGCCGCCGGGGGTGACCGTGCCGCGGGAAGAGCGGCCACCGGCTCCGGCTGAGTCGGCTTCGGCGCACGAGATCGGGTTGCAGCGTGAGGCCCCGGCGCCCGAGGGTGCCGACTCCCGGGAAGCCGGGCCCGCGGCGGAGGGCGCCTCCGCATCGCGTACACATGGCAGGAATGTCAACGGGCTCTCGCACGCAAACCTACGCACACCGGAGAACGCAGCCCCACACACCGCGCAGAACGCAGCCCCACACACAGCGGAACACCCGGCCCAGACCACAGAGGACCTGGCCGGGGCCAGCGTCGAGACCACCTCCGCGAAAAAGGACGCGGCTGAGAAGCGCACCCCCGCCGCTCCCCCGAGCAAAAAGTTCGTCGACACGGCCGCAGTGACCCTCATCGTCACCGAGTTGCTCATTCGGGCCTGGGCCGCTTGGGGCGGCTACTTCTCGCTCGACGACTTCACCTTCGCGCGTCTCGCCGCGGAGAAAGGTCTCACCTCCGACCTCCTCCTCACCCCGTACAACTCGCACTTCATGCCCGGCGCCTATCTCATGGTCTGGGCCGAAACCACGATCGCCCCGCTCGACTACCGGCTCGTCGCCGGTGTGGCCCTGGCCGGCATGGCGATCAGCTACGTCCTGATCTGGCTCCTGATCCGCCGTCTGGCCGGCCCGAAGCTCGTCGCGCTGGTTCCGCTGGCGATCGCGCTCTTCTCGCCGATCACCCTCCCCGCCACGCTGTGGTGGGCGGTGAGCATCAACCAGCTCGCGATGCTGATCGCGATTCCCGGCGCGCTCCTCGCCCAACTCGCGTACCTGCGCACGGGACGTGCTCGCTACGGTGCGATCGCGGTCGTCACCGCGGCCCTCGCTCTCCCGTTCTACGAAAAAGCCGCGCTCGTCGTCCCCCTGATTTTCATTTTTTCTGTCGTTCTGCAGCCGCAGACGGACCTTCCCGACCGCATCAAGGCCGCGGTGCTCCGCTTCAAGTACCAGTGGGGCGCGTTCGTGGTCGTCGGCGCGACCTACGCGGGCATCTACCTCACCCGGCCGCTCGACGAGCGTTCCGAGTCCGCGGTGGACCTCGGTGGGCTGCTCGGCAACGCGGCGACGAACTCGGTGCCGTCCGGTCTGCTCGGTGGCCCGTGGTCGTGGAAGGCCATCGGCGCGGTCGACGCCAGCGCGAACCCGCCGGTGGCTCTGCGCGTCGTGGCGGTCGTGATCATCCTCGCGGTGGTCGCGCTGACCGTGTACCGCCGGCCGCTCGCCTACCAGGCCTGGGTGTTCTTCGGCGGCACGCTGCTGTTCGACGTGCTGGTGCTGGCGGTCGGACGCCTCCAGCTCGGTTCCGGCGCGGCGATGGAGTACCGGTACTTCACCGACCTGGTGCCGATCGCCGCGGTCGCGCTCACGTTGGCGCTGCTCGGCCCGCCCGCGTGGGCCGCCACCTGGCCCCAGCGCACGGGCATCGAGTGGCCGCCGGTGATCGGTGGCACCCGGGTCGCGTTCGCGAACGCCAACGCGCTCGTGCTGCCGCTCGTCGTCGCGCTGTTCGTGAGCAGCCTGGTGTCCACTGTGAAGTACAGCAACCGCTGGCACGACAACCCGGCCAAGGACTACGTGGCGACCGCAGAGAAGTCGATCAACGCGATGGGCCGCGAGGTCGACCTGTTCGACGGTGCCGTGCCGGAGAAGGTCGCCTGGGGTGTGCTCAACCCGACGAACTTCCCGTCGCGGTTGATGGCGCCGCTCGACCTGCCGATCAACCCCGACCCGGAGGTCAGCGACGACCTCTACGTGCTCGATCCGGACGGGCAGCTCTCGCACGCGCTCGTCACCTCGGCGAAAGCCCCGGCCGGCACCGCGAAGAACTGCGGCTACCGGATCGCCGGCAAGCGCGTGCCGATCTTCCTCGACAAGGAGCTCTTCAACTGGTGGTGGTACGCGGAGCTGCGCTACACCGCGAAGGAGACGGTCACGATCCCCTTCAACTCCGCGAACACCCGGGGCAGGAAGGTCACGTTCGAGAAGGGCGAGCACACGATCTGGGTGAAGGTGCAGGGTCCGGCCGGGTGGATCACGCTCGACAACGCGCCGAAGAGCGCGGGCCTCTGCATCAGCTACGCGGCCGTCGGGGTGGCCGCCCCGGGCGAACCGGCTACCCCTTGATCAACTGAGGACGCAGCCAGTTCCAGACCAGCTTCCCGCCGGCGGTCGTGAGGTGCAGGCCGTCGGTGCGGAGCGTCACCCCGTTCAGCTCGTTGGTGTACCCGCGGGCGCACAGGAACGGGTTCGGGTCGACGATCGACACCTGCTTCCCGAGTGACGTCGCCGCCGCACGCACCGCCGCGTTCGTCGCCGCCACGCGTTTGGCGTCGTTGAGGACCGGCGGGTACCGGCCGGCGGCGAACATCGTGGCGGCCGGCAGGCCGGTGTCGGGCACCTGGTGGCAATGGTTGAGGACGACGACCGCGCGCGGAGCGAACTCGAGGATCTCGCGCAGCACCTGGGTGTAGTCGGCGGTCGTCGCTTTCTGCCACTCGGTCGAGGTGTACGGCACCGTGCGTCCGCCGATCCACCGGTCGTACTGCTCCCAGGAACCGGCGAACAGCACGCCCACCGACGGCTGCGCCGCCTCGATCTCCATCTCCCGGGCCGCGGCCCAGTCGGTGCACAGGGGCTGCTCGGGCGAGAGCGGCTTGCCCTCCACCGACGCCGTGTACGGCGCGACCCCGCACCCGAAGCGGGTGGCGATCGACAGGCTCAGCTCGGGCCCCGGGTCGTCCCGGACCGCGGCGAACAGGCTCAGCGCGTTCGAGTCGCCGACCAGCAGGACCTTGGTGCCGGCGCCGCCGCTCCGGGTCTGGTCGGCCGCCACCTCGGCCAGCGCGTCGACCGAGTCGGCCGACTGCTCCTTGATCCCCGCGACGCCCGGCACCATGACGCCGATCAGCGCCGCGCCCGCCGCGATCACCGCGATCGGTGCCGCGACCTGCGGCGAAGCCAACGAGTCCGGTGGCGCACCGATACGCAGCGGACGTTCGACGATGATGAAACCGGCCACCGACACCAGCCCGGTCAGCGCCAGCCGGACGATCAGCAGCGGGATGCCGTCGACCCCGGTGCGTTCGGGGCTGAGCACCAGGAAGATCGGCCAGTGCCAGAGGTAGAGGCCGTAGGACAGCACGCCGACCACGACAAGCGGCTGCCAGCTGAGCAGCGCGTTCGGCGAAAAACGACCGGAGCCGACGACCGACGCGACGACGAGCGCGGCGAGCACCGAGAGGACCAGGAACCCACCCTGGTACATGCGCGGGTCGGCCTGCGCCGCGACCACGCACGCCACGACCAGCCCGGCCAACCCGACCCAGCCCAGAACGGCAACGACCACGCTGTCGACGAGACGCCGGCCGAATTTCGACGCGACCAGGCACGCGAGCACCGCGCCGACGAGCAGGCCCTGCAGCCGCGAATCGGTGCCGTAGTAGGCGCGTGAGCCGTCCGACGTGGACTGCACCGCGGCCATCACCGCCGCCGAGCCGAGCGCCCCGACCCCGAGCAACCAGCCGAGCGAACGCCGCCCGAGCCGCGAGCGGAACAGCACGATCAGCACCAGCGGAAGGAACAGGTACCACTGCTCCTCGATCGCGAGCGACCACGTGTGCTGGAACGGCGACGGGTCCTCGAACGCTTGCGCGTAGGACTCGCCCCGCAGCAGGAACCACCAGTTCGAGACGTAGAGCAGCGCGGCCAGCGCGTCGCCGCGGGTGCTCGGCGGCCACTCGACGCCGAGCATCGGGAACAGCACGAGCACGGTCGCGACCATCAGCACCAGCGCGGGCATCAGCCGCCGGATCCGCCGGATCCAGAAGTTCCGCAAGTGCAGCGTGCCGGTGCGGTCGTACTCGGTGAGCAGCAGCGTGGTGATCAGGTAGCCGGAGAGGACGAAGAACACGTCGACGCCCAGGAAGCCTCCGGGCAGGAACGTGACGCCGCCGTGGTAGAGCAGGACGGCGAGCACCGCGATCGCGCGGACGCCGTCCAGCGCGGGGTTGTACTGGTGACCGGCTCTGGGACGGCTGAACGTCTGTCCCTCGGCGACCGACGACCGCGCGGTGTCGAGGGGCCCCTCGACGGCGCGTTCCTCGGTCGGGGCTTCTTCCGGCGCGACGGTGTGCCTACCCACGCGGGCGATTGTGCCATTACTCATGGGTAAGGAGGCACATCTTCGGGGAAGTGGTCGATGGCGGATCCGAGGCAAACTGATGACGTGGATTCCACCGACATTTCGCAGGATCAGTTCCTCTGGCTGGAGGAAGTCACCGGTGACGGCCCGCTGGAGTGGGCCCGCGAGCACAACACGCGCACGCTCGACGCCTACGCCGGATCCCCGCGATTCGAAGCGATCCAGGCCGAGATCCGCGAAGTGCTGGACGCCGAGACCCGCATCCCGTACGTCACCCGGCGCGGTGAGTACCTCTACAACTTCTGGCAGGACGCCGCCAACCCGCGTGGCCTGTGGCGCCGGACGTCGCTGGAGCAGTACCGCAACGACAAACCCGACTGGGAGCTGGTGCTCGACGTCGACGCGCTCGCGGCCGCCGAGGGCGAGAACTGGGTGTGGCACGGTGCGGCGTTCCTGGCGCCGAGCTACGACAGGTGCCTGGTCTCGCTGTCGGTCGGCGGCTCGGACGCGGACGTCACCCGGGAGTTCGACCCGGTGACGAAGGAGTTCGTCGAGGACGGGTTCGTGCTGCCGGAGGCGAAGAGCAGCGTCGGCTGGGTCGACGCGGACACGCTCTTCGTCGGTACGGACTTCGGACCGGGGTCGATGACCGACTCCGGGTACCCGCGCGTGGTCAAGCGCTGGCGGCGCGGCACTCCGCTCGACGACGCGGAGACGGTGTTCGAGGGCGAGCCGACCGACGTGTCGGTGCACGCCTGGCGCGACCCGCTCTCCGGGCTGGACTTCCTCACCCGCAGCACCGACTTCTACCACCGGAAGCGGTACCTGCTCGTCGACGGCGCGCCCCAGGCCCTGGACGTGCCGGACGACGCCGAGATCAGCGTCCACGCCGGGCAGCTGACCGTGGAGCTGCGGACCGCGTGGGACTCGTATCCCGCCGGGTCGCTGCTCGTCATCGACTTCGAGCGGTTCCAGGGCGGCGCACGGGACTTCCAGTCGCTGTTCACACCCGACGAGCGATCGGCGCTGGTCTCCTACCACTGGACCGAGCACGCGCTGCTGCTCAGCTCGCTCGTCGACGTCCAACCGAGTCTGGAAGTTCTGCAGTTGACCGCGGACGGCTGGACGCGGACACCCTCCGCGCCGGTTCCGGACTGGTGCACGGTCCGGGTGCTCTCCACCGACCGGTTCCACGGTGACGAGTACCTGCTCGCCGTGGACGGATACCTCACGCCGCCCGAGCTGCACCGGCTGGTCGCGGGCTCGGACGAGCCGGCCGAGGTGCTCAAGAACTCGCCGGCGCGGTTCGACCCGGCCGGCCTGAGCGTGAACCAGTACTTCGCGACCTCGGCCGACGGCACGAAGGTTCCGTACTTCGTCGTCGGCACCGGGCGGCCAGGCCCGACGCTACTCAACGGCTACGGGGGCTTCGAGGTCCCGCTGCTGCCCGGTTACGACGGCGGGCTCGGACGGGCCTGGCTCGCGCGCGGCGGCACCTACGCGGTGGCGAACATCCGCGGCGGCGGCGAGTACGGCCCGCGCTGGCACCAGGCGGCGCTGAAGGAGAACCGGCACCGGGCGTACGAGGACTTCGCCGCGGTGGCGGCGGACCTGGTGGCCCGGGGCGTCACCACGGCGGACCAGCTCGGGGTCTCCGGCGGCAGCAACGGCGGGCTGCTCACCGGCAACATGTACACGCGCTACCCGGAGCTGTTCGGGGCGGTGGTGATCCAGGTACCGCTGCTGGACATGCGTCGCTACCACCAGCTGCTGGCCGGAGCGTCGTGGATGGCGGAGTACGGTGACCCGGACGACCCCGCGCAGTGGGAGTTCATCCGGACGTTCTCGCCGTACCACCTGCTGGCGGCCGACCGGCCCTATCCCCGGCTGCTGGTGACGACGTCGACCCGCGACGACCGGGTGCACCCGGGGCACGCGCGGAAGTTCGTCGCGCGGATCGAGGAACTCGGCTACCCCGTCGACTACTACGAGAACATCGAGGGCGGCCACGGCGGCGCGAGCAACAACGAACAGCGCGCGTTCATGCGCGCCCTGTCGTTCGCGTTTCTCTGGGAGAAGCTGAGCTGAGTGGTGGGCGGCCCGAGGGCCGCCCACCCGTTCAGACCTGCGGCGCGACCTCGTTCGCGATGAGCGCCAGGTGGTCCAGGTCCTGCAGGTCCAGGAACTGGAGGTACATCCGCTCGGCGCCGAGCTCGCCGAACGAGCGCAGCTTCGCGGCCACCTCGTCCGGGGTGCCACAGAGCCCGTTCTCGCGCAGCTCGTCGACCTCGCGGCCGACCGAGGCCGCCCGACGCGCGATCTCGGCGTCGTTCTGGCCGCAGACCACGATCTGCGCCGCCGAGAAGACGATCTCCTTCGGGTCACGTCCGGCGCTCTCGGCGGCCGCACGCACGACGTCGAACTGCGCCCCGACGGCCTCGATCGAGTCGAACGGGACGTTGAACTCGTCCGCGTACTTCACGGTGAGCGCCGGGGTGCGCTTCTTGCCCTTGCCACCGATGACGATCGGCGGGCGCGGGCTCTGCGCCGGCTTCGGCAGCGCCGGTGAGTCGACGATCTGGTAGTGCTTGCCGTCGAACGAGTAGGTCTCGCCCTCCGGCGTCGCCCACAGACCGGTGATGATCTCCAGCTGCTCCTCGAGCCGGTCGAAGCGCTCGCCGAGCGGCGGGAACGGGATCGCGTACGCCTTGTGCTCGGCCTCGAACCAGCCGGCGCCGAACCCGAAATCGACGCGGCCGCCGCTCATCCGGTCGACCTGCGCGACGGCGACCGCCAACGGGCCCGGGTACCGGAACGTCGCCGAGGTCACGAGCGTGCCGAGGCGGATCCGGGACGTCTCGCGGGCGATCGCGCCGAGCGTGATCCAGGTGTCGGTGGGGCCGGGGAGCCCGTCGACGCCACCCATCGAGACGTAGTGGTCGGAACGGAAGAACGCCTCGTACCCGAGCTCCTCGGCGGTCTTCGCCACCGCGAGCAGCGTCTCGTAGTCGGCACCCTGCTGGGGCTCAGTAAATACGCGCAACTTCATGAACGCCATACTCACACGCCCGTCGGGTCCTCCTTCGGAGGGACATGTGCAAACCGTCGGAGAAACGTTGGGAATCGCTGAGCGTCAGTACCCAAACCACTTACTACCAGCGCGGATGCCGACATCTGCTGCCATTGTTGACGTTGTGTCGGGTCAGGAGTCAGCTACTGCGCCTCGCCGCTGCTCGACCCGGAGGGTGGGATGATGAACTGGTTGGCTGCTCGTACGGCCACGCTGCCCAGTTCCCCCGCCCAGCCGAGGAGTGTCATGGCCGAACGCGAGGCCGCGGCGCCCGAGGCCCGGCTGCTCGTCGTCGACGACGAGCCGAACATCGTCGAGCTGCTCGATACCAGCCTGAGCTACGCGGGCTTCGAGGTCCGCACGGCCACCACCGGCCGGGAGGCCGTCGCCGCGACGAGCGACTTCACGCCGGACCTGATCGTCCTCGACGTCATGCTCCCCGACATGGACGGGTTCGAGGTGCTCCGGCTGCTGCGCGGCAGCGGCACCCGGATCCCGGTGCTGTTCCTCACGGCTCGCGACGGCACCGACGACAAGATCAGCGGTCTGACGCTCGGCGCCGACGACTACGTCACCAAACCGTTCAGCCTCGGCGAGGTGCTCGCCCGGGTGCGCGCGGTGCTCCGCCGCACCGCCGAGGTCGCGCCCGTCTCCCCGGCCCCGGAGCGCATCCCCGACGTCTCGGCCCGCACGACGTTCGCCGACATCGAGGTCGACCGCGAGACCCACGAGGTCTGGAAGGCCGGCAAACCGGTGACGCTCTCGCCGACGGAGTTCCGGCTGCTGCAGTACTTCCTCGACAACCCGGGTAAGGCGCTGTCGAAGGCGGTCATCCTCGACCACGTCTGGCACTACGACTTCGGCCGCGACTCGAACATCGTCGAGTCGTACGTCTCGTACCTGCGTAAGAAGGTCGACACCACCGAACCACGGTTGATCCATACGATCCGGGGCGTGGGATACGCGTTGCGAGTGCCGCGGACTTGATCGTGAAGCGCTCATTGGGTCGAGTGCTCACCGCGGTCCGGGCTGCCCCGGACGCGCTGCCGCTCGGCGTCAAACTAGTGGCGGCGCTGGTCACGCTGCTGTCGATCGCGCTCGTGGTCACCGGCGTCACCGGCACGCTCGCGCTGCGCGGCTACCTGATCGACCGTCTCGACGGGCAGATCCGCGGCACCGCCAACCGGTACAGCCACAATCTCCCGCAGACGTCCGGCACCGAGAACGACCGCACCGAGGACTCGTCGTACGTCTACTACGTCCCGCCGGACGACGACCCGGTCGTGCGGCTGAACCGGCCGGCCGGCGGCGACCAGACCGCACCCGTGCTGCCGAACTTCGAGGACGAAGACACGCTGCGCCGGCTCGACGAGGGTTACTTCGACGCCGAGCCGACCGGAGCCGGCCACAAGTGGCGGATGACCGTCCGCTACCTCTCCGACGAGGAAGGGCTCCTCGTCGTCGGCATCAGCTACGACGAGGTCGACGACACGGTCGCCCGGCTGATCGCGATCGACGCGGGCGTCGGCGCCGTGACGCTGTTCGCACTCGCCGGGGTGGGCTGGGTGGTCGTGCGCTCCAGCCTGCGGCGGCTGCGCGAGGTGGAGACCATCGCAGGCGCGATCGCCGGGGGTGACCTGGGTCAACGGGTCCGGCCCGGGGGCGAGCGCACCGAGGTCGGGCGGCTGGCGACCGCACTCAACTCCATGCTCGAGCAGATCGAGACCGCGTTCACCGAGCGCGAGGCCTCCGAGGCGAGCGCCCGCGCGTCCGAGGACCGGATGCGCCGCTTCGTCGCGGACGCCAGCCACGAACTGCGCACCCCGCTGACCTCGATCCGCGGTTTCGCCGAGCTGTACCGGCAGGGCGCCGTGCCCGACGACCGGTACGCCGTCGACCGCGTCATGGAGAAGATCGAGGTCGAGGCGATGCGGATGGGGCTGCTCGTCGACGACCTCATGCTGCTCGCCCGCCTCGACCAGCAGCGTCCGATCGAGATGCGGCCGGTGGACCTGCTGCAACTGGCCGTCGACGCGGTAGAGGGCGCCCGGATCGTCGCGTCGTCGCACCCGATCGAGCTGCGGATCGACACCGACGAGCCGCTCACGGTCACCGGCGACAGCGGGCGGCTGCGCCAGGTGCTGGACAATTTGCTGTCGAACGCGACGATCCACACCCCTGACGGGACGGCGGTGGAGTTGCGGCTCTCGGTGGACGGGCGGGACGTCGTGGTGGCGGTGGTGGACGCGGGGCCTGGGTTGGCCCCGGACCAGGCCGAACGGGTGTTCGAGCGGTTCTACCGGACGGATCCGGCGCGGAGCCGGGCGCACGGCGGGTCGGGGTTGGGCTTGTCGATCGTGGCGGCGCTGGTGGCCGCACACAGCGGTTCGGTGCGGGTGGAGACCGCGGTCGGCGAGGGGGCGAGCTTCGAGGTGCGCTTGCCGTTGGAGCGGGAGGAGTTCTTGGTTTCCGACGGGGCGGGGCTCGGTGGAGGGGCAGCGCCTGATTCCGGAGTTGGGGTTGGCGCCGAGGTCGGTTCCGGGGCTGAATCGGGTTCTGGGGTTGGGCCGGGTTCCGGGGCCGGGGCTGACGGCGGGGCTGCGGGTTCGGACGGGGCGGGGAGCGTGGACTCGCCGCAGCCGTCCGGTTCCAGCTCCCGAGGCTGAGGGTGTTGGGTAGAGGCATGCAGCGCTACTCACCGAGTCAGGCCGCCGAGATGACCGGCTTCAGCCTCGACACCCTGCGGTACTACGACAAGATCGGGCTGCTCGACGAGTTGGCACGCACCCCCGGTGGGCAGCGCATCTTCACCGAAGACGACGTGGCCTGGCTAGGAATTCTGCGCTGCCTGCGAGACACCGGCATGCCCATCGCCCAGATGCAGCGATACGCAGATCTAGCCCGCGCCGGCGACGAATCCCTCGCCGAACGAATCGCGCTCCTGGAGGAACACGACCGTGCGGTAGAGGACCAGATCGCCCGCTTGCGGGCCCAGCAGTCACACATCCGGCACAAGGTCACCTTCTACCGCTCCGAACTAGCGGCCCGCACCCCCGCTTCCTGAGACTGCCGCGCGCGACGGCCGATAGTGCGACGCCCAAGCGCTTCGCGGTGTCTTCGAGCGCATAGCGCGGGCACGACGAGGTGGGTGCCCGGCGGGCCCGACCGCCGAAAGTCTCAGCGTGGCTAACCGACGTGAAACTCTCGTTGCTTCGCCTCACCGTTTTCCAGCCAGCGGATACACAGAATGTCTTGATCGTCGCCGCCCATCGTGCGCGCGATATTGACACGGCGGGTCTGACCGGCGTGGACGACCGTGGACGTGGATTCGCTGACGACGAACATGCTGGGGCTTTCGCCGACTGCCTCGAAGGTGACTTCCTGCGCGTCCTCGTCACCGATGTTCGTCACATCGATCCAGTGGCGGGTCGTGTATCGAGGCTTGCCTTTCTTGTCAACGTCCCGAACTTCGCGCTCCTGGCGAGGCTGGGCCTGGAATCGAACTCCGGTGATGGACCGGTTCAGCGCCGGAACACCGAGATCGAGGTTCGCGATGTCGAACTCGATGGCCCTCCAGACTTCATGTTCGAGCTGGGATACGTTGCTGAATTCGCGGTAGAGACCCCGCTCCTGAATCTGCTTCTTGAACGCTCGGATCCCCTCCAACTGCTTGGTGTCGACGTCGTTGGGTAGCGATGCCGTCGAGAAATAGAGATGAACGGGCCTGTTCTGCTCGACGGCGCGTTCGATCTCCTCGACGGTGCCCGACACCGCACCCGCGGTAGGAGAGCCGAGCCGACTACCGAACAACGCGAACACGATGTCGGAGTCGTCCACGCCTTGAGCGTTGATGAGCGCCTGCGGACGGTCACCGAGCTGGGGTACGGACGACGTCTCCCACCGCCATGGCTGAAGAATGATCTGTTTGTTCCTGGCGTTCGCATCGTTCCATCCGTGGATCGCGCTCTCGACCGCATCCCTGGCGTCAGGGATGTCAGACGGGGACGCGATCATCACGCGCAGAACATTCGCAACGTAAGCCATAGCAATCACGATACGGCCCGACATTCGCACGAAGTGGTCGACGGCTAGGAGGACCGGAGCGGAACGCTAGTGCATAACCCCAGCTCGCCAAGACGGCGACCGGGCGCTCGATCAGCACGCACTCAGCCAATGCGCATCGTTGACGATCGAGTCTGGGCGGTGGGGCTAGAGCGTGTTTGAGAAGTCCGTCGTTCGTTGGGTGATGCGTGGCTCGTGGTGATCTGACGAATGCGGAGTGGGAAGTCTTGTCGGCGGGTCACGCGGCGGGCTGAGCATCAGGATTCATCCGGCTGCCGAGGCCGGACAACGACCCCTGGCGCTGCTGCTCACCGCCGGGCAAACCGGTGACCCGCCGCAGTTCCAGCCTGTTTTGGATGCCATTCGGGTTCCTGGCCGGGTCGGCAGACCGTAGACCCGACCGGCGCGGGTGCTGGCCGATAAGGCCTCGGATCCTGCGCCAACCGCGTCTACCTGCGTCGACGCGGGATCCGCGCCGCCATCCCTGAACAATCCGATCGGCTGGCTCACCGCAGACGCCGCGGCAGCGCCGGCGGCCGCCCACCGGCCTTCGCTCCCGACACCTACAAACAACGCCACGCCGTCGAGTGCGGCATTAACCGCCTCAAGCGCCACCGCGCCGTCGCCACCCGCTGCATCAAACTCGCCGTCCGCTACCTCACGACCCTGCACCTCGCCGCGATCAACGAATGGCTCCGCTGACCAGCAATCCAAACAGGCCCTAGGCGTCGGTCGGAGTGGCGGGGATACGGGCCTTGAGGAAAGCAGCCACCCGGGCCTCCACCGCGGCCGCCTCGGCCGTCTGAGGGGCCGCCTCCAAACCCGGCTCCAGCGCCAACGGATGGGCCAGGCCCTCGATCGGGGCCAGCACGACCACGCCGCCGTCGCGGTGGGCGCCCAGGGCCTCGCGCAGCGCGGCCGCGTCGTCCTGGAAAGTCTTGTGGTCCTCCTTGCCGCTGACGATCAGCACGTCGGGCTGCGGCCGCCGCGCCATGATCTCGGCGGCCCGCTCGACAAAATCGAGCCGCGCGGCCAAGGCCCGCGACTCCGCGGACCACTGATAGTCGATCCCCATCCCCTGCTCGACCAGCTCCACCACCGACGTGGCCCGGATCGCCGCGTTGATCGCCACGAGCCCCGCGATCGGGAGCTCCGACTCGGTGAGCGTGAGCAGCGCCGCCCCGCCTCCGGCCGACCCGCCGACCAGGAACAGCTGCTCGCCCACCAGCGGCAGTTGTTCGCGCAGCGCGGCGACTACGGCGGGGAACTCGGCCGCGGCCTGGCTGATCACCGCGCCGTGGCACTTGAGCAGCGTGTCGTCGCGGACCAGCGTCATGATTTCTTCGAACCCGCCGGCCGGGGTGCGTGAGCTCATCAGCGGCAGCCCGAGGTACACCCGCCACGCCGGCACGGCGTCGAGCGGCAGCGCGGCCGCCATCGCCACCTCGGTACGGGGCGGATCCATCAGGTGCCAGACGACGACAAGCGGTGCCGCCCCGCCATGAGCGGGCGGCACCGCCACGAACGGCACCCCGGCCGCGACCCCGTGAATGTTCATGCCCCGGACGCTAGGCCACCCCTACGACAAAACCCTCACTTGATCGCTCCCCGCGTAACTCCGGAGATCACCCAGCGCTGCGCGAACAGGTACACGATCAACAGCGGCGCCATCGCCATCAGGTAGCTCGCGAACGCTGTGGGGTAGTTCGTCTGGAACTGGCTCTGGAACACGTATTGCACCAGCGGGAGCGTCGCCGAACCGGGATCGGACAGGATCACCAGCGGCAGCAGGAAGTCGTTCCACGCCCACAGGCAGGTCAGGATCCCCACGGTCGCGTTCATCGGGGCGAGCAGCGGGAAGATGATCCGCCAGAACACACCCCAGGTGCTCGCGCCGTCGGTGACCGCTGCTTCCTCCAGCTCGCGTGGGATCGAGTTGATGTACGCGGTGAAAATGAAGATGTTGAACGCGAGCCCGTACACCACGTACAGCAGGATCAGGCCGCCGGGATTGTCCAGCCGCAGCAGCGCGGTCAGTTTCGCCACCGGCAGCATGATGATCGGGAACGGCACGAACAGCGCCGAGACGAAGTAGTAGAAGAGGATCCGGAACAGCCGTCGGTGCATGTTCCGCGCGATCGCGTACGCGACCATGGAATTCGTCAGCAGCGTGAGCACCACCGCCCCGACCGTGATGAGCGCGCTGTTCAACGCGGTTTTCGGGAAGTTGGTCAGCCGCCAGGCGTCGGCGAAGTTCTCCCACCGCACCCGGTCGGGCAATCCGAATCCGGTGCCACCGAGCTGGTCGGTCGTCTTCAGCGACGTGACGATCGCGAAGTACAGCGGGATCAGGATCGTCAGCGCCAGTACGGCGAGCAGTGCCGTGAGCCACCAATTGGTCCGGGCCGCTTTCACACCGACACCTCCCGCCGCTGGAGCACACGCAACTGCAGGATCGAGAGCGCCACGATGATGACGAAGAAGACGACCGAGTTCGCGCTCTGATAGCCGTACTCGCCGCCCTGGAACCCGCCTTTGTAGATCAGCACCGACACCGACTCGGTGTCCGTGCCCGGGCCACCGTTCGTCAGCGCCATGATGTGGTCGAAGATCTGCAGGAACGATTTGAGCGACAGCACCATGTTGATCGTGAAGAACCCGGCGATCATCGGGAACGTGATGCTGCGGAACCGCCGCCAGGTCGACGCGCCGTCGAGGTCGGCGGCTTCGTAGAGGTCGGCCGGGACGGTCTGCAGACCGGCGATGTAGATGATGATGTTGAACGCGGCCGCCTGCCAGACCGCCAGGACCACGATTCCGATCCAGGCCGTCGAGGAATCGGTGAGCAGCGAGGTGGAGAGCGAGTCGATTCCGAGCTTCGACGCGAACGCCGGCAGCGAATTGTTGAAGAGGTAGGCGAAGATGTACCCGACGACGAGGATCGCGAGCACGTTCGGGATGAAGTAGATGCCGCGCAGCGTCGTCTTGAATTTGATCCGGCTGTTGAGCCCGAGCGCGATGGCCAGCGCGACGACGTTGACGAGCACGGTCGCCACCGCCGCGATCAGCAGCGTGAACCAGTAGGCGTGCAGCACCCGGCCGTCGGTGAACAACGCGACGTAGTTCCGGAAGCCGACGAGATCGGACGGGCCGTAGCCCGGGGAGTCGGTGAAGCTGTAGTAGATACCTTGCAGTACCGGGATCGTGTGGAAGACGAAGAACAACACGAACGCCGGCAGCACCATCAGGTAGAACGCCCGTGGCACGCGTCCGGTCACCCTTGCTTCACCGCCCCGAGTCCCCAGGTGCGGCGCTTCGCGACCTTGTCCCAGGAGTCGTCCAGGTCGTGCAGGAACGCGTCGACGTCGCCGTCGACCACGAACGTCTGCAGGAGCGGGCCGAGCGGGATGGCCGGGATGAACTGGTGGTCGGTGAAGCCGACGATCCGTCCGGAATCGACGTACGGCTGGACGCCGGCGAGCGCCGGGTCGGTGTTCGTGAGGCCATTCCGGGTGGGCACGGCCACCTGAGCCTCGCAGTACTCACTCATGACCTGCTCCCCCATCAGGAAATCGATGAAGCGCTGCGATTCTTCGGGGTGATCACCGTCGCGCGAAGCCGTCAACACGACGTCGACGCCGGAGACGAGCGTCGTTTTCGACGGATCGTCGGTGGCGGGCAGAGCGATGCTGCCGACCTGGAACTTCGGCTTGCCGGCCCGGATCTGGGGAACGGCGTAGCTGCCGAGCAGCAGCATCGCGACTTCCCCGCGGGCGAACGCGGTAGTGCCGTCCTCGTAGCCTTTGGACAGCGGATCGGGTTGCGTGAACCGGAAGAGCTGGGCGAGCTTGTCCATCGCTTCGTGCCAGCCGGTGGCGAAGTCGGTCCGACCCGCGAACCGATCCTCGAAGAACGTGTCGCCCTGGGTCTGCGCGGTGAGCGGAGCGAGCGGGGACTGTGCGGTCCAGGTGTCGGCGAGCATTCCGTAGAACGGCGTGACGCCGGCCGCTTTGAACTTCTCCGCCGCGTCGATCAGCTCGTCGAACGTCCGCGGCACCGCGATTTTCTGCTGCGCGAAGAGTTGCTCGTTGTAGAGCAGCCCGCTGGCGTTGGCCGCGAACGGAACTCCGTTCACCTCGCCGGGCGTCCCCTGGCCGAGGGTCTTGACGATGTCGACGTAGGCCGGATTGACGTCGTCGAGAATCGGCTCGTCCCGGAAATCACGGAAGATCTCGGCCGTGGCCCATTCGCCGTACGCGCCGTTCGCGTTCAGCGACATCACGTCGGGGACGTCGTTCTTCACCAGCCGCGTGCGCAGCGCGGTCTCGGGTTCGGCCGGGTTGTCCACGACGATCCGGACGTCGGGGTTGGCTTTCTCGAACTGATCCGCCAGGTCCCGGAAGTAGGCCTGGGCTTCGGGCTTGAATTGGAAGAACGTGATCGTCGTCCGGGAATCGTCGCTGGAGCAGGCCGTCAGGAACGCGGCCACGAGAAGCAGGCTCACGGCGAAGGGACGTAATCGACCGACAGACACGGGCATCACCGACCGATCCGGAGGGGTGCGCCCCCTCTACCCATCCACGCTTGACCTCAACCACAGTGCAGATGTGACGGTGGAAAGCATGAGCAACGCGTATCTGACCCGGATCGGGCACGACGGCCCGGTCGCACCCGACCTCCGAACCTTGGAAGCGCTGACCTACGCCCACGCCACGACGATCCCGTTCGAGAACCTCGACCCGTTCTCCGGCGTCCCGGTGGACCTGAACACGCTGAGCACGAAGCTGGTGGACCGTCATCGGGGCGGTTACTGCTTCGAACACAACCGCCTGCTGAAATCCGCGCTGGACGAGATCGGGTTCACCACGCACGGGCTGCAGGCCCGCGTCGTCTGGGGCGGCTCCGACGACGACGTCACCCCGCGCGGACACAAACTGATCCGGGTCGACCTGGCGGGGACGCCCTACATCACCGACGTCGGTTTCGGCGCGATGACGCTCACCGCACCGCTACGCGTGGAGCCGGACATCGAGCAGGAAACCCCGCACGGTGTCTTCCGGCTCCTCCACTCGGAGAACCCGCTCGGCGCGTGGCGCCAGCAGGTGCGGTTGCGCGGCGAATGGCGCACGACCTACCGGTTCGAACTCACCCCCGCCTTCGCGGTGGACGACGAGGCGCCGAACTGGTTCCTCTCGACGTCGCCGAAATCGCATTTCGTCCGGGGCCTGACCGTGGCCAGGCCGACGCGGGACGGGCGCCGGTTGGCGCTGGCCGGACGCTCCTTCACCGCGTACGCGGCCGACGGCACCGCCGACCGGCGGGAGATCGACACCTTGGCCGAACTGCGGACAGTGCTCACCGACGAGTTCCGCATCGAGCTCCCGGCCGGAATCGACGACGCGCTGAAGCGGCTGTTCTAGGTCCGGGCCAGCCGTCCGCGGGCGGCCATCGACTCCACGGCCAGCAGCCCGACGAGCACGAGCAGCTGGGTCGCACCCGCCTCCACCGCGCTGCCTCCGCCGAGCAGCACGCCGACGAACGCACCCGGCAGCGTGACCAAGCCGACCGTCCGCGTCTGGTCGAGCGCGGGCACGAGCGCCTGCCCGGCCGTCGGGCGGCAGATCTCCAGTGCGGCGTCCCGGTCGGGGAAGCCGAGGGACAACGCGGCTTCGACCTCACCGTGGCGCGTTTCGAGCTCGTCGAGCGCCCGGCGTCCGGCCAGCGACGTGGCGGTCATCGCGCCGCCGATGAGGATCCCGGCGATCGGCACGGCCGCCCACAGGGCGGCGGTCACCGTCAGAAACACCAGCGCGACGGCGAGCCGCGGCCCCACCTCGATCATCGGGCCACTATCCCCCGATGTCCGCGGTCCGGCGGAACGAAGGGGTGGCCGGACCGCGGACGACCACCCCCGCCCGGCAGCGCCCGGGGCGGGAGTGGTCACCTGGCCGCGACGAGGGTCGGGCGTGCGGCCAGGGGCTCGTCAGCGTCCGGAGGTGATCTTCGGACGGTCCTTCGAGGAGTTGGCCACCAGTGACACACCGACGCCGGCGAGCGCGATCTGCGCGGCCAGCTCGATCCAGTCGACACCCGGCGTGTCGGCGACACCGAGAACGCTCGCGACACCCGTGCCGACGAGCGCGGCGACGATGCCGACGACAAGCGTCATCAGCCAGCCGACGTGCTGCTTACCCGGGACGACCAGTCGGCCGAGCACACCGATGATCGTGCCGATGATGAGGGCAGAAATGATTCCGTCGATCTCCACGGCTCTCTCCGATGGACGAGGATTTCGTCCCTCCAGCGTCGCGCCGCATCGGTTCCCCGCCCATCGGGGAAGCACCGGAGATCGTCCCTGAGATGGCCCTCAGACGAGTGTGACCTCTGGGAACGCTGGGACGGCCCGGTCGAACAGGTGCCGGTCGACCCCGCGCAGGTGCAGATCGAAGAACGCGCTCACGTAGGCCCGCTCCAGCGTGACGGTCCGGCGGCCGTCGAGCGTCCCGAACGCCTCCGTCAGGATCGCGGGTGCGATGCCGGGGATCTCCGCCAGCTTCGCCCGGGCCAGGACGACGTCGTGGAAGCTCAGGTGCTCGGTGCCGACGACCTTGATCTCGCGGTGCCAACCGCGGAGATGGTCGGAGAACGTGCCCCAGTCCGGGGTGTTCTCCCGCGTGGTGCTGCCGCTGGCGATCTGCAGGAACGGCTTGTCGAGGCCGTCGGTGACCACCGAGCCGTACGGGTTGCCGTCCATGTCGATGCCGGCGGTCACGCGGGGGTCGTCGTGCGCGACCTGAGCCGCGGTCGCGCCGCCGAGCGAGTGCCCCACCATGCCCACGTGCTCCAGCCGCATCCAGCGCGGGTGGCGCGCCTGCAGCTCGTCGAGGACGAACCGGGTGTCGGCGACCCGGACGTCGAGCGCCTTGCGGATGACCGTGTCGGGGTCCTTCTCCAGGAGCGCGTTTATCGTGTTCGGCACGGTGCGCCCGTCCGGGAACCGCACGGCCGTCGCGTCGTGCGGGTGATCGATCGTCACGACGACGTAGCCCCGGCTGGCCAGGTCCTCCACCAGCGCGGCGCTGGAGTTGCGCTCGGCGCCGTACCCCGGCGAGAACAGCACGACCGGGTGACCGCCCGGCTTCCTCGCGACCGGCGCTCCCACCGCCCCGTGCGTTCGCACCGCGTCCACGCCACCGACGACGCCGGGCGCGCCGGTGAGCGTCTGCACGAAGTCGCGGCCGACCGGGCCCGCTTCCGCCGGGGTGAGCCACGGGAATCGGGTGTGGCCGGCGGCCGTCCGCGCCGGGTACCAGATGTTGATCATCAGTTCGCGGCGCTGTTTGCCGTCGCCCCAGGGATCGGCCCGGTCGGTGTCGACGAGGTGCAGCGGCGTGGTCCCGACCGCGTACGTGCCGGTGGGTTCGGGCAACGTGAGCAGCGGCGCCGCCTGGTGACGGGTGGCCGCTGGGGGTTGCGCGGTCGCTGGTGGGGCGGCGACGGCGACCGCTCCGGCAAGTGCGGTGGCGACGGTCGCAACGGCCAGCGCGGCGCGGGGTGGGGTGAGACGCATCCGATTCCTTCGCGTCGGGTCGAGACCGGGACGGCCTCGGGGCGTCGCCGACGCTAGGTAGCCGACGGCCCCGTCCGCGTCTGCCGCCGGGCCGGACCGCATCGGCCCGGAGAGGGACCGCGCCCAGCCGTCGGGGACTCCGCCGCCCGGAATCGCTCGTCACCCGACCCGCGCACCCGTCGGAGTCCCGACCGGTTCCGGGTCAGCGGTGGGGCGCGGCTTGCCGGGGGCGAAGGCGGCCGCGACCGCGCCGAGCAGCGGGGTGAACGCGGCGATGATCATCGCGGCGCGGAACCCGTCGGTGAACTGCGTGGGGGTGGCGTAGCCGCCGTGAGCAGCGAAGATCGCCGCCAGGATCGCCACACCGAAGACGCCGCCGAGCTCACGCAGCGCACTGTTGGTGCCGGCCGCCACCCCGGAGTCGCGGGGCGGCACCGCGGCCACGACCGCGTCCGCGGTGGTCGGGAAGACCAGGGCGATGCCGACGCCGGCGACGATCAGCGGCCCGACCACAGTGCCGTAGCCGACGCTCGTCGAGGCGACAGCGGCGAGCCAGCCCAGGCCTACGCCTTGGAGCAGCATCCCGATCAGCATCACCGGCCGGTTGCCGAACCGGGTGGCGAGAACACCGCCGATCGGCGCGACGAGCATCGGCATAGCGACCCAGGGCAGGAGCCGCAGCCCGGCTTCGAACGGCCGGTAGCCCAGTCCGATCTGGAAGTACTGGGTGATCAGGAACAGCGAGCCGATCAGAGAAACGAACTGCAGGAAGATGACGGCATTGGCGGTGGCGAAGCCGCGGAGGCGGAAGTAGCCCAGCGGCAGCATGGGCGACGCGGCTCGCCGCTCCCAGGCCAGGAACACGGTGAGCAGCACGGCACCGGCGGCGAGCGAGCCGAGCGCCTCCCCGCTGGTCCAGCCCACCTCGGGCGCCCGCACCGGAGCCCAGGTCAGGCCGAAAAGGGCGGCGGCGGCCAGCAGTAGTCCGGGCAGGTCCAGCCGGGAGCGAGGGCCGTGGCTCTCTCGCAGCAGCACCGCGGAGAGCGCCGCCACGACCAGCCCGACGGGCACGTTCAGCCAGAAGATCCACTGCCAGGACAGTCCTTCGGTCACCGCGCCGCCCAGGACCGGGCCGGCGGCGACACCGAGACCGGAGACGCCGCCCCAGATGCCGATCGCGACGCTGCGCTTGCCGATCGGGAACGCTTCGCTGATCAGCACCAGCGACAGCGGAAGGACGATTGCCGCTCCCGCCCCTTGAACGACGCGGGCCGTGATCAGCGTGCCCGCGTCGGTGGCCACGGCCGCGGCGACCGACGCCAGGGTGAAGACGACGAGCCCGGTGACGTACAGGCGCCGCCGGCCGAAGCGGTCACCGAGCGCCGCGCCGCTGAGGATGAGGCAGGCGAAAGCCAGGTTGTAGGCGTTGAGGGTCCATTCCAACTGGGACAGGCTCGCGCCCAGCTGGGTACGCAGCACCGGCAGCGCCGTGGCGACCACGACGACGTCGAGTGCGGCGAGGAAGCTGCCGAGCGAGGCCAGGACCAGCGTCCAGCCGCGACGCGCGGAAGGGGTTTCGGGCATGGGTGTGCTCCGTGATCGTCGTACGGATGGAAAGTGCGGATCAGCGCGACGCGGGCAGGCCGAAAACCTCGAACAGGGCGGGGTCGAGGAAGGCCACGACGGCGGCGATGCCGGTGGGGGTGGGCTCGAGCACCTGCAGGGCATGGGCGTGCGGCCGACCGTCCGGGCCGGCCAGGTACGTCGCCAGGGCGGGGCGTCCGTTCGCGGTGGTGGCGACGATCTTCCAGGGCCCGGCGACACCGAACACGGTCGTGGCCAGGAACCGGCCGACCGGTTCGCGGCCGACGAACCACTGTCGCAGCGGTGGCATCTCCCACACCACGTCGTGGCGCAGCAACCGGACCAGTGCGTCGACGTCGGCGTTCTCGAAGGCCGTCGCGTACTGCTCCACGAGTGCGCGCAGGTCGGGATCCGTCGGGTCCTGCAGGTCGTCCTCGATCGACGGGAACCGGGTCAGTTGAGCACGTGCTCGTTGAAGCGCGCTGGTCACCGCGGCGACGCTGACTCCGAGCAACTCGGCGACGTCCGCGGCGGGCCAGGCGAACACGTCGCGCAGGAGCAGCGCCGCGCGTTGCCGGGCCGGCAGGTGCTGGAGCGCGGCGACGAACGCCAGCCGCACACTGCTGCGTGCCACCGCCAGCGCGGCCGGGTCAGCGTCGGCGGGAAGGACCCAGACGTCCGGGACCGGCTGCAGCCAGGTCGTTTCCTCACCGAGGTCGGACGGGCCGAGCCCGGAGGGCAGCGGCCGGCGGCCGGACCGTTCGACCGCCCGCAGACACACGTTGGTGGCGATCCGGTACAGCCACGTGCGCAGCGACGACCTCCCGGCGAACTGCGCGCGGGCCTGCCACGCCCGCAGCAATGTCTCCTGCACCGCGTCCTCGGCGTCGTGCAGTCCGCCGAGCATGCGGTAGGCGTACCCCAGCAGTTCCGGCCGGTACGCATCGGTTCGCTGGGCGAAGTCGCGGTCGGTCAGCAGCCGGGACGTCGCGCCCTCCAGGACCGTCATCGACTGCTCCGTGTCGCAGCCGGGTGGCTCGTCCTCATCATCGCCCCGATCAGCTCAATTTCGTTCGTCACAGGCTTAGATCCGCGCAAGGGACGAAATTCATCGCCTGTCTGCGGAACCGGTCATCACCAGTTCGCGCCGCAGCCGAAGCCGTCGGCGCAGAACCGTCGACGAGCGGCGGGTAGCGGGGCGCCATGGTTCCGGCCGCGGCCGGAGCGGTCACGGCAGTGGGCGCAGACCTTCGCCGAGCAGGACGTAGCCAGGTGCCGTCGTCGCGGGGTCAGCGGTGACCAGGTCGAGCAGGGTGGCACCGGCGGCTTCCGGAGTCAACAGCGGACCCCGCTGGCTGACGAAGGCAACCTCGGTCTGGTCGTTGCGTGCCGCGTAGGCGCGGATGCCCTGCCGGCCCACCTCCCCGGCCGAGGTCAGTTGCGGCAACACGGCGGTGATGGTCAGGCCCAGCCCGGCCCGGTCTGCTTCCGCCTGGGCATAGTTCGCGATGAATCGTTGAGTGGCCTTGGCGCCCGCGTATCCACCGCTGGCGGGAGAACCGTTGACCGCGGCCCCGCTGCTGACCACGACGATCCGGCTACCGGCATCGAGCGGTGCGAGCAGGGACTCACGCAGCCAGTGGAACGCTATTTTCACGTCGCTGTGCCAGTTCGTGGAGAAGGTCTCCCAGGTGTGCTGGTGCAGGGGGTGCATCACCGGAACGGCCCCGGCGACGAGGACCAGGAATTGTGGCCGGTAGCGATCCACGAGGGTCCAGGCCGCCGCGGGATCGGCCCCGTCCGCGACCTCGGGGCGAATGTTCTCGTGTGCCGTGGCCACCTCGTCGAGGGCCACCGGGTTCCGGGCGACGGCCACGACCTGCGCACCACTCTCCGCAAACGCGACGGCGACGCCGCGGCCCAGGCCCCGGCTAGCTCCGACCACCACCGCCGTCTTACCGGTCAAGTCCTTCATGCTCGTGCTCCTTGCTCGCATGGCTGTTGCTAGGTGAGATCCACGCGAGGCCGGATTTTCATCGGTTCGTGGCCGGACCGGCGGTGTGGCCCGGACGACCCGAGGGCGGCACCTCCCCGAGAGTTCCGCGTGGGTCCCGGTCGCCGTCGTGCCTGTCGGCCGGGATCGCACGCGGGCGGAGCCGCCGCGCCCCGGGCCGCTCCCGGGCCGGCGGCCGGCGAGGGGAACTGCTGTACGGGCCCGTACGGGGCGCGGCGTGGGTGACGCGAGTTGTCGCGCGCCGGACCGGACTGGGGTGATGTGCGCCGGGGCGGATTGACGTGGGTCAGCGGCCGGGGCGGATCAGGCCGGATTCGTAGGCGCAGACGACGGCCTGGACTCGGTCACGGGCGGCGAGTTTGTGGAGGATGCGCCCGACGTGGGTCTTGACCGTGCCGGTCGAGACGAGCAGCCGCTCGGCGATCTCCGCGTTGGAGAAGCCGCGTGCCATCGCGACGAGCACGTCCCGTTCACGCTCGGTGAGCGACTCCACCGCCCGCACGGCGGCCGGATCCGACCCCGGCGCCAGCATGTCCAACAACCGCCGGGTCGTCGACGGGGCGATCACCGCATCGCCGGCGTGCACGGTCCGCAGCGCGGCCAGCATGTCCTCCGGCGCACCGTCCTTGAGCAGGAACCCGCTGGCGCCGGCCCGGATCGCCGCCAACGCGTTCTCGTCCAGGTCGTACGTGGTCAGGACGACCACCTTCGGCGGCTCGACGAGCGCGGTGATGCGCCGGGTCGCCTCGATCCCGTCCATGATCGGCATCCGGACGTCCATCAACACCAGATCAGGGCGCACGCGCTCGGCCTCGGCGACCGCTGCCACGCCGTCCCCCACCTCGCCGACCACGGTCAGATCGGGCTGCGAATCGATGACCAGCCGGAACCCCGCCCGCACCAGCAGCTGGTCGTCGACGAGCAGCACCGAGATCACGGGGACGTCGGGATTCGTGCGCACACCTCGTGCCCTCCCCACCGCCCCGGTCCGGTCCGGATCGTGCCACCGTACGCCGCGACGCGCTCACGCATCCCGACGACGCCGTGCCCACTGCCGCCGCCCCCGGGCCTGCTGTCAACGCCGCCGCGGTGCCCACTGCCACCGCCGCCGCGTTGCCCACTGCCACCGCCGCCGCGGTGCCCACTGCCACCGCCGCCGCGTTGCCCACTGCCACTGCCGCCGATGGCGCCTTGCCCGTCGTCGGAAATGCGTAGTTGTAGTTCGTTGTGGGACCAGCGCACCTCGACCGCGGCGCGGGCCGCCGGCCCGGCGTGTTTCACCACGTTCGTGAGGCTCTCCTGGACGATCCGGTAGACGGCCAGGCCGAGACCGGACCCGACCGGGGCCGGTGGCGGGTCGAAGCGGAGGTCGACGTCGAGGCCGTCGGCGCGGACCTGCTCGACCAGCTGGGGCACGTCGTCCAGGCTCGGCTGGGGAGTGCGGGGATCGGGCTCCTCGCGGAGGAGGCCGAGGAGGCGGCGGGTCTCGCCCATCGCCCGGCGGCCGGTCTCGCCGATCGTGGTGAGCGCGGCCTGCGCGGCCTCGGGCGAGCCTGCGTAGCGGCCACCGTCGGCCTGCGAGATCACGATCGCGAGCGAGTGGGCGACGACGTCGTGCATCTCGCGGGCGATTCGGGTGCGCTCGGCCGACACCGCGAGCCGCGCCTTCTGGTCGCGCTCGACCTCCAGCGCCGCGAGACGTTCCACCCGGACCCGTTTCAACGCCCCCAGCGCCCAGCCGGTGAGCACGAAACTGGCCATCGCGGCGCCGAAGAGCGCATGGCTGCCCAGCGTCGCCTCCGCCACCGGAGGCCAGGTGGAAGCGCCGAGACCGGCCCCGATCAGACCGGCGGTCAACATCGCGCGGGAGGCCCAGCGGGGGCCGTAGGCGGCGGTGGCGTGGACCGCGAGCGGCACCGCCAGATCGGCGACCAGCAGCACGATGTGCGGGAGCAGCAGCCACTGCGCGAACGCGATGACCGTGACCAGCCCGGCGCACCAGACCGGGCGCGTGCGACGCAGCAGCAGAGTGCCGGCGAGCAGCCCGGCGAAGACCAGGTTCGACCGGAGGAGCAGGTCGACCGACCAGAGCAGCAGCGCCACTCCGGCGTCGGCCAGCACCGGACGCCGGCGCAGCCAGGATTCGACACGTTCGGTCACCACGGCATCGAGCCTAGTTTTCGGGAGACCCCGTTTTCGTCTGTCCACAGGCGTAGTTGGGCTCGGCCCGGAGGCATACAGTCGGCGCATGGCCGACCTCACGGATGTCGCGCGTCTCGTCACGCGTGAGCACGGGCTCGTCGTGGTTTCGACGTCGCGGGCCGACGGGAGCATTCAGTCGTCGGTGGTCAACGCGGGCGTGCTCGCCCATCCGGTGAGCGGCGACGAGGTCGTCGGATACGTGGCCATCGGCGGCTCACGCAAGCTCGCCAACCTGCGCGAACGGCCACAGACCACGGTGGTTCTGCGGGTCGGCTGGGAGTGGGTCGCCGTCGAGGGTAAGGCTCAGCTGATCGGGCCGGACGATCCGCTCGGCGGCGTCGACGCCGAGCGGTTGCGGTTGCTGTTGCGTGAGGTCTTCACCGCGGCCGGCGGCACGCACGACGATTTTGACGAGTACGACCGGGTGATGACGGCGGAGGGTCGCACCGCGGTGCTGATCACCCCGTCACGGATCTACGCGAACCGGTAGCCGCGATGCTGATCGGTGACATCGACGTTCATCCGCTAGCCGACGGGACGTTCCGTGCGTCGCCGGAGTATTTCGGCGACCACGTGCGCGCTGAGGGGCACGAGGACCTGTTCGGCTCGGACGGGTTCGCGTTCCTGCCGATCGGGTGTTTTCTCGTCCGCACCGGTGACCGGACGATCCTGGTCGACTGCGGGATGGGGCCGCAGATGCGCGAAAGCGGCCCGCGGCGGCTGCTCGTGGGTGGGCAGTTGCCGGTGGGGTTGCGCGCGCTCGGGGTAGCGGTGGCCGACGTCACGGACGTGATCTGCACGCACCTCCATTCCGACCACACGGGCTGGCTCTTCGACCGTTCGGCGGCACCGACGTTCGGCAACGCGACGATCTGGTTCGGGGCTCCGGAGTGGGACCACTTCGTGCTGGACCCCGCGGTCTGGATGTTCGACCACATCCGGGCCGGGTTCCGCGGATCGTCGCGGTTGCGGCCGGTGTCCGAGGACATGACGATCGCTCCCGGAGTGTCGGTCACGATGACACCCGGGCACACGCCGGGGCATCTGAGCGTGATCGTGGCCTCGGGCGGAGCACGCGCGTTCCTGCTCGGGGACGCGATCGTGTGTCCGGTTCAGCTGGACGAACCGACCTGGCAGTCGATCGGGGACGCGGACCCCGAAATGGCTTCGCGGGTACGTGAACGGTTGTTCCGGGAGCTGGAGGACCCGGCGACGCTGGGCGCCGGAGCGCATTTTCCCGAGTTGCAGTTCGGCCGTGTGCTGGTCGGCCAGGGCCGCCGCTGGCTGAGCTAGACCTGACCGAATCGGAACGGCCGGCTCGGGTGGCCCGCCGCCGACGGTGCTACGCGGAAGCGGTCCCGGTCGGACGAGCCGGAGCCCGACGTGACGGGACCGCTTTCCGCCGACTCAGCGGTAGTTGACGAACTGCAGCGGGATGCCGAAGTCCTCGTTCTTGAGCAGAGCGATCACGGCCTGCAGGTCGTCGCGCTTCTTGCCGCTGACCCGCAGCTGGTCACCCTGGATCTGGGCCTGGACGCCCTTGAAGCCCTCGTCCCGGATGGCCTTGGCGATCTTCTTCGCCTTCTCGCTCTCGATGCCCTGGACGATCGTCCCGGACAGCTTGTAGGACTTGCCCGACTGCTGAGGATCCCCGGCGTCGAACGCCTTGAGGCTGATGCCCCGCTTGACGAGCTTGTCCTTGAACACCTCGAGCGCCGCGAGCAGGCGTTCCTCGGTGTCGGCCTGGAACGTGACCGCCTCTTCCCCCGCCCAGCTGACCGACGCGTTCGTGCCACGGAAGTCGAACCGCTGGCTGAGCTCCTTGGCGGCCTGGTTGAGGGCGTTGTCGACCTCCTGCCGGTCGACCTTGCTGACGACGTCGAACGACGAGTCCGCCACTGTGTGCTGCTCCTCCCGGTTGTGTCGGGTACCTGATTGGTGCCCGGGCTAGGTCATTGGCTATCCTCCCTCTTGGCAGTACAGCAAGTGCAAGTCCCCAGGCGGGTTGCCCGAGTGGCCAAAGGGAGCGGACTGTAAATCCGTCGGCTCAGCCTACGAAGGTTCGAATCCTTCACCCGCCACGCCTGGGTGAAACGGCCTCTGGCCAGCGGAAACGCTGGGCAGGGGCCGTTGTCGTGTCCGCTGGCTTTGCGGCCGGGGCGGGCGGGAGGGTGTCCGGTTGTGTCCCACTGTGTTCCACCGGCTATCACTGGGGCCGGACGCACGGCGGACAACGTCCGGACGGCGATCGGCGGGTCGTGGGCGCCGTGGCGGCGTGTCGCGGGGCTGATTCCGGCCGGCATCGCATGCCCTGGGGAGGCCTCCGTCACCGCGCGGTGGAAGGCTGGGCGGGTGGCACTACCGGACTGGATGTCGTACGGGTCCAGAAGTGGTGTGCCGATCGGGTCCCCGAGCGCGCCCTGCATCAGGTCCGGGTGGAGTGCGAGGTGGCGGCCCGGCACCTGACGATCGTGGAACGCCGGGCGCCGTATACCGAGGACGACTCGCCGTAGACGACGCTGCCGGTCGCCCGCTTGCGCTACACGATGGCCGACCGGACTTGGCAGCTCTACTGGCGCGACCGCAATCTCCGCTTCCACGCCTACGACCTGTTCCCGCCGTCTCCGCACGTTGCCGAGCTCCTCGAGGAACTCGACCGCGACCCCTTGCATCTTCTGGGGATGACCCGGGAAGGGCGACTCCCGCTCATCGCGGGCCGCAAACGGCAAGGGGCGGCCGGGCGCGGAGTCTGGCCGACCGCCAGCGCAGCGCGGCCTCCGACAGAAGCGACCGTTGAGCCCGGCGTGAGCCCGTGGATTCCTGAAGCGACGTCCGCCGCCTGCCCGAAATGACGTTTATGTACTTCACGGCTAACAGAAGATCGCAGTAGATAGCACTGGTTAACAGACCCGCAGATTAAAAGTGCCAGCGGCCAGCGGCGGATTTGCCTACGGCGGACAGCTAGGAAACGGCCGCCGAGGAGGATGGTGGCGTTGGCTGAGTGTTTCGCATCGGCCGCAGGGAGAAGGTGCCCTTGCCGCGAGCGTAAAGCCGAAGGCTCGCGAATGAAACATCAACTCGTCGCATAACGAACATGCGATGCGCTAGGGTCGAAGCGTGATCTCTCCGTTGATCCCGAGGAAAGTAGCTGGTCAGGTCGCTGAGGCGCTCGTTGACACCCGGGTCGTGCTGATCAGCGGAGCACGCCAAGCGGGAAAGAGCACCTTGGTTCGCGTGGTGGCCGGGGACCATGCCGGCGAGAGGCGGGATCTCGACAAGCCTCAGGACCGGGCGGCTGCTCTCACCGACCCAGTCGGATTCGTCGAGACCGAGTCCCTCCTAGTCATCGACGAGATTCAGCGAGCTCCTGACTTGCTGCTAGCAATCAAGTCAGCCGTCGACGAGGACCCCCGCCCGGGGCGCTACCTGCTGACCGGGTCGTCCCAACTATTCGGTATGGCCGCCGCGCCGGACGCACTACCCGGCCGAATGGAGACGATCGAACTCTGGCCGTTCAGCCAAGGCGAGATCGACGGAACCCCGGACCGCTTTATCGACGCCGCGTTCGATCTCGGCGCGGACTTGCGTGTCGAGTCAGAGGCAACTCGCGCCGATTACACCCAACGCATCGTCCGGGGTGGGCTGCCCGAGGCGGTGAGCCGCAGCGACCCGCGTCGGCGTGCCCGTTTCCACGATGCCTACGTGCAGTCCCTCATCGATCGGGACGTCAGCCAACTCGCGGATATCCAGCGCAAAGACGAACTAAGGCGCCTGGTCCGCCTGCTCGCCGCCCGAACCGGCACGATCGTGCACGCCGACGGCAAAATCGGATCCGACCTTGGCCTGTCCCGACCGACGATCAGCCGCTATCTGCAGGCCCTGGAGGAGATTTTCCTCGTCAAACGAGTGCCCGGCTGGTCCCGGAACCTGGGAACACGCGCGACCGCGTCGTCGAAGCTGGTCTTCGTCGACTCTGGCATCGCCGCGCAGGAACTCTCCGTCGATGCCCGGGCGCTGCTGCGACCCGGCGGCCCCTTCGGTCCGTTGCTGGAGACCTTCGTGCTCTCCGAACTGGCACGCCAACGCACCTGGTCGGAGACGATGGTCGACCTCTATCACTACCGTGACCATTCGAAGTTCGAGGTCGATGCCGTCCTCGAGGACCGGCGTGGTCGGGTGGTCGGCGTCGAGGTCAAGGCAGCCTCCACTGTCGGCCCGGACGACTTCCGCGGCCTACGCCGGCTCGCGGACCGGCTCGCTGACGATTTCGTGCTCGGCGTTGTTCTCTACACCGGCACAGCAACGCTGCCCTTCGGCGATCGACTCCGGGCGATGCCGGTCAGCGCGCTGTGGCAAGCCAAGCCCGACGAATAGTCTGGCCAAACGACGGACGATCCGCGGACGACCACGTCCAGGCCCTCGCCAAAAATCGGCGGAGTTGCAGGTCAGCGCCGTGAAGTCAGATGAACGACGGAGGACTGTAAATCCGTCGGCTCAGCCTACGAAGGTTCGAATCCTTCACCCGCCACACACAGTACGAACGGCCCGCTAGCTGCGGAAACACGGCGGATTCCAGGGGTCGTCGCAACACCGGTGATTAGCTGGCTTCGGCCAGGAGCTTAGCGAGACGCTCGGCTGGGGTTTCCCAGCCGAGCGTCTCGCGTGGACGGCCGTTGAGTTCGACCGCGATGGTGTCGAGGTGGTCGCGGTTGTGGATGGCGAGGTCGGTGCTCTTGGGAAAGTACTGGCGGAGCAGTCCGTTGGTGTTCTCGTTCGAGCCGCGTTGCCAGGGCGAATGCGGGTCGCAGAAGTAGACCGGCATGTCGGTGGCGAGGCTGAACTGGTGGTGCAGGTGCATCTCGCTGCCCTGGTCCCAGGTCAGCGACCTGCGTAGATGCGCCGGAAGCGTGCTCATCGTGGCGATCAGACCGTCACCGACCAAGCCCGGAGTCCGGCCGGTGGGCAGGTGCACGAGCATCACGTAACGGGTGGCGCGTTCGACCACGGTGCCGATCGCGGACTTGTTGTCTTTGCCGATGATCAGGTCGCCTTCCCAATGCCCGGGCACCGCCCGGTCCTCGACCTCGGCAGGGCGTTCGCTGATCATCACCATCGGCGTGGCCATCCGCGGAGTGCGCGCCTGGGCCTGACGGCGGGGCCGGCGCATCGCCCTCCCGGTCCGCAACG